>JBHLKC010000025.1:0-23717 GCA_048887065.1 Candidatus Hodarchaeota archaeon
GCTGGTATTGCAGGTTTAAGCGCAGCTATCACAGCTGCGCGATTAACTGAGGAAAAAGTGGAAGTCCGAGATAAGGCAAAATCTATTGAGAATAAAATCTCTCGTGGAATCAATGCAATACGAAATTATGATTCTAAATCAGATATCATTGAAGAATATCGGGGCCTCGGGTTTAAGTTGGATAATCTCTACCCTGTTTATAAACAAATTTACCTTCTTAATCCAGATAGTTACTTTGAAATTCAGTCTGACAATGAGCCCATATTTTTCACTACCGCTCGAGGCACAGATTCAAGTATAGACAATGAGTTGCTACAACAAGCTCTTTCCTTAGGTGTGGAAATTAACTGGAACTCGACTTTCAATCACCCTGATATTCTAGCGACTGGACCAAAATATAGCCATTGTACAGGATATGGTGAACATTTTGTTGATGTAGAGGATACCAGTACGATAATCATTCTACAAAATTCTGAATATTGCCCTTTTGGATATGCCTGTATACTTCCATATGCTCATAGTGAAGCAACGATTATTTTGGGATCATTTAATCCATATCAGAAAATAACAGTGAAGAAAAATTATAGAAAAGTTATGGAAAAAATTCCACAATTTAGTGAATATGTTGAGGGTGCTTCAGTAAAACATCAATTAAGAGGTGTGGGAAACTTTGGATTACCCGATACTGCCGTGAATGGCTCAACGTTAATGGTTGGAGAGAGAGCAGGGCTTTTAGATGCATTTAGAGGTTTTGGTATACATAGTGCTATCATATCTGGTTATGCAGCTGGCCTTGCATATGCAAATGGAACCAATTACGATGATTTATGGAAAAAGATGCTAGCTAAAAGCTTACAGCGTGGATTACTAAGACGTATAGCTGAAAATGAGCAAAAATTAGGATCAGAGCAAATATTATCAGAACTTTTGAATAAAATGCCAAAACAAGTTTCATTAAAAACTTTCAGATCAGAACTAAAGAAACAAGAAAAAAATTTGCTTTATAACCTTGATTTACAATTACTATTCAAGTATTTGGCTAAATGGAACCAGAAATATCCTTTTTAAAAAAGATATATTATCAGAGATCTGTAAATTTATTTACTTAGAAGGAGAGCTTAAAGTTTCCTATAGCTTATTTTTTGAGGAAGATCAAAGTCATAATTATAAAAAAGAATATTTAAACAACAACTTTTACAAATATGTAAAAGTTCATTTTTTATTAAAATCATTATAAGAAGCGTGTTAAAAAATGTCATTTATCTTGGATCCTCCAGCACTTTTCCTGTGCGGCATTGTACTAGCGTTTTTGAACAAAAAATTCATTTCTTCACAGTTTACTCGCATAATTGGATTCTTTATCCTTTTAATTTTCTGGATTGTAAGCGGAGCTTTATTTCTGGATTTGATGGAATGGCCTATTAATCTTTTTGACTTGACTCCTCCGTATTTTGAATCAATACCAGGAAAGGAGTGGATGTTGCACACTGATGTTACTGGTATCCAAGATATTCCTCTTGTTTTAGCAGTGGGAATTTTCTTACTCTATCCATTATTTCTTTGGGTAGGTTATGAATTTACACGTGCTCTCATTGATCCTCATGCTATTAAAGTTCTAAGGGGAAAACCTCTTACTGTAAATGATGTTAAATCTCGTTCTAGAGCGCGACAAAAAGATGATCCAGTTCTTCTCTCTGCAGTTCGAGACCCTCACTCTAAGAATGCCCTCAATAAAGCTTTAGAATTAGTCGGAGGATTAGAGAATTTTGTAAAACCAGGTGATAAAGTTGTCGTCAAACCAAATATCTGTGGGGGAAATCCAGATGTTCCTGGGTCTTTCACATCTAAGAGCTTAATCGAAGAATTAGCTAGACTCATTCATGAAATAGGAGCAACCTGTTTAATTGTAGATTCTGATATGGTATGGACTGATTTTGAAGATGTTGCAAAAGCACAGGGCTGGATTGATTGGGCGAAAGATAATAATTTTCCTTTAATAAATCTAAGGAAAGCTAATTGCGTCAAATTTGATTTTGGTTCATCATCTAAAGTTGGTATCTCGATTGCTTCGAAGATAATGATAGATGCTGATGTAATTATTTCTGTTCCTGCCATGAAAACTCATCTTCTCACGAATGTAACTTTGGGGATGAAGAATATGTATGGAACATTCCCAGAGGGGGATAAAGCGAAATATCATAAGATTGGGATTGAAGATGTTATTGTAGATATGAATTCAGCATTTACTCCAACTTTAACTATCATTGATGGCACAATAGGAGGGGAATCTATTGGACCTCTAACTTGTAAGCCATTAAATTACGAAACTATTATAATTTCTAATGATGTGGTCGCTGCTGATTCTCTCGCAGCATTTATGATGGGATTTGATCCAATAAACGATATTGAACATATACAAAAAGCCCATCAAAAAGAGTTGGGACGAGGAGATGTCACCTTTGACTGGAATTCCTTCCCATACGCTCATCCTAAAGATGGTAAATGGATAAAACCCGATCCAACAGTTACCCGGTTTTATAATGATGCGATTGAACTTACTTTGAAGATTCCTACAATGAAGAAATTTATGAATGCAGCTTCAGACTTCCTGCTTTATGATACAGCAACATTACCAATATTCGAAAATATTACCCCAGCTTTTCTTGGAGTACTCAGTGATATCTTTTCTGGCATTTTCAACATTTGGGGACGGTTGCGTGGTGGACGAAAGAAATTCAGGATATCTTCCAAGATTGAAGAGATAAAAAAGCGCATTAATTTTGAAAAATGGCCGAGTGAAGAATTAAAAGAACATCTTCTAACTATTGGCACCACTCCTGAGTTGTTAGTTAACCCCCAACTTGAAGCTATTGATATTACACGATCTCAACCTGAAAAAAGTAGCCAATTAGCAAGTGAGTTTACTCCTGAAGTGTTGCTTCAAGGTCTTGAATTGAGAAGTGAAAAGAAAACAAAATCGTTTGGAGGGATGATGTATCGAGTTCTTGAAAACCAGAATAATCCCTCAGAACGATGTATTCAATATCTATATACTTGGATGCATCAAAAATGGTTTTGGTCTGGTTGGTATAATATTATTGTACCACTTTTCCTTTCGGGTCTTGGAGTAATTATTTTTACACAAACGGATGAAACCAGTTGGTTTTGGACCTATATTGCAATAGGAATTACTATGGGATTCCTCTTAATCGCAGGTGGGTTAACTGTAATAAGAACTATTAGGGGATGGAGGAGAACGGGAAAAATATCGTATATTTATCGCCATCAATTTAGTTTGATAGTTTATGCAGTGATTTTTTCAGGGATTTTATATGAACTTCCACCGCGATGGAATGGTTCTACAATAATTCCTCCTATAGAAGTTCTTAAAGACTACATAGATATCGTTTATGTACCAATAACGTCCATAATCTTCTTAGTTATTCCGATAATTGTATTTATCATTATGATTCAACCTTTTATATCTTTGTTCACACATAAAATTGATTTCGCACCAGTTTTTGTATACCTAAAACAAAAGGGGTCTGATTGGAAGGTCACCAAAGTCCGTTATGATAAATTTCATCATGATGTTGCCACTTGTGAAAAAAAGGAATTAAAGCGGTTTCTAATCAAGGATAAACGAATTAAACTAGCTGTACCAAATACTTGGCACTCCATGACGACCACACGTGGATTGGGTAAAATAATTTCATTTTTTGGCTTACTGGGATTCATTCTGTCTTACATAGTGCTAGCAGGACTTCTATATTATTATCCTGAGGCGGTAAAAGGAATGGATCTGATAGCCATTGCAGTTGCTTTAAGTCTTCTCTGTGCCTATGCGTTCTTTGCACTTAATCAAACTAAACTCCAGAAACAATTTTCAAGTCATGATTTAAGAGAACAAGGTCTGATTTTAAACCCTGAAAAACTGGCCATACTATGGAATCTTGTCGGAGAGGCTCCTTCTTTAAAAGTTAGACAAAAGCTCCAAGATCCATTCAATCCAGATCCTATGTTCTGGAATAGCTTTTTTGACTTGAAAAGTGAGAAAACGATCTTTGTAGAGCTTAAAGCCATTAGAGAAAGAACAGGAAAAATCATAAGCTTCTTGTTAGGGATTATGGCTGTTATATTAGCCTTCATAGGGTTTTACATTGGAGGATTTTGGGAACATTCCCTCGGTCAGCTACAAACACCTAATTATGGGTGGATTGTTGCCTTTCTTTTGAGTTTTGGTATTGCAATATTAGCATTCTTAATTTACACTACTAGGTTATCACCAAAGTTATTATTATTCATGTTAATAGTTACTGCACTATTTGCATTGATCGATGAGACAATATTCACTTATGGAAATCTTTGGAACTATCTTGATGGTGAACCTGTAAGATTAGCTTTTGCTGTATTTGGATGGCCTGTCTTTGTAATTCTTATTATTGGACTCTCAAATTGGATTCTAAAGTATATAAATTTACCCGAATATAGAGGTGGTTTTGTAGCAAAAATAATGAATTTTCTTCCGGTGCTTGCATTATTAGGCATTTTTATAGTAGTTTTTGTTGCTGAAGGAGGTTCAGATGAAGTCCTTAATAGAGATCCTACAACTCAAGTCTTAATAATTGCTCTAATAGCTGTAATCCTAATATTTTCAATTTTATTTGGTTTAACTCATACCTTCAAACAAAATCTTGTTGTAATGATCGTTGCAATGATGGTAGGTGGTATGATGGAATCCTTAGGGAATCTTTGTGGATATTGGACTCATTTTTCGTTCACACCCATTCTCCCTGAGATCGCACCCTCTTTGACCCCAATCTTCCTAGTTATTCTGTGGGCATTCCGTGTTTTGACACTTTTATTCATTGCTAGAACACTTCGACATAATATCCTTCGTTCTGATTAATACAACTCACATCTCTATTTTTCTTTTTTCATAGGATAAATTCAAGTATTAAAATTACAGTTTTCTATGCTTTTTTTCAAGATAGAAATATAATTAGCATGTTTATTAAAGAAGCAGTTTTATAATTTCTTAGCGACATCTGAAAATTAGTTGATTGTAGGTGATTATAAGTGGGAATCTTCGATCGCGACAAATTTGGAATACAACAAAGACACCGTCGATTGCTTTCAGCTCAGGAAGCTTATCATATCAAAGATGTTGATACCGATCAAGATCTCTTATGGATTAAAAGAGATCGTTTTGGGCGAAAAACACATTTACATGTATTTATTGGTGACCCAAAAACCTCCCCCGAAATCATGACAATGAAGGATAACTCGTGGTTTGATTCATGGGCTAATTTTGACATCTTAGATAATGAAACAAACCAAAATTTAGGTAAGGCGAAAAGGAATTTCTGGTCAAGTATCTTTCTAGAGAACTGGACTATTCGTGATGGTACGGGTAAGGTAGTTGGTAAAGTAAAAGCGAGAAGCCTCATCATTAGTTTAATCCGAAACGTTCGCTGGATCATTGGATGGATTCCGATCATTGGAGGAGTCGTAGAGCTCATGTCTTGGTTAATTCGCCTGCAATTTGATATATACCTTTTTAACGGAGGAAAACATGTCAAAGTTGGTGAATTCAACCGAAGAGTGACTATCGGTGATAAATACATTCTAGATATGACAGCAGATAATCAACGATTATTTAACCGTAAGTTTGCTGTTGCTTTAGCTGTTTTACTCGATTCTGCAGAACAAAGATAGTTTAAATAAATTTGATAAAACTATCAATTAAATCATAAAAACTAGTTTTCTTTTTTTCTCTATTTTGATCTTTCGTCTCATTAAATAGAGAGTGGTAAGATTGCTTATTTTTTTTGCTAAAATATGAGAAAAATTAAACATTGTGAATGAAGTAATTAAACCTAAAACTTAAATACTAGTACTATTCATTCTATATTGCCTTTCTGGAGTAATATAGAATACGACTGAAATGGATTGTGGGGAGGGAGGGAGCAAAAGCCTTATGGACACAAACATCTGTGTGTCATCCGAGTGGGGGGGTGAGAGGAGGTGAAAACTCTGTGATCACAATTTCGTGCGCAAACTGAGGTAATTTTCTAATGTGTAAATTAAATTTTACCAAAAAAAAAGGCATTTTATTTATAAATATTGAATGAAAATTGGCTAGTTTTTGTACTGAAAAGTAGTTTTATGGCTAAATATGATAATGGTTTCTTCTTTTCTTGGCAAAATATTTTTTAATAGAGGAAAATTATTCATAATTATAAATTGATTTGCTATTAAACAGGGTTGCGGAATCTTGATAAACTCCAAAAGTACTGATGGTACTAATATTTTGAATCTTTCACTTACTCGTGAACAAGGTTGGAATGAAACAACAGCAAGTGAGTTTGCGTCGCTTATTGCGAATTTAACTCCTGATGAAGCTATTACTGGATTAAAAGCGGCTAAATCCCTCCGTCCTAGCGCTAAAACTGCTGTTGGCCGGCCCAAAGCTTACCTATCAGCATGGATAAAGCTTCAGAATAATTTAATATCATTAGAGGAATTTGAAACTATTGTTCATCGTCAATTAATAGACAATGAGATTAAAAAAGATACCTATTATCGAGCAATGCGTAAAGCGAAGAAATTTATAGAACACCGAAATAGAACTGTTAATCTAGATAAATTACAGAGCTACGAAGAAGTTTGGATAGCGTTTCATTCTAACCAGCTTAATTGGGACGAATTCAAAACGAATTTGGAAAAGCTTAAGCAACATAAACGAATTTCAGAGGTTAGATATCAACATGCTATAAGCGAGGGCAAGAGAGTCCTCAAAATTCGTAAATACATGATTGAAATGACCAAGAATCAGTGATGTAAATGACTTCAAAGAATATTGAAATGCTTGAGTATATTCTGAGAGGAAAAAATCGTATTCAAGTATATGACGCTCTTTCCATGCATTTTAGAGGGTTAATGCCTCGAGAGATTAAATCTTATTGTAAAATTAGTTCATATTCAACAATCACTCGCATTCTTAAAGGATTACTTCTAAAAGGAGTGATTCAATGTACAGATGCTTATAATACACGCGGAAAACTCTATTATTTGACAGAAGAAGCTCACGAACTAAAAGAAGATATACTCGACTATGTGGAATCTAATTTTCTAAGTTAAAATGGTTAATTAAGACCAATTTTTGACAATATTTTTTTTAACGACTCTTTTGTGTGATATAAGATCATTAATATCTTTTAATTGAGTTGCATAAAATTAGATTGAAGTGAATCAAAGTAAAACCAGCAAATATGGCTTAGAGTTTTTTCTCAATAAGGAATAATGTATAAATTACTTTCATTAACTCTCTTAATTACTTTAATAGAGTAATCCATAACATTTGAAGTAGTAAAGTGCTTGCATAGAAAGAAAACGGAGGCTTTTACTAATGGTAGAAGGATTAATAGTAAGTTTAGGAATTTTTTTCCTCTTAGGCCTTGTTACTTATGTTGGTGCATGGTATACAGTAAAAAGTGACTCTCCTCGTGCATTATTAGGAATTTACATACTATTTCTAACACTAGCTCAATTTTTTGCAGCAAAAATAGCAGAGTTTGATCTAGGCTTAGTCCATATACCCTTCATTGGATCCTTATTATCTAATTTGGGTATCATACCAATTTTTACTGCCCCCGTAGGAGTAATTGTATTTCCCTTTACTTTACAGGTTACAGACATGGTAAACGAGAAATTCGGAAGAAAAGCAGTTTATGAGATGATCTGGATTGCTCTAGTTAGTCAAGTCATTATGGTTTTTCTTTTGATATTTGCAGGATTCCTTCCTGCTGCAGGAGATGACCCTTTAATCCCGTTTGCCATTGTTCCTGCAATAACTCTAGCGTCGTGGATAAGTTTTCTCATTAGCGAACGATTTGATGCTTGGATTTATGATATAATTCGATCATGGATTCAAAAAAGAGTAGATGTGGGAAATGAGTGGTGGAAATATTTATGGATAAGAAATGTTGTTAGCGATATCTTAAGTCTCGGGTTAGATTCCATCCTCTTTATCCCTTTAGCTTTTTTTATTTTTCCGTCCATCCAACAAATATTTAATCCCTCAATAGAGGTCATAAGTATTGATTTTATGCTTACGCTCATTGTTGGTCAGTTAATAACAAAATGGTTCTTAGGTTTAATCGACACTCCATTTATGTATTTGACACGTTGGATCTATGAAAAAGAAGTTTGAATAGTGAAGAAATTTTTCGATCGCTATTTCACTCTAGTAATGTAAGATCTTCTAAAGCTTCAAGTAACGAAAAAAGCTTTCCTTGCGATGTAACTTTTGGATAATGATTTGTAAAATGTTTCAGTCCTACTCCTAACTTGACAACCAATCCGTCTTCCTTAGATAAGGATTCATTATTATTAGTTAAAGTATCAAATTTTTGTTTTATACTTTGTTTAATCTCAGGCAATAAAACTTCCCATTTAATAGCTTCTGGTTCTCTTTGACGTTTTCTACAGACAAATATAATATCATATTCAATACTTTTCTTCCCACGAATCTGGGTACTGGTTTCCATCTCAGCACGAACAGGATAAACAGCTATAATATAGAATTGATTATCTAGAAGACTTTCTATGATTGAAACCCAAGCTTCTAAGCGCTTATGATGGAATGTGAAAATTAACAAACCCTCTGGTTTCAAAACTCGATGAATTTCTGCAAAAACGTTTGATAGACCTTTTTGATATTCTTTATCATCTTTTTCCATTCTTGGATTTTTTACTATTTCAGCTTTCTTAGGAGTAAGAGGTGGATCAAACCAATTATAAACATCTTTAAGACCAAGGCGTAACCAAACATAGTAAAAATCTGATAGCTCCGCATACTGGACATTATCATAATAGGGGGGATCTGTTACAACCAAATCCACAGAATTTCGAGGAATCCGAATTTCGTGGGAAGAATGGCAATAAAGATAGATATTTTTAGATCCTGCTTGCATTAATTTGGAGTAAGAAGCAACTACGTTCCCGTTAATCGAACGGGTCATAGATTGACGCTTAGCATTCCCTTCCTCGGTAATATAGTATTCATATGGATTCCCACAAAATTCCTTTATTCGAATAGTTTTGGTAAAGAAGTTCTTAAAGGTTCCTGTACCATATTTAGCTGTACCAAGAACATTATTTTCAACTGGATTTAATGTGGCAGGGAAGGCATGCTTACGAAATAAATTGTAAATGTAATGGTTCTTTCTATGATACTCACAAAGGAGATTATTGTACTCCAGAGCTGTTGAAAACGTAATAAGAAAAAATTCTTTTAAATTTTGGTCATGAATTTTAAGAATCTCCCTCAATAGTTTTCCTAGAGATAATAATTGTCTACTATTAAACATATCAGAAAAAAAAAGGATTTTATGGTTAAGTAATTCTTGGGTTTTTGCTCCTATAGGAATCGCTTGTTTGGGAAGTGGGAGTTCTTCTTGAATCGTCCTAAATTCGTGACACGCTTGTTGATAGAGCATGAAATCATTTTCCTCTGCTTGTTTGTAGTCTCTAATATTACAAACTGAACAGTGATACTCAAGTGCATACAACCGTTCTGAAGGTCTTCCTTGTTTAGCACTTATATCAACAATCTTAGCTGAATGCCCACAATGAGAACAATAATATTTCCCCCGCTTAACTATATATGAAGCTGGATCAAAAGACCAACTACACTCTGGACAATTAAGATTCTCTTGGGTTGATTCGTAGAAAATAGCTTCACATTTAGGACAGATGAAAAATCCTCCAGAGGTGTTCTTTCGATCATTTGCGAATAGATAGCTTCTGAAAAGTGGTATAGTTTTTGTGCATTGTTCACATTGAACTTCTTTTACCCAGAAAAAATACATAACATCTGCTTGCTGTGAACAGTGTCCACATTGCGTTTTATAATATTTGGAAAGCTCAATTTTTAGCTTAGAAGATAGTTCTTTATATTTAACTGAGAGTGCACCAAGGTCAACTTCCTCTAAAGCTTTTTTTACTGTAAACCAAGCGACAGGATTCAGATCACCCCCAGCTACTTTAAATCCCAGACGACTGGCTTCAATGATTGTTGTTCCTCCTCCCATGAAAGGATCTAAAACCGTAAAGTTATGAAAATCATGTTCCTGCAGATAGATATCCCAAAAATCCTTTTCAGAGGGTACAATAAAATCCTTATATGGATCAAGATCATCTTTTACTTCGTTTGTTGAAGAGGGGAGTGACGCATAGATAAGAATAGACCTAAATACTGAACCTAAACGTCGAGCAAACCACTTATGAAGAGTTAAAACAGGACGATAATATCTCTTCGCGTTACTTTCCTTGTAGGCTATTTCATTAACTTTTGTGAAGGGGAAACAAACTTCAATCGCTTTTTCTAATACTTTTGTATGTTGTTTCATACTTTGATTCCATCAATCGTTATTAGAGTGCATAAAGTGCGATAAAAAACTCTCCAAGTAAGTTGAAAATCGCGAATATAACTGCAGAGAAGATCGCTGATATAGGGGTAGTAATAATCCAACTTATACCAATTTCTTTAATACTATCTTTATCCACTTTTTCTTTATTTACGAATCCGACGCCAATGAATGCTGCGACTAATATATGAGATCCTGACAAAGGCATTCCCATTATTGTACCAATAAACATAATCAAGGAGACAGAGACACTCGCAGCTAGTGCAGATGTAGGACTAAGGGCAACAATGTCACTAGATAACTTTTTGATTACTCTTCTACCAAGTATGATAACACCAAGACACATGCCCAAACCCCCTGCGATGAGAGCATATATTAACCCGATTCCACTAGAAAAGTAATCAACCGCCATCAATGGTCCAATCGCCTTTGCTACATCGTTTCCACTCCGAGAAAAAACTGAGAACAACAAAAATAGAGCCAATGCATAAGAAGCGATTTTTTCTTGTCGTTCATAATCAGCATATCCAGTAGTTTTAATAGATTGACGAAATTTCATTATTAGCCAATAAAAAAAGTAACCTCCAATTAAACCAATCACAGGACTTATGACCCAACTAGCAACAACCTCGAATAATTTATTTAAGTTTATAGCAGAAGGATCCCAACCATAAGCTACAATAATAACTCCTAATACGCTTCCAATAACTGATTGGGTAGAGCTGATTGGGACCCCTTTTAATGATACGATAAAAAGCCAAAGAGCCATTGAAATCAAGATAACAAAAACCATGTCTAAATCTAGTGGCGCTGTAGATATACCCTTCCCTACAGTTTTCGAAACAGACTCTCCTAAGAAAAAAACACCAATAAAGTTGAATATTCCGCCAATAAGAACAGCAATACTCAGCGAGAGTAGACCAGCACCAACAGCAGGGGTCATTGTTTCGTCATTAGCCCCGATTGTAAACGCTACAACAAAACCAAGGAGAAGCGCAGCACCTATAATGATAGGCTCAGCCATGTTCCTTCACCTACGATTCTAGCTGTGTTTTGCTATAAGCACCTTTAAGTAATCAGTTCCTTGCTCTGCTTCAATGCTAATACGTGTAGTAACGTTCAGTATTCGACTTGTACCTCGTGGAAGCTCGTCATTCACTATTTTTTCTGAGACAATATAGAAAAGGTCTCGGACTTTATCTCTTTTCTCTTCTACCTTGCGTGTAAGCTTTGATGCTTCTTCAAAATCACTAAAAAAAAGTTTATTGGCTTCTACAAAGTCTTCTATGACATCTTCTGTCAAGTCAATGATTCGATCTAGTTCTGGTGGAAAATAACTTGCATCAATTTTCTTTATGCAGACAATACGAATTGCTCTTTCGATACGATCTAATAAATGGTCAGCATTCAGCATGAGGTTGTATCTTTCTTCTAGAATTTCGGGGAGATATGCCTTTTTTCGGAAAATCGTCTCAAAGAAAGTGTCCTTTACTTTATCTGCTTCCTTTTCTAGTTGAATAACTTCGTCTCTTAACGTATAACCTCTTTCATAATCTCCTCCTCGCCATGCCTTCAATGCTTTTTCAAATTTATCATAAGCTACTTCTATAGACTCAACAAGCTTGATATACAATTCTGTTCCTTTTTTATGGATATCTTTATCCTTCAATAATTGTCCAAAGTATTCTCCAGTCATGAAATTCACTTCTATTAGTTTCAATTATTCATGCTTAAAACATTCTATCTCTGTCACTAAAAAGGCTATAAATTAGATAGCATTTTTATGTTTTATAGATGTTTGAAAATATTCAGTAAGATTTCTTCAAGATTCATCAAAGGATTTTGAGCATAATACAAAGATAATTTCGGAAGATAAGCAGAAAAAGTCTCTTCCCATACTTCTCCATTTGGAATCTTTTTGAGTGAAGCTGAAATATCCTTTATCACATCAATTTCAGATTCATTATTCAAATCCAATGGTTCTTCAGCAATAGATTTCTCAAGTATTTTTCGACAAACCAAAATTATATCAAAGTTTCTTCCTTTAACAGGCCTAGCACCAAATTCACTATGAACTGGAAAAGCTGCGGTTATAAGAAACTGACTATTATTTAATGCTATAAGAATCATTGCCCATGCGGTAGAAGAAGAGTGATGAAAGGTAAAAACTAAAGGTGCTTCTGTTTTTAATACTTTATAACATTCTTGAAATATTTTTGTTATTTTATTAAGATAATTCTCCTTTTCATGTGATGTACCAATTTCCAGATCTGTTTGGATTAAATCAGAGTGGAATGAAGGATATTGAGAGGCTAAAACAATTTTCAGCCATACATAGAAAAAATTCGCTAATTCAGAGTACTGAATATAATCATAATAAGGAGGATCAGTTATAACAATGTCGATAGAAGATTCTGGAATTCCTAAAATCTGAAGATCTTCTGATGAGTTTGGTATAAGTAAGGTGTCAGCTTTAGAACTTAATTGTAATATCTGAAAGCTTTCTACAGAATTTGCTTCAATATTGTCTCCATTGATAGGGATTCGAACTATCTTATTATTCTGAAAAGCGACTTCAAAAGGTGAATTACAATAAGCCTTAGCTTTCTTAACTCTTTCAAGGTACGTTGTAAAGGTTCCGTTCCCTTTCTTGGTACCCCAGACATTGTTTTCAACATACATGGTTGGAACTAGGAAAGATTGGTAGTTAAAGACATTTACAATCTGTTTCATTGTATAATTATAAGGACAAATTACAGTATGAAATTCTAAACTGCTGGAAAATGCAGAAATTAGATATTCTTTGATATTTTGATCCAAAACTTGTGAGATTGCCTTTAAAAGGAGACTCAAACTCAATAATTGCCTCTCGTTAAAAAGATCTGAAAATCTTTTAAAACCGTACTTTTTCAAGTTTGATATGTTTTTCCCTTTTTGTGGTAGGAATTCTCGGGGGTATTGGAGCTCATCTTTTTTAGTCTTGAATTCTGTTTGAACTCTAAGGAACTGATCTCTATCTTTCTCTGTTACGTTTTTATAATCTCTAGTCCCACACTTTTGGCAAAAAAATTCTATTGCTATTTGTCTTGCTGACAAAGAATTTTCAGCTTGTTGTAGTAACTCTATTAATCTATTTTCTTGCTGACAACTAGTGCAAGTAAATTTTTTTAAACGACAATTCCCCATTTTAGGAATGAATTCAAGAAAACACTTGGAACAAATGGATGTTTCATCTAATTTTTCTAATGTATAAAATAAATTATCACATCGTGGACATATCACCAATGTCTCTGGGGATTTCCTTTGTTTCTTACCAATAATATAGTATTTGAATAAATCTTCTTCCGAGTGGCAAGAAGGACAGTTAATTGTACGAACCCAAAAAATATACATAATATCCGCATTTGGGGAGTCACATTTTGGGCATACTGTTTTATAATAGGATTTAATTTGCTTCCCAACGCTTTGAAATATATTCTCAACTTCTTGATCAAAGAGATTCTCGTCAAATGGATCTATTTCTTTTTTCGTAGTAAAGTAAGCAACTGGGTTTATATCAATGCCAATAGTTTTTATTCCAAGACGATGTAGTTCAACAATACTTGTCCCCCCTCCACAGAAGGGATCTAAGGCAATTATATTCTCAAAGTTGTGATTTTGATAGAAAGCACCTTTTTCTGTTTCCTCGGAGTCGAAGAGACGAGATTTACAGAAATTTGCTATTCCAATGGCACGAAAAATTGAACCTGGTCTTCGAGCCCATGATTTGTGAATTGAGTAAATAGGCCTATAAAACTGGCGTCTTTGAGATTCAATTCTGGCTATTGATTGGATTGGTTTGAGAGGGAAATTTTTCTCAATTGTCACAGGATCATCGCTCTGTATCAGGGTTGAAACTGGTTAAATAAACTTAATTAGCTCACTAATTAATGTTTCATAAAGCTGTTTTAAGAATGTTTGACTTTCCTCTATTTTTAGAATCTCGCATATTTTTTTGTCGAGCAAATATCTAATATTATTTTTATCCTTTAATGCAGAGCTAAGCTGAAGTTTGAAGGGTTGAAACGATCTTGATTCCTGAATAAATCTATCAAAAATTTTAAAAAGTTCGTTTTGATTAGTTGCATTAATTTTACTAGGATCCAAGGAGAAAAAGTTTCTCATATCTGTACCAAAAATTTGACCCAAGGCACCACCTTTTTCTCGTCTTAGTACGAAGTAGGTTAAAAGAAATATCGAGCTGTTAAAGTAAGCTGCCAAAATCTTATCTCTTTTCTCATCTGATGTTCTAATAAAGATAAAATTATCACTTAAACAAATATTTTCGGGATAGTAGTAGGCTATTATCTTATTACTCACAAGGCTAAGCTCATGAGTTATACCAATATGAGCCAGTTTACGCCTTTTTCTTATATGATCATAAGTTAATCTTTCAAATCCAGGATCCTTTCCGAACTTCTTCATTCCCCACTGAATATATGATTCTACATGACTATTAGAGGAGGATTCGGGAGGAAAAACAAGAATAAATTCAGAAATATTAGGGATGATCTGATTATAAAGCGATGATTTTCGTAAAACAGGGAGAGTATTTTTACGAGGTATTACTAATGTTGACTCATTTTTAATCTCGACTATCTTAATCCAATTTTTGTTTTCTTCTTGAATTACCCAATATTTATTTGGAAGATAGAAGAAATTAGAAATTCCCGCCCGAAGTCCACGATCGACATCCACTCGTGGCGTCTCCACTAATTGAGTTATAGGAGAAACCATCTCTAAATGTTTTATCTGTTCAAACAGGTTATAGAATGTTTCATTGTATAAATATAGCATCCAATTCATTTCCACAGTTTCTTCTAAGGTTTGCCTAGAAATATGACGAATCTGTATAAAGGAGTCCTCATAGTCTTCTACTGTATGTTCAATCTTTTCCGCAAGTGTATCAAGATTCTTTTTTGATAATTCCTCCTTTAACACAACGAATTTAGTTTTACTCTTGAATTTGTGTCCTTTTTGAGCAATGAAGAGAATCTCTTTGAATACACACTGTTCTGAAAAAGTAATTTGGGCTTCTGAAGTAATAATATATTTAAAGGAGAATTTTGATAATAGAAATTTAAGAACTGGTTTCATTGTGTATGAATTGATTATGGAAACTGGTAGTATAAAAGCGAGAGTTCCATTTTTCTTCAAAAATCTCAGTGAATCTAGAAGAAAATAAGCATACAATCCTAGATATTTTTTGTTATAATTGAGGGATATCCCCTGATTGCGAAGATGTGACTCTAAGAAGTCTTTATACTCTCTATCTAAACGATCACCACGAGTAAAAGGAGGATTTCCTAGAACAACATCAAAATTTGGAGTCTTAATCTTCTCATTTTTATTGCTACTTCCTGGCTTAATTTTAAATGCATCTTGAATAATGATTTGAGCGTTCTGAGAAGTGTCGTCTGGTTCTTTAAGAAAAAGATTTATTACTGCTAATTGAGCAGCAAAAACAGATACGTCTATTCCATAAAGTTTTTGCAGGATTTGATAATGCGTTAACTGTTCATCTAATTCTTTAAATCGATTATATGCACTAACTAATAATGTACCTGACCCACAAGCAGGGTCAAGAATCTTATGCTTAACTTCTTTAATTGCCAACCTAGCTAGAAAATCTCCTGCGATGTTAGATGTATAGAATGCTGCAAGGAATTTTCTTAGATTAAAAGGTATTAAACCATGGAAAATCTTTCCTAATATATCTCCCTTGAATTTTTGGATTTGAAGATTCACAAAAGTCTTAAACACACTTTTTAAAGCAGTAGTTGAATTCTCAGGAAGTAATTTAATGATGCGAGGTTTAAAAATATTGTTATATTGCTGGTTGGGTATTAATTCATCGAAAAGGAACTGAAAATCCTTTGCGTCTTGACATAAATCGATATTATGTTCAATTCTATCTTTTTCAGGAAAAAGAAGTATATAAGAAATAATTTGAATGACAATGAGGAATGCAGCTGCCCTTATAATGGCTGATTCGTATTCTAATTTACCTTTCATTGAGCGTGTTATTTTATTGTCTAGAACACGAGCAAAAAAGAACCCTAGTGGTTTTTCAAGCACTTCATAGCCAATAATCTTTGTAAAGCTTTCAATCTCTTCAACAGCTTTCGTTAATATTGCTAGAACTTCTTTTTCAGTTGATGGTTTTGATTTAATCAAGTGATACATTTTCCCAATATATCTATTAGTTTTTTTGAATCATTTTTGTTTGCATACATGTTAAATTTAACTATAAAATTGTCAAGTAAGTTGGTTTTGAAAAACTAAGCTTGATGGTTTCTTAAAATTATTGTCTGTCTTGAAGAGTTATAATCCAATTGAAGAAAAGTGATTTTTTATTTTTGTGCTCAGGATATTTAAAATGTAAAAACCCAACTTATCTATATTTGATTAAATCAAAATAAAAAATTATATTGATTAAATTTAAGCCTAAATTTAGCAAATAAAATAAATTTCCTTCTTTCTGACTATTATAAAACTTCTAATATGGAAGTGCAATCCATGAATGTGGAAATTCGTATCCCAATGAAATCTGATTTTATAGCCTTGGAAAGAATTCACATGGAAGCAACTGGAAATTTTGATAATACGACAGAAAGAAAAAATTTTCATCGTTATATCCAATTGAACTATCGATTAATCAGAATTGCAGTCCTAAAATCAGAAATTATTGGATACACACTTGGTTATCAAGTTAGCTCACGCAAAATAAGAATCTACTCAATATTCGTGCTTCCCCAGTTTCAGAGAAAGCAGATTGGCTGGAAACTAATCAACTCATTTGAAGAAGATTTACTGTCCCTATTTCCTGATCTGAGATATTTATCAGTTAGAATACCACAAGAATTCTTTAATTCAATTCCATTTTTCGAAAATCTAGGATTTAAACATATATCAAAGATAACTAATTATGAAACAGAAGATCTCTCTTTTCCATTCCAACCTAATCCAAACATCTTAATTAGACCACTAAAATACAATGAGAAAGATTTTTTGAATCTTACAAATTTAGAGAAACAATGCTTTCCTGAATACTGGCAAATGGATAAAATTGAATTTAAGAGACTTCTAGAATCTGAAATAACGTCATTTTTTCTAGCTTTTAAAGATGAACATTTGGTAGGGTATAATTACAATACCCTATCTGCGAGCAAACCTGAAGGTCATTATGTACGCATTGCAACACATCCGAAATTTCGACAGAAATATATTGCAACCAGTCTTACTGCAATGGCGTTTCAATGGTTTAAAAAACATCAAGTTACAAGGGTTCTTCTCTCAACTTATGCGGATAGTCCTGTGCATAATCGTTTATATCAAAAATGGGGATTTAAAGCAGTTGGACAAGAAATAATAATGGCTAAACAATATTTCTAGAGCTCTGCTAAAATCCAACAATACATTTTAGATGAATTTAACTTTCCGTTAGATCGGAAGAACCTCGGAAAAAGGGTTTTTATTCCAAATAAAATAAATCATTTTTTAATTTATAGCTCGGAGATCCGAATCGGAAGTGTATAGCAATTTGAAAATCATTCGTGACCCAAAGAAGGTTGCCTTGCTTGTAGAACAATCACGATGGGAGATTTGGAACCTGTTAAAAGATGATGGAAGGATGAATGCTGAAGCTATTGCAGTAAAAGTGCAAAAAAATGTTTCTACGGTTTATCGTCATCTTAAAAAATTGATAGAGGCAGGATTCATTCAGGAATTTGATGTACAGAAAGGAAACCAAAAATATTTCGTCAAAGAATATTCCGCCGATCTTACTGATGCTTTCTTCTTACTTAGTGAGGAAGCTGAGAGCTTAATTGCTTCTCAACAAGAAACCTCACTTCTTGATGCACGATTTCCAGTACTTTTGGATCATTTCAGTTATTTAGGTTTAATTCCTTCAACAATAGAAGATGAGATAAGAGCAAAGGTTTTAATAAGTAAATTATCAATTGGTTTGAGTACCTTTTTAGGGAAACTAATGGGAGATAGAAATGAAGTTCCTAAAGAATATGATCATCAATTTGAAGTCATGCGTAGAATTCTAGCCATGTTCCTAACTCAAACAGACCCAGAATATGGACATCAAGTGGAGGAACTCCGGAAGATCCTATTAAAACGTTAAGAGAGTAATCTCAATTGGATAGTTTTATGGAATTTTAGATATGCCAGATTACAGCTTTTTAATTTTTATTGGATTAATTATCGCTATTGGAGTTATTGGATCTGATCTACTTAAGAAAATTAGATTTCCTCAAATATTAGGCTTTATACTGGTTGGTATCGGTTTAAACATCTTTTTAACATTTATAGGTCAAGATATTAGTATTACAGAGGTTCTTGACATTATTGTTGCAGTCACCTTAGGGTTTATTGGTTTTAATCTCGGTTCTGAGATCGATTGGAAAACTATTCGTTCTATGTCTTCAAGAATTCTAGTGATATTACTTTTTGAAGCACTTTTAACCTTTTTTGCTGTAACTTTTGTAATTTATTTAGTAACAAACCAATTCCATATCGCAATTGTATTTGGGGCTCTAGCGTCGGCTACAGCCCCAGCTGGAACTGCTACAGTCTTTTGGGAGCATAAAACTGAAGGAGAATTAACAACAACTGTGATGTTCATTCTAGCACTTGATGATGTAGTTGCTATACTTCTTACAGATTTCGCAATTGATTTTGTTACTCTGACTTATACGAATACGCATGGTTTTGATTTTTGGGCTCTATTTTATCCAGTTTTCTTTGATATTGGTACGTCTTTATTATTAGGGGTCATTGCTGGGCTGATCGTAGCTTATCTACTAAATCGGGAAGACGATCATGCCGAGTACGTTGATTTAGTTATTGGTTCAATTCTTGTGTGTATTGGTTTATCAAGTGTTCTAAGAATTTCATATATCCTACCTACAATGGTTTTTGGCATTACAGTAGCAAGTTTGTGTGAGAAGCCTGATATCAACTTTAAAGCTAAGAAAGTAATAAGAGAGCTATTTGAAACCTCTTCTTCAGAATTTACTGATATTCATTTTGAAAAATTAAAGGAAAAAGAAAAAACTGAACCTCATCAGATCTTTCATGAAGTTTACAAGATTGCTTCACCATTTATTGCTATATTTTTTGTGTTGATTGGATTTAGCCTAGATTTAACAATGTTAATGGAGATCGGTCTTGTAGGTATTCTCTATATGACTACTCGGACTCTTGCCAAGACTATAGGAGCTAGAACAGGAGCAAGCCTTGTAAAATCAGAATCTGTAGTTCAAAAATATTTAGGTCCATGCTTATTATCACAAGCTGGTGTCGCTCTAGGATTAGCTGTTCTTGTTTCTGAACATTACGTTACTTTTGGAGCAGAAGCAGCTCAAATAGGTCTTTTTATACTTAATACAATTATTGCTACAACGATAATTTTCCAAATTTTTGGTCCCCTAGCTATTAAATGGGCTATTGATAAATCTGGGGAAGCAAACAAATGATTAATCAATAACATCATGAAAGAAATGCACTGAAAAGATTATTGAATTTTTTCCTCTCAAATTTTAATGATTATTGTAAATATAGGTTATTATCCATGTTAATAAGAAAAGATCAAGTTCTCAAACAAGGTAGGTTCAATCCTGATAAAAATACTATTTATTTATGTAGTGTGAATAACACTTCTGGTTTATTGAAAGATATATCAATATTTACTGTTCTGATTGGTTTCTTTGCCTTTATTCTCTTAGATTGGTTATCTTTGATCATAGTTCCCCTTTCTTGGATACTTATTCTTTGGTTCGTACTACCAAAGCATTATCGCTTTATTCAATTAGAAAAACACCTTGTAATCTTAGGTACTGGAACATTGCTTTCCTTGATCAGAAAAAGAAGAATCGTTGCTCTAGAAAAACACCATTACAATAAAATATCCAGTATACGCTTTGAAAGATGGGAAAGAAGGAAGAAAAAAGGCATAAAAGATACCTTCGGTACAATAGAAATCAATGTAGGAGAAGGAAAGCCACCTTTTTCTATTTTAATATCAGCAGCTGATCTTATACGACTCGTTGAATATTTTGAAAAATATCGTTTCGATATAAAAGTACAAAAATCTCGTACCCGTGGTGAATTACTACTGATTTTCCCCTCATCCCCCTTGTTTAATAGTTCAGCATAAAATCGAAATAATGCTTTCGGAATAGTGATTTCAGTCTTTGTTTATACGCTGGCCCTGAAGAAGAGGTAATTGGTACAGTCCTAATTTGTGTCGAGAACCAGAATGTATTTCGACTTCCTCTATATTAATTACCCCGCTTTCGTATAATGAAATAGTATTATAGGTATTCAATCTTTTAGACCGGATTTTACGACTTGAAAATGTACCAGAATTAATAAAAACCGTATTTTCAACCTGCATTGTTGTAGCATAATGTTCAAGACCAGAAAGAACAAGTGGAACTTGATGACTAGTTAAAAAATCGATAACATCTCCAGCATCTTTAACTACTCTCTTAAAATGAGAACGAGGTATCGGTAGAACACTATGATGCATGACAACAAAAAAAAACTTGTAGGAACCATATGTATCGTATTCTTGCCTGATCATTTTCATCCGACTTCTTCCCACAAGTCCATTGGGGTCACCACCTGTATTAATCCCTAGAACTCTCATTGTTGGATCTTCATGGATTGGATCTAACGGACCAATTTGTTGTACAAACATCTCTCGGGCAAATTGACCGAATTGATCACGTGTGCCAGGGACAATAAGATAAGGAATGTTAAATTGTTGAAGCTCTCTTAATTTCATTTTTGCTACTGCAAAATCCTCTGGATAGCTGTTATTTGTCAAATCACCGCAATGAATCAGAACATTTGGATTCTCTCGAATCATCATTTTAATACCAAGATCATATATCTCAGGAATGAAATCACTCCCACTAGTAAAATGGGTATCAGAAAACTGGCAAATTTTGGCAAATAGATTGTCTCCAGGTACCAGAAATCCTGCCTCCGTCTTTAATTCTCCACCTGTGATTCCTTTCGTCTGCTTTACAGGTTTTTGGAAATCTGAATAAGATTCTACTCCGTAAAACCTTACATTAATGCCTTGTTCTTCTACAGTAAGATCTACAAATGTATGGCCAGCTTTACCACGAGTTTTAAATGATGAAAAAGTTCCGCTATTAATGAGTAAACACCGTCGCTCACCATTTGAGAGTGAGAACATATTGGGGTAGTGCCTATGAGCTGTAATTATTACATCGACCCCCGCTTTCCAAATTATTTGGGAAACGTCCCCAGCATCCAAGATCATTGATCTTTCACGGCCAGTATTGGGAATTGGTAGGTAATGATGATGAAAACAAAGAATTTTAACAACATCATCTGGAATTATTGAGAGTTCAGCTATTGCTTGCAGTCCCCTGTCTCCAATTCTACCAATGTTTTCATCAGGTTCGGAAGAATCAATCCCAAGAATAACCATGTTTCCTCCCTCTTCTCGTGTATCAATAAGGAATTGACGTTCACCAAAAAAGTCTTTCCAAAGCTGATCGCCAATATTTCGCATATCATGATTACCAGGAATCGTATAGAAATTAGATACTTTAGGAAAACTTCGTTCTAATGTTTTTTTGGAAAACTCAAAGTCCTCATATGTTCCACTATCAGTAATGTCCCCAAGATGAAGAAGTATGGCATTAGGATTTTCCGTTAATCTTTCATTGATCAAACTTGCCCCAACTTGGTAGGCTTTCTTGTGAAAGAGGCCTGTAAACTTTGAAATGTGTGTATCAGAAAACACTATTACTTCTTCTAAACCTGAAGGACTTTTTACCACGAATTTTTCACCCTTTGGATTTATTTTAAGTTGCTGATGGGCTGAAAATCTTAAGATATTAATACTATACTATCAGTAAAAATATATGAATTAATGAGAAAACATTACTGATTGTGAAAAATAAATTTTATGAAATTATGATGAAACTTTTTCTTCAAGCTTTCAGTAGTCTCATTATATCTGTTAGGGTAAAATAAAAAGGCAACTTCTTCTGGATTGCTATAACAGAAAAAGCAAGTAAATATGAGGAATAATAGTGAATTCGTCGTTAATATGCCCAAAATGCCAAGGAAAAGGCAAAATAGTATCAACACACAAAACTAAATGTCCAAAATGTCATGGTTTAGGCTCAACCAAAATGATAATTGGAGGAGGAAAACCAAGTGGAAAAGACACCTGTATGAGATGTAAAGGTTCGGGTCAAGTAATTAAAGAATCTGAAAAAACCTGTCCTGTCTGTAAAGGAGAGGGAACTAAACGGAATCATTGTATTCTCTGTAATAAATCAGTATTTAATGAAAAAGAGCTTTGTGATGATTGTGAGAAAGATCCCATTATATATCAGTTGATTCCTCCAGTTTCAACACAAACCGTAGAATTTAATAAAGTCTATTCTTCTAAAATTGTTAAAATATCCGATTTTGGCTTCTTTGTACAATTAGCTCCGACTGTTGAGGGATTAGTACGCAAAAAGCGATTTAAAGTAAAAGAAGGTGACAAGCTGTTTGTCAGGCTTAAAAATAGCAAAGGGGGGAAGCTAGAATTTCAGAGAGTGAAAAAACCAGAGGTTCCAAACTTAGTAATAAAACGTATTCATGATCCGATCCCATTACAGAAAATTCGGGCTGATCGTGAAGTTGGGACATATATATCTGTTCAAGCAAGAGTAGAAAATCAACGGCAGATTCCACGAGGCCCGAAGGTTTTCACATTACAAGATGAGACTGGTTTAATTGAAGCTGCAGCTTTTAATCTTGATTATCTTCAAGAGATTCAAAATGGTGATATTGTTGAAGTTATTGGGGAGTTTTCTATTCATCGTGGAGTAGAACAAATAGAAATTTCTGATATCTTTGTTGTAGAAGAAGCTTATTCTAAGGTATTTATGCGGAAAATGGAGAAGCATCTTGAGACTCTTAGTCAACCACCTGCCATTAACTTCTTGATTAATTCGGAAACGTTGGAAATGCTAAGACCGAAATTTATCAGCATAGCAAAACGGTTACGTCGAGCTATACTTGAACAACAACCTATAATCATAAGACACCATGCTGATTGTGATGGAATAATTTCGGGAATTGCCCTAGAGGTTGCTTTACGAGATTTATGGTATCAATTATATGGATATTCAGATGAAGACCAACTTAGACATATTCTAAAAAGAACAGTTAATAAACCACCTTTTTATG
>JBHLKC010000026.1:0-8782 GCA_048887065.1 Candidatus Hodarchaeota archaeon
CATTTCAGCTAGAAAGACTCCTATACCACAACTGGGATCTAAGATTGTAATATTCTTAATATAATCATTTATTCGAGCGTAAACATCCTCTTTAATATCCACTGGTAAGTTTTTATGAAAAATAATTTCATAGAGGGTTTCTTTGTTTATTTTTAGATCATCTTTTTTACTAAAGAAGAAATATAATGAATAACAGCAGATAATTTTGATTTGATATTGTGGCGTAAAAAAAGTACCAGTTTTTTTTCTTTGCTCTGCATCTCTAAGTGTCTCATGAATATCAGATAAGTCATAAAGGATATTTGAATTGTTAATGAAGTCATATTTTTTAAAGAAATCCCACCACCAAGGGTTCTCGATCAAATACTGTTTTAAACTAAGAGTCATGTTAAACTCTAAAAACTGACTTAGCCATTTTAATTGCCATGAGGACGCGTCCTGTAATTGTGATTCGTCAATATAATCGAGGAAAAGATATCTATCGGTGATTACAGAGGTGAATGATTTTGGAAAAAGAAAACCATAACAAAACGCGAATCTGAAAAATTCTCCAAACTCTGGGTTGGAAAAAATCTCAGTTTTAAGGTTCACGACTTTAATACTCCATTAAAAATTTTGGTTTTCAAATTAAGGCATTCTATTAAAACAACTAAAGAAATTCAAGTATGACATACAAAAATCATATCAACAGAGTTATCAGGATCAAATACTTCTTCATGATAACTTCCAAAAACCCGAATTTCTCTGAACTCAAATTGATTAAGCAATTTAATCATCTCTTGATGACTAATTCGTGGAATATTTGCCCTTCCTGAGGTTTGTATTTCCCACTTAGCTTCATTATTTGATTTGTACAATGTTAATATCTCTGGATGAATACATTTCGCTGTTGTTGTAAAACCCCGTAAAAAAATAAATTCTCCATCGGCCGTAGTAATAGAACGAGGAGAAGACCATCCCTCTCGTTCAATTTCGGTATTTAACAACTGAAAGATTAGAAGTCCATTTGACCTACGTAGCAATTGTGAAAATCTCTCAATAATGGAATAATAGTCAGCTGACTGAGCAATTAAACCCACAGAATTCCCTAAGCTAATAATCGAATCAAATTTCCTGTTTTTTAAGTCAAGAAAATCCTGAACAATAAATTCAGCTTTAGGTACCCGTTTCTTGGCCTCATCGATCATAGATTCATCAATATCTATACCAGTAACCTGAAGTTCTTCCATTTGTTGAAGAATCTGTGTATGGCGACCCGTCGCACAACCTACTTCTAAAATAGTTTTTATTTGAGGTTTTACGCCAGTAATATATCTTCTAAGGAATGGGACTTCTAATACTAATCTTTTCTCCCAATTAATTAACAAATCGTAGTGTTTCCCGCCTGACAACAACTGAGAATTCAATTCTGAATCACCAAAAGACAAAATCAGCTTAAAAACTTGATTGCTTTGTACATTACCTCAATGGAAGATTAACCTATTTAGTATTTGAGAGGTGCGATGATATTTTTGTTAAGATTTGATAATCAATATTTGGAAGTATAATCCAAAGGTTTATTCAAACTTACGTTGATAATAGTTCTATGAATAATCTATTTCTTGATGTTGCTATTAAGGCAGCAAAAATAGCAGGAGAGGCCCTACTCGATACTTACGGTAAAACAAAAAAAAATTTTAAATCAGATCAAAGTATTGTTACCGAGGCTGATTTAAAAGCCGATTCATTAATAAAAAACATAATTGAAAAACAATTCCCAACTCATTCTATTCTTAGTGAAGAAAGCGGAAAAACAATCAAAAAATCCGATTATTTATGGGCTATAGACCCATTAGACGGTACTACTAACTTTAGTGTACAAAATCCATACTTCGCGGTTTCTATTGCTTTATTAAATAAACAACAACCTTTGATTGGAGTAGTATATTCTCCATTTCAAGATGAATTATTCGCTGCAAAAAGGCATGAAGGCGCATATCTGAACACTAATTTGATTAATGTTGACAGAAACTCCACTCTTGAAGAATCATTCATTGCTTTTTGTAATGGAAGAGATAGATCCACTAGAGAACTCATTATTAAGATTTATTCAAAATTAAAGCTGAAAAATAATTTCTTTAGACAAGTTGGGGTTCCTTCTCTTGATCTATGTTATGTAGCTTCGGGGCGTTTTGGCGCGTTTTTAATGCCTGGTATTAATTCATGGGATATTGCTGCAGGTGCATTAATTGTACAAGAAGCTAAAGGCACTGTGACTGATTTTCATAATAATGAATTTTCGATAGACTCAAATAATGTTTTAGCGTCATCATCCTCACTGCATGCTCAATTATTAAGAATTATCACCCAAGTTTTGTAAAATAAATCAGTTTTTCATAATTTATTAAGTTGTAATTGATCTTCTGAAAAGGTATAGTTTAAGAATTTGCGGACATTTTCTCTAGTCCACAGTATGTGAATAATACTTATCGCATTACATTTCCTCATAAGCCGACTTTATCCGATAATATTAAATAGGGGGAATTAGCTTAACTAAAAACATCTTTTAGGAGGAGTCCGCAAACATAATGGCCTTTGATCCATTTTTTAGGCAGCTTGATTCTATAAAATCAACAAAAGAAAGGCAGGCAATTTGTAAGTGCCGTCCTCCAGAGAAAGGTGAAGTAGTCATTGAACCTAGTGGCAAGTTTATTTTTATTGAGGGGTGCTCTGAGAACAGAGCGTGTTTTAAGATTCGTCTTGATTTCAAAAAGTCAGTAACGAAAAAAGTAACCATTGTACCTAAACAAACTAGGAAAAGAAGGAAACAAAAAGACTTCCACCCTACTCTTGATAAGTTTCTGGGCCTATCTCGTAAATCTCCTAATGATGACACTAAGGTATCACGCTCAGGACCGTTTGATCCGTAAATTGATAAGGGAAACCAAAGTAACCTCCTAATTTTTAATTCATTAATTACTATATTAAGAGTAATCTAATAAATATATCAATGAAAATTAATCAATAATTGTCGTGTAAATACTCAATTTGGATTGACTCATATGTCTTTTGTTATTAGTAATGACATCCCAAGACCGCCACCACCGCATAATGTGGCGAGTCCTAATGATTTCTGACGTTTGATCATTTCGTGTAATAAAGTTACGACGATTCGAGTTCCTGTACATCCAACTGGATGGCCAAGTCCAATTCCTGATCCATTAACATTTGTAATTTCTCTATCTAAATTAAGTTCTCTTTCAGCTGCTAAATACGTTGCAGCGAAAGCCTCATTAACTTCAATTAAATTTATATCTTCAAGAGAATAATCTACTATTCTAGAGAAAAGATTTCTAGTCGCTGGAACTGGCCCAATGCCCATTCGGTCTGGTTCCACCCCACCAATACCATATCCTAATATCTTGGCTAATGGTTTTACTCCCAGTTCATCTGCTTTCGATTGGCTCATTATCAACACTGCAGCGGCTCCATCATTGATTCCGCTAGAATTACCTGCTGTAACAAGTCCTTCCTTCTTAAAAACTGGTTTCATTTGAGCCAAGGTTTCCATGGTATGTTCTCGTGGATGTTCATCTGTATCGAAGATAGTAGTCCCTTGTCTTGTTTGTAATTCTATAGGGATAATCTCATCTTTAAAACGACCAGATCTTGTCGCTCTAAGAGCGTTGGTATGTGAGCGTAGAGCTACTTCATCTAACTCTTCTCTCGTTAACTTATACTCCTCTGCTAATATTTCTGCAGTCATTCCCATTAATTTATCTCCGCCAGCTTTCAATCCTTCCATTACTCCATCCACGATAGTTTTATCAAAGTACCTAGAACCCCAACGCATATCATACAAAAGATATGGAATTGTGGACATGCTTTCAACACCACCTGCTAATATGATTTCTTTAGTATCATCTGCTTGAATTTGATGCATCCCTGAAACAATAGCCTCCATAGCAGATGTACAAACACGATTAATAGTTACTGAGGGTACCTCTTTTGGAATATTCGCTCTTAAAGCAGCAATACGAGCAACATTCATGAATCGATTGTCTTCTACGCAACAACCAAATCGTACATCATCAATTTGTGCGGATAAATTATTAATTCCAACACGCTCAATAACTGCTTTCATTACAATTGCAGCTAGGTTAGGGGATTGAAAATCTTTGAGACTTCCTCCAAAACTTCCGATTGCGGTTCTAACCGCAGAAACTATAACAATTTCGTCTAATTGGGTCATAATTCTTCATCTTAATTGTATCTAAAAAATAAAAAAAAAAGAAAGAGAGAGAGGATTATTATCTATGTCGATTTGTTGCTAACTCCAAGAGTAGCTGCTAAACTTGGAATCAATGCCAAATTTAAAACAGAAAAGTAAGTATCAAGAAGACTATCTATTTGAAGTACAATATTAGTACCTTCAATCATAAGATACAGTAAATGACCAATCAAAATTCCGAAGGTGGAAATCAGCCATATTACGATGAAAAATAACGATAACATACCGATTTTTTCTCCACTTTCTAACCAGCGTGTTGCGCCCCAATAGACAAGGAACCCTAATACAAACCAGCCCAAACCATAAACAAGACTTCCGACACGAATAGGTGTAAGAAAATCAATACCTAGCTCTGTAAACACATCCCACAAAACATCATAAACAAATTGCATTAAAATATAACCTATGATTACAAAAACGAATGTACCAACATAAACTGCCATTTTTTCTGATCCTTTCATGTAATTCACCTGTTTGTTATTCAAAAGTTGTATATTGAGATTTATTTAAAGTGAGCAGATCCAATCTTCAAAAACTTATTAATATTTCTTCTAATCTTTCAACTATAAACATATAATACCTCACTTTTAACTGACATCAAAATTCACAAATAATTGTTTTTACATTATCAAAAATTATTTGAAGTATAGCCAATAGGCGAGTTTAATCTATTTTAAAGGATAGTCCCATGCTAATAACTAATACTCAGATTTTAGAATGGTTTTAAAAACAGATAACTTAATATGCTAGAACTCAGATAGTACCTATAAGAGGAGATTTTATCTCTTAAATTTCCGATTGGTGAAACTTAATGCTTAATGACGACGCTGAAATTATGGATCGTCTCCAAGAGATTGAACGTATTCTTCGTGATGTTCAATCAAGAATTCCTGATCTAGAAGGACTAGCTGTGGTTACTAGAGACGGTCTACCTATTGCAAGCGCTTTATATACAAGTACGGATGAGGATCGGATTTCTGCTATGACTGCTGCAAGCTTATCTTTATCTGAACGTGTCGTTATGGAGCTTGAGCGTGGGTTGATGGAACAAGTAATAATCACTGGATCTAATGGCTTAGTTATCATTCGAGATGCGGGTGAACATGCAGTTTTAGTAGGTATTGCCCGTGTTGATGCAAAATTAGGATTAGTTTTACTCGATATGAAAAGAGCAGCAAAAAAGCTCGCAGAAATGATTTAATAGCTTTTTTTGGTACTAGATTCTTATTAAATATAGACCTACCTGGGTCTCTGGTTGGTTCTTCATTTTTTAATTAACCAATAGAGTTTGGAAAATAAGCAATTTATTTCAAAAGTAGCTTCCTATATTTTAAATCAGCCCAATAAGTGTAATTATTAATGGTGTGAATATCATAGCCAAAACTCCGATCCATCGGGTTTGTTGTGGGATATCGAATCTTATTTCTAGCTGTCCGATAGATTTAACTAAATTATTTGCCTCTGGAAGGGCACTTCGATCTCCTATCCAAGAAGCTAGAACTTTAGAGTGGGCTGTTTCAAATTTACGTTGTAATTGAATCATTGAATTCCTAATTCTGGATTGTTCCCGGTCAACAAGAGCGATGATTCTTGTAAAAACTCCATCCTCTATCAAGATCTCCCTTTCGCCTCTTCTAATTGAACGCAAACTCGCTCTTTGATCATCATCTAATTCTTGACTTACACTTGAAATTGCTTGAAAAAAGCCAGAAATCAAAACTTCATCCGATTGGAATAATTTTTGTCTAGATACAATTGGTATACCTTCTGGACTCTTGACTAATAACACATCATATACTTTTGTAGGCTCATATGTTAAAACTACCAGAACTAAACCAAGTAATACAAGATAAACTAGTGCATTAATCAATGCAAAAAATCCTGCAGAATAAGAATTGAGATTTACAACAATATGTTCTAAAATTCCGGGTATAAAAAATGAAAAGCTAAAGAAAAGCATTATTAGGATAAATATATATACTAATGAAACTGTCTGCCCAGCCTTTTTGCTGAATATCTCTCTAAGATGGATTAAACCTAGTCTAATTGTTGAAAAATCTTCTTTATTTAGAAAATACCAACTACAAATCAAAATAATAAGTAGAAAATAGGGAATTAACATTAATTGATATGAAGAACTTGGAGTAGAAGAGAAAAATAGCGAGTTAAAAGCTTTTATAAGAGTCAAAACCCCATTAAATACAAAATTCAAAAGAAAAGGCAAAACAACTGATTTTGTTTCAGCAAAAGCACTAAATGAAATATACAGCAGAATAAAAAAAGAAAAAAACATGGCCCAAAAAATTGGATCCATAATCGCTTGAGATAGTCGCATTAGTTTATCATTTTCTTGTACCATGAAAAAGAAAGCAAGATAGATCACATAAAATGTCGAAGATACTAGATTTGCTACCCCCACAGGGAATCGAGCCTTTAATGAATTGTGAACATAAGCAAAAAAGAAAAATCCTGCGCTTAGAGGCCAAATAAATCCCATCTCAATAAAACCAAAATAATATTCTGCATTTAATTGATGAGCAGTAAACAAAATACCCTCCTTATGATAAGCATGAACAAGAAAAGCACTCAAAAAATCTCCCCCTTCCACAAAATATATCACAGGAGTCATAATGGACAAAAAAACTACTATTCCTATCAATCCCAACACAATTCCTCGTCTAACTAAACTGACGAAACTATACTTTGGAGTCCGAAAAGTATAGCCAAGCTGGTTCCATGTCCAATTATCTCTTGTTTTTCTCATCCACAATCCAAAAATTAAACTAATTGAGAAAAGCATCAGATTAAAAACCAAGGTTACTCGTACAATTTCACCAAAATTTCCCCCATCCAGACTACCAAATCCTTGTTGTCCTAAAAAGTCATTAGCGATGTAAGAGTAAAGATCTAAACGTCCGTCTAACAAGGCTGAATCAAATAGGGTAATCAACATAAAACATAGTAAGAAAATGAAACTGATTTCAAGAACTTGAATCAATTGATCCAAACGAGTTGCTTCTTTTTTCGTAATAATAGTTTCATTAGCTAGTAGATGTTTTGAGGACATGCTCAATACTCCCAATACTAATTACTAATTTAATATTTTGATGGGATTCTACTTTTTAACCTTGCTTTGATTATTTCATAAAAGGGCACAAATTAAAGTAAATGCTCTGTAGAAAAGTTAATCAATAGTAAAAGTGATAAATATTTTTAGTTGTGCAATAAAGGGTCTCAGCAATCTTTTTGTATAACTTAGCAAAAAACGAGGTATATATAAATTAATAAACTACACTCAAACAAAGATTTATTTTTCTAACCATCAATATTTCATTCAACATTAACGCGTCTGAAGTCTGCCAAATCACCTGATACTCCAAGATTTACCGCCATTTGAGCAACACAAGATTCAAGAGTAAGAGCTGCTAAATACTCGAAAATTGGTAAATATATTCCAGCTTTAGGACTCGTTATACCATTGGAATCGACACTTTTCGCTCTACCCTGAATAAACAGAAAAATATCCGATAATTTAGCAAATTCAGATTGTGGAAAAGAAGAAACGCCTATTATATTCATTTCACTTTCCTTAGCAATTTTCATGAGGTTAACTGTACTAGTCGGAGAACTACTTCCAGAAATGGAAAATAGCAAGTCACCTTCTTGTCGAAAGCGCCAATCTTCCATCGGATAAACGTTTATCATAAGATTTTGAAGACGAATCGCAATAATATTGGCTATGAGTCTATTTATCCCGCTACCTGTTAGAAATACCTTTTTTTCTGATTGAGAAAAATAGCTGCTTAAATTTTTCATGATCTTAAGAAGATTAGACTCCTTTTGTAAAGCATCCAAGCATATTTCGGCTTCTCTTAATATTATATTAGTTCCCTGATCAAAACCATACATACAAGAACCAGTGTAAATTCCATTCATAACACCAATACCAATAATGAACGTTGTAAGTTCAAAAATTGCCCCTAAAGGGGATAAGGGGGCTTTTCTAATAGAAAATTGCTGTACATTATTATTTGGTTTAAATCCAATTGGTATTTGAATGGTAGCATCAGCTAGTTTTGCAGCCTTAGAATCAATATTCCCAGTAAAAGTTAAAATTTTTGCTTTTTTACGAACCCCTTCTTCTATTGCAGAGTTAGTATACTTAGTCCAGCCTGAACCAGTTATAGCGATTATAACATCACCTTTGCTGATAGGTTGTGCAAGATAATCTCCTAAATAAGAAACTGAATAATTAATATTCTTTAAGCTCTCACCAATGATCCTCCCAATTAAACCTGAACGTCCTCGACCAATGATATGTATTCTTGAATTTTGATTCTCCTGAATATCAGACATAATTTGACAAAAGAGAGCTAAATTTGTTGGGTCAGTATTTAAGGTGTTAACACATCTTTTAGCTGTCCGTAACAACAATTTATAAGCTGATTGAAATGTTAAAGTCCTATTTTTTATATCTAAGGTCACCGAACTTCACACCAAGTCATAAGATTG
>JBHLKC010000026.1:8882-23668 GCA_048887065.1 Candidatus Hodarchaeota archaeon
AAAAATCAAGCGACTCGTTCTAAAAGAACCGATTCAATGATAACGGGTCTTAATTTTGCAATTAAGCCTCGAACTTCATCTATTGCTGAATCAGAGGAAGCATAAACTCTAAAAACCTCCTCACCTTTTCGTACGGATTCTTTTTTGGATAAGATCTGGATTCCAGCTAGAGGATCATTCGGAGCACCAGCCGCACGAGCAATCTCTTTTAATGCATAATTTGACCAAGTATGGGGCCAACCATCGGATGGAGCTTTATACTCTAAAACTGGACGTCCTTCTAAACGTTGTTCAAGATCTTCAGGAGTAATCTTAGGATCCCCACCTTGAGCTTCAATAATCTCTTGCATTTTCTTTAATGCTTTACCCTTTTTTAATAAGTCTAAAGCAAGTGGTTTTCCAAGTCCTCTACCAGTCATCCCAGCTAACTCAAAGATAATACCTGCTAGTTCACAGCTTTTTTCAATCAATGAAGTCGGTCCTTTACCATCCAACGCCTCTAAAGCTTCCTTAGCTTCCAATAATGGGCCTATAGTATGACCTACGGGTACATTTGCATAAGTTAAACCTGCTTCAGCTTTTATACCAACCCGACTAGCAATTTCAACAAATTGACGTCCAAGAGCGCGACCTTCCTCTTCCGTCGTAATTTTAGTTTCAATACCAACAGGAATGTCTAGAACCATAAAATCGACACCCATGGCGATTTTCTTGGCCAAAATACCAGCCAAAGCGAGGCTGACAGGATCAATACCCAATGGAAAAGCTGCTTCTTGAATAATTCGATCAACTACTGGAGCTATACCCATCTGTCGTCCTGATACTATACACCCCTTAGTTTTATCTACAAATTCCATTACTTCATCAGCATTTAATTCAACAGGTGCTAATACACTCATTGTATCTGCAGTTCCACTTGCAGATGTAATAGCATGTGTTGAGGTTTTAGGGATAAGTAATCCAGCTGCAGCTAATATAGGAACGATTAGAAGCGTGATTTTATTTCCAGGTACGCCTCCTATGCTGTGTTTGTCATATACAGGCACAGAGAAGTCAAAGATCCTTCCTGATTCTGCAAATGAACGAGCCATGGCTTGTATTTCACCAGGATCCCATTGAGTGAAATGCTGGGATAATACAAATGCACTGCTATGCTGAGGAGCTATTGCATTGTGCATGAACCCTCCAGTTATTTTATCTAAATCCTCCTTTACAAATTTCCTACCTTCAACTTTATCAATTATAAGTCTATGAACATCAGGGTCATAAGACCTCTGAATCTGCACATCAACAATTGATCCATCAGTATAAGCATTTTGATCAAGAATTGTCTTCGGAATTCCAATATCCCCCTTTTCCAACCAAATTTCAGAATAATAAGCTTGAATACGAAAATAATCTTCTTCATCACCTACCCTTAATCGAAATGGATAGATCGTTTCTTTATGTGGGAAATCTTTAGATGATACAAAACCAAACGGAGTGTCAATATTAATTTCTTTAATCTTTAATTTCATTTTCTCACTTCGTTATTTTTCAATATAAAACGGGATAATTAAGCTTAAACAAGTTGTGATCAAATAGATAGTGCAATAATAGACTTTTACTTATTTGTTTAGAACCACAACTAAAAGAATTATTTTAGTTGTAAATTAGTAATAGTTTAAGTATAAATCTTTTTTCTGACCACCCATACTTTCTTTTAAACAATTTTCCTTTCTAATTCCCTAGTTCAAGCTGTTAATAAAAAATTCCTTAACCTTAACAGAGAATCGTTTAGAGTTCACTCTGACCTATAAGTTGAAAATTTATGTGATATTTGATTAAATCGTCGTCAAGGTTATACACGTCCTAGTAGCATTCCCTCTACTGTGATAGGATTAAGTTTTGCAAATTTCCCTTCTGCTGCGGATAATCGGGACTCAGATGAAGAGTAAATACGGATTATTGATTCTCCTCGTTTAACAGCATCTTTCTTTTTAAGGAATAGAATTCCAGCTCCTTTATCCTTCGGACATCCTGCTGTACGAGCAATTTCAACAATTTTCGAGTTATCTATGTGCACTACCCACCCTGAACTAGGCGAAAGTATATCACATGAATATTCTCCAATGGGGATATCATCAGGTTTAAGATCCCTATTACTATTTTGTGCTTCAATTATCTCTCTAAACTTTGTGAGGGCTTGACCCTTATAGAGGATCTGTTTTGCCAGTTCTCTCCCTTGCCCGCGAAGAGCCTTACCTGCCATTTCTAATAAGATTCCTGATAATTCACATGATTTTTCAACTAAACTGGATGGGCCTTTGTTTGGGGTAATCAAGGTTTCTAGTGCTTCTTTTGCTTCAAGAGCTGGCCCAACAACATGCCCAACTGGACTAGCACCAAATGTAATTCCACTTTCCACACGTATTCCTAATCTTCTACCGAGTTCCGCAAAATCGCGTCCCATTGCCTGAGCGGTTCCTATATCTTCTATTTTAGTACCATAGCCAGTAGGTAGATCCATAACTAAAAAATGTATTCCTGTAGCGAGTTTCTTAGACATAATAGATGCGAGCATCATAGAAGTAGGATTTATTCCCAAAGGGAACTCAACATCATTTATCAATATATCATCAACTGGTGCAAAGTTAAATCCACCTCCCCAGACAATCATACCTTTTGTCCTTTGAGAGATTTCAATTAACTCATCAGCAGAAAATTTCACCTCACAACCTAGAGCTTCCATTGTATCAGCTGTCCCAGAAGGACTAGTTATTGCACGACTGCTTGTTTTCGGAATTAACAGTCCAGCAGCCGCTATGATAGGTACGATTAGTAATGAGACCTTATTACCTGGAACACCGCCTGTGGAGTGCTTATCAAAGACAGTATGCTGACCAAAATCAATTATTTCCCCTGTTTGAGCCATTGCTCTCGTTAACTCTTCAATTTCATCCATTGTAAATGGTTCAAAAACTTGACCTAAAACAAAGGCAGCTTTTTCTAGCTCATTCATACGGTTATAAGCGATATCATTGACAATTTGCTCTATCTCAGTAGGTTTAAAACTTCTTTTTTTCGTCATCCGCTTTCGTATAAGATAGTATGAATCAGGGGGTGTGCGACTAAGGGGAAGAACTTGAATTTTCTTTCCCTTATCTATTTTAAGCTCATCTAACATCTCTCCTGAGACCCAAATCTGATCTATTGGAACATGATCTGATAAAACAATATGTTCTGTGAAAACGGTTCGTGTTTCAACCCCAGTTTCTGCTAATAGCTGTATTTGGGGATTCTTGAATTTACCTGTGAATAAACCCGATTCAGGGTTAAGGAGTACTGAATGTTTTGGAAAAATTTCTGCTCGTTCAACTAAGAATTCATATGCACCTGATTTTCTGATGGTGGAGGGTTGTGGAGGACGTGACATAATACTCACTTAATTCTGTTCTTTTTCTCAAACATTAGATAAAATTCCATACACTCTTATAAAATCAATTGTACGAAATATTAAAGGAGTATAGAGCTAAATTCAATTATAATACATTATTCAATAAGAACTTTCTAAATGTTGAATACTGCTAAATAATAAGTAAATACAGCAAATTGGTGTTATCACCATTCTTGATTAATCTTTACATCATCAAATTCTATTATAAACTCCATTTTCTCTATTGATTTGAGAGGAACTACTCATTTAGATACAATACGAGATATACCATCAATGTGGTGATAATAATTTAACCTTTTGACACAATTTCATTTAAAAACACAGCTTTAACTAATTGAAAATTAGATTCTATCAATTTTAAATTGCACGAAACGATGGGTAGACGATTCCTATGTTAGATAAGGACAAAGTAGACAAAAAAATAGAAAAGGAAAAGGATAAAGAGAAACCTCCTATTCCTAAAGAAGAGTTGGTTGAAACCAACCATACTGTTACTATTAAAGGAGAAAAGATCTCGTATACTGCAACTGTAGGTACTATTCTTATTAAAGAAGAAGAAGAAAAGAAAGAACCTCAAGCAAAAGCAACAGTTTTTTTCATTGCTTACTCTCGCGACGAGATTGAGGAAGTGGACAAAAGACCAATAACTTTCTCTTTTAATGGTGGACCTGGTTCTTCTTCAGTTTGGTTACATCTTGGTGTCCTAGGTCCACGTAGAGTAATTGCGGAAAATAATGCTCAACCTGTCCCTCCTCCATATAAGCTAATAAATAATGAGTTTTCACTATTAGATGTAACTGACCTAGTTTTTATTGATCCTGTTAGCACTGGTTATTCACGTGCGGTTCCTGGTGAAGAAGCTAAACAATTTCATGAATATAAAAAAGACATCAAATCTGTTGCTGAATTTATCAGGCTTTATACCTCACGGTTTAAACGCTGGGCTTCACCCAAATTTTTGATCGGTGAAAGCTATGGTACTACTAGAGCTGCTGGATTAGCTGGACATTTACAAAAGGATTTAGGAATGTACCTCAATGGAATTATGTTTATTTCCTCAGTTTTGAATTATCAAACAAGTCGCTTTGGCCCTGGTAATGATTTACCCTGTATCCTTTTTTTGCCAACATATACAGCAACAGCATGGTACCATAACCTGCTTCCAGAAGAATTACAAACAGATTTACGCCAAACACTTGTAGAAGTCACAGATTTTGCCCTGACAGAATATACATTAGCATTGATGAGAGGTGATAGATTAGTAGGAAATGAACGATCTCAAATAATACAAAAATTGGCACGGTACACAGGTTTAACTGAAAAATACATAGAGGGGACAAATCTACGTATAAACATTCATCGTTTTGTAAAAGAATTAATGAGAGACAAACATCGAACTGTCGGTCGTCTAGATAGTCGCTTTACAGGGATTGATCGAGATGATACAGGAGCTGAGATGGATTATGACCCTAGTTACGCCGTTATTCAAGGGCCCTATACTGCCACATTGAATGATTATGTGCATCGAGACTTAGAATTTGAAAGCGATCTTCCATATGAAATCTTAACCCCAATCTACAAAGATTGGAAGTTTGAGGAATTCCACAACCAGTACTTAAACGTAGCTGAGACCTTACGAGAAGCTATGAGTATAAACCGTTTCCTGAAGGTTTTTATAGGAAAAGGCTACTTTGATCTAGCTACACCTTACTTTGCTACAGAATATACTTTCAATCACCTAGGATTAGACTCAAGTCTGCATGAGAATATTTCAATGGCTTATTATGAAGCAGGACATATGATGTACCTGCATCCTCCTTCTTTGGAAAAAATGAAAGAAGACTTGGCTGGGTTTATACAGTCTGCGATATCTGGATAATTAGCAATGGTTTGCTTTCATGTAAAAGTTGGTGTGAGAATAGATATTGGTCGATTTTGAATCAATTACAACGCTTTTATTTGACATCGATAACACCTTATTGATATTTGATGAGCCTCGCTTCAGGTCAATTTATTCTAAGCTCATCCACAAATATTTCCAGAAAGAAATGCCTGATCTTAATCACTTCGTTAAGATTTTTCTAGAGAGTATTTATAATATAATGAAAAGTAACCACCCAAGTCACACAATTTTATCAAGATTTGAGCTAGAATTTAGTAAGCATTTAGAAACCCTAACAGCATCAATAATTCAGGAGAGATTTCTACAGTTTTATCAGAATGAATACAACCAGCTTAGCCAAATAATAAAACCAAATCCATTCGCAAAATCCTTACTTACTCTAGCTGCAAAACATTTTACGCTCGTTGCAGCAACAAATCCTTTTTTTCCATTAATTGCAAATGAATTTAGACTTAAATGGGGAGGTATAGGAAGAAACAATATTCGTTGGGATGAAATTACCTCCTCTGATTATTATCACTCTGCTAAACCACACATTGAATATTATCAAGAGATATTGAACCGCTTAAATAAGAAACCTAATGAATGTCTCATGATTGGTAATGACCCCAATAATGATATGAGTGCGGGTAAAATTGGAATTAAGACCTTCTTAGTCGTAAGTTATGGAGATCTTGATAATAAAATCAGTCCTACATCCTTAGATCAGGAAAAAGCTAAATATCCAATCAACTTTTTTGGTACGCTTGAAGATTTCTATAAATTAATGAAACAGTTCATTCATTCTAAGGGGATCTAATTCTGTTTATTAAAGAAAGTTGAAATCCATTTTATATAAACGTAAAAGGAATTAAAAATAAGATTAGACAGGCAAAAAGAAATAATCGAACTAAAAGTTGGATACCCACCGTTTTTATAGGTTTATTTGACTCTTTTATGATCTCTTTTTTCCAACCTTGATATATCCCAAGAGTGGTTGGTTCGATTATCGCTATGAGAGAAATTACTGGTAATACCTGAAACATGATTAAGAAAAGAAAAGAAATTAAGAAAATAATCCACGTACCAAGAGGAAAGTAAGGATTTACCTTATTTCTTAAACTTTCGACATACAAAATGAGAAGAACAGTCACTCCAATAAAGATCCAGTTAAATGCTAAAACTTTTACGAAATAGGTTATTTCAATTACTGTGGATGAAACAACAAAAACTAACGAAGCTAACATTGATAAAGCAACAGCCCCAAACACTAATTCTAAAGGGGATAATTTCTTAGACTTATAGGCAAAAATCATCCATGCACTTGTCATTATAGTAAGAATAAAGAATATAAAGAATACTTGCCAAATTGGTTTCCATGTTACTATTAGAATTGCAGTCAATATGATCATAACTCCTGGAACAAGGTTAATTGAAGAAAATTTCCGTTTAATTGCACTCATAGTTGAGTCAGATCCAAGAATAACAACAACTGAAAAAAAAAGAGTCAATAATAGACCTATGAATTCTATTTCTCCAGTAAATGAAAAACCAATGCCCAGTAATACTGCAACTATCCCAATAGCAGTTAACCCGTGTTCTCGAGGGAGTTTGAATCCAATCTTCTGAAAGCGAAAATAAATTGAAGCGTTTTTGTCATCAGAGACCATATTTGAATCTTATCCTTCAAAGAACGCTTTTTTTCCTAATAATTGATTGTTTTGTTTAATAAATTTGAGGGAGAATACTATCATTAAAGATTTGAAAATAACGCGTCTCTTGTTGATATGGAAACATGAAAATAAAATGTGTTACACCGATATCGACATATTGTTGAAGTTTCTCCACAACTTGCTCTTTTGTGCCAATTAAGGCTCCTTCTATCCTTTTCTGGTAGTCCTCAAGACTTATATTCCGTTTTTTAGCTTCTTCTTTAATCCCTATGTTTAATTCGTCTTCAGTAGAATAAACTCTTACCCAAAAACCTACTGAACGTAAAATATCAGAGGTTTTTCGGTTGAATTGTCGCGCAAAGTTATCTAGCGATTGAAAAATTTCTTTACACCTTGTTGCAGAAAAAGCCCAAGCTAAATTTATACCGTCTCCGAATTTTGCAGTGATCTTTAACATTCCATCTCCACCAGTCATTGTACCAATCCATAATCGGGGATGAGGATGATGAAATGGTTTTGGGAAACAGATAGCATCTTTTAGAGTATAATACTTCCCAGAGAAGCTCGTTTTTTCCTCTGTGCTCCAAAGCTTGAGAAGAACTTGTAAACCTTCCTCTAGCTGTTCAAGACGCACTTTAGCTGAAGGAAAATCTAAACCATAGGCTTCATATTCAATTTTTTTCCATCCAGCACCGTAACCGAGTTCCAAACGTCCTTGGGATAAATTATCTAATGTTATAATTTTTTTAGCTAAAATACTTGGGAATCTATAAGAATTACAGAGTACAAGTGATCCAACACGCAATTGCTCATACTTGGTTAGCAAGTATGTCATTAAAGTCCATGCATCAAATGCTGACTTATCTATTGCATTTTCATCTAGAAACATATGATCTGATATCCATATCGTATCGAAACATGCACTATTTTGGATCATTTTACCAAAAGAATCAATAACTGATTTTGTATAACCAAACTGTGGTTCTAATTGTAATCCAAATGAAAATTTCACTTAAAATCATTCCTTAAAATTATTATGGTTTTAAAACTATTTTACCAAATTGTTTTCCTTTTTCTAACAATTTATGAGCTTCTTGTGCCTCATGTAGCTGTAATGTAGTGTCTACTATTGGTTTCAGATGTCCTTTCCATACTAATTTGAGTACTTCTCGTAATTCAGAGCGACTACCCATTGTAGAGCCAAGTAAATCTAGTTGTTTCCAAAATAATAAATTGATATTGGTTTTAGCAATAGGACCTGTGGTGGCACCACATGTTACAAGTCTTCCACCTTTTCTAAGAGAACGCATACTTTTTTCCCAAGTTGCTTGCCCTGCGGAGTCTACAACAACATCTACTCCACGTTTATTTGTCAAAGTATAAACTACTTTGTGAAAATCAGGATTTTCTCTATAATTTATTCCAAAATCGGCTCCTAATGCCTTTGCTTTTTCTAGTTTCTTATTAGAGGATGAGGTTACAAATACCCTTGCTCCTAAATGTTTTGCTATCTGTAGAGCTGCTAATGCTACTCCTCCCCCAATTCCTGTTATTAGAATATCTTCATCTGCCTTCAGTCTTGCTCTAGTTAGTACCATACGATAAGCTGTCATAAAAGTCAGTGGAACCGCAGCAGCATGAACAAAATCAAGAGTACACCCATCAGGTATTTTTATTGCATTATCAGCTGGAATAGCTACAAAATTAGCATACCCTCCACGTTTATGTTCTCCTATAATGCCATACTCCCGACAAAGTGAGTGTTGACCTTGAACGCAAAATTCACATGTATTGCAGTAAAGACTTGGATCTACTACAATTCTTTGTCCGATTTCTAAGCCTTGCTCTTTTACTTCAGAACCTATTTCAGCTATTGTTCCAGCAATATCACTCCCTAGAATATGTGGCATTTCCAGTTTCAAGCCAGGGATGCCTTTTCGCACAAATAAATCAAGATGGTTTAATGCAACAGCTTTTACTTTTACCAATACATTATTTGGATCAACTAAAGGTTTTGAAAAATCACTGTACTCAAGCTTTTCAATTCCACCAAAATCATGAAGTAAAACTGCCTTCATATAAATTTATCACCAAGAATAATAGCAATAAAGTGTTTAATATACAAAATCTGATTTATTTTTCTATTTTTTTTCTATGAAAAACATAATTTATCATTTTTTAGTTCAAAATTGTTAAATGAACCTCCTGATTCTCTAAAACATAGTTCCCAAAGCGATCCAATAAGAAAGGATTTACCGCTAGAAGCCCCCAAATTGCATATTTTATTGATTTCTCTTTTAAAATGAGCTCTTTTCGATGAGTCTGAAAGATTAATTCGAATGAGCTTAAGATAACTTTCAATTTCAAGAGGAAAAGTTCGATTGAAGAAATCTCTACAAAGTTGAGAGGACTTTGATGTAGTAAATCGCTCAAATGGAATCTTGGATAATATTTTGAATTCTTTTTCAACATCAGATTCTAAAGAGTAAATTGTAGCAACCATTCCGAGGAAAACATCGTCACTTAAAGGAGTACTTCCTTCACCATAGCCTAAAACCTTAGATAGGTCATTTAAAATAACAGAAACAGGAATTTTTGTTATCATTGTAAAATTCTTACGAAATTCTAATAAATTTGGGCTTATTTTAGTAATAATGGCCCTCTCTGTGTTATTCAAGGAGATACCTTTTATAAGACATAATAATTCTCTTAAACATTGAATGTGTGTATTAAACACTTTGTTTTCCTGCTGATAACAACATTTCTTTCTTCAAGGGATAATAAGTTGCATCCGTAGATGTGTTAAAAATATTGCTCATTTTTCATTTCTCTTAGAATGCTTAATGAAAAATTATACTTTATTTAAAATTATCAGCCTACAGAACGAAAAAGCTTACGAATTAAGAATCGAAAAGTAATGCTTATATTTAAACTGTTATTAAGAGATAAAACAGTTAAAATTGACATAATTTATGTTCTTAACGATTCTTATGGTAGATAAAACGTGAAACCTGATTTTACTTATTATTTAAACCAATTTGTTGCTTATTATAAAGAAAGCTTAGTACGTCGATTTTTTATTGGGGGAATTTTGGGGGGATTATTGTGGGGAGGTTCTTCTTTTTTATCATTGATAATTAGACAACTTTTGACTACTGATACTTTTCTTGAAACCCTCTTGAATGATATCCCAGGAATCGGGTTAATTATTGGATTGCTTGTTACATTAGAGATATGGGGATTAATACCTAATCCAGTATTGCCAAATGGTAAAGATACATCTCTTCAAAGTAATCCAGATAACTCTGAAATGAAAAATGAGTTAAAAAATGAAACTTAATCCTGCAAAATCTCTTTTCAATATCATATGAAGGTGAAATGGATTTATATCGATAGTTCTTTTTCATGTTCTTTCGCATTGACGTAAGACATTATCGAAACAACACCTAGAAGGATAATTGCTCCTAATATTTGAATCAGTGTTAAACCAAAGCCAAGAAACAAGTAATTGATGAATATCGCTAAAAGGGGAAATGCTAGTTCCGCCAGGCCACCAACGGATGCTTTTGACCATCTCAAACCAAAATAATACAACCCTAGCGGTATTACTCCTCCAGTAAAAATTGTCAATAGAATAATAGCGATAATAGCATTAATAGGAATTAAAAGCTGTATTGGAGAAGAAAGAAATGGTGTTGAAACTCCGAAGGTTATAATGGTTTCTCCTGCCATGTTAAAATTATCATTAGTATAAGCACCAACAATTATATTGAAGAAAATTAATATCAATGAGCCTCCTATATAACGAATTGTTGTTAGATTCCAATAATCAACTTTTTCAGTAAGAATACGGCCCCAAACTGTATTTGAACCCCAGAAGGCAGCAGCAATTAATGAAAAAAATGCTGCTAAGAGTCCAGTAGAGATTTCTGTCCCAAAAAAGCCAACAGTTGTTGTTTTTTCTGCGATTTCCTCTGCAACTAAAAGAAAAATACCTACAATAGCAATAACTAATGATGAATAATAATATTTACTTGGTTTTTCTTTTAATATTATCATTGCAAATGCTAAAGTAATCAAAGGTTGACTTTTTTGTAACAAAATTGCTATCGTTGGGTTACCATATGCCAATGCTAATAAAAAGAAATACAGTCCTAAACCTGAACCTAAGGATACAAGAAAAAAGGAAATCCAATCTCGGCTATTAAATGATTTAAGTTGTGAAATCAATTTTGTATGAGCTTTTCGCGAAAATAATAGTAGTACAACGAGTACCGTTCCAATTATATGTTCTACAAGAACAATAAACGCTGATCTACTAGGAACTATAGGATCATTTAGTGGTAATTCAAAATTTTTAAGGATTAATGGATAGCGAACAGGAGCATCAAAAGCTCTCATAGCATTGGCAGTTGCTACGATTACTGGTCCTGCAATAACTTCTTTTTTTCTCTGTTGTACCATTTAAATCATCTGGATTTCTATTGTTTTATTAAAAGTTTTAAAGCTAAATTCCATATTAAATAGCTGATTCTTAAGAAAATATAAAGAGCTTAAACTTTTTTAATTAAATTAAATAACGTTTTATTATAATAGATCTCTCTTACTTAAATTTTACTTGCTTACTTAAAACTGAGTATTGAGGTCTATTAGTTCAACTATCCCATATAATTAAATTTCTTATTTAATTTCGGTATTTCCTTAAAAATTGTTGATACATATCATAAAGAATAGGATTAAAAAGGAATATTTTTTTGATAAATATTTCTAATTAGACAAGATCAAAATTAACAATAATAGATAATGAGAGAAATAGAATTAAAGAGATTTTAAGCATAAACCTCCTTTAATTATTTGCATGAAAAAGTACTTCTTAGAGTAAAAACTTAAAAAGAAGAATCTCTGATGAAAAATGAGGGAATATGAGTTACCTAGAACATTATCGAAAATTGGAGAATTTATATCACTCACATCCATTAAATAATCTATATCAAGCACAAATTAAAATTTCAGAAAATACAGCTGAAGTAAAGATTCCTGTTAAAGAAGCTCTTTTTCATGCAGCTCATGCAGTTCATGGATCTGTTTATTTCAAGGCCTTAGATGACGCTGCTTTTTTCGCTGTTAATTCAACGATCATGGAAGTATTTGTACTTACCACCACATTTACAACCTATCTTACACGTCCAGTTACGAAAGGTATAATGAGAGCTGTTGGAAATCTGGTCAACACAACCCGTAAACAGTATATAGCAGGGGCGATTCTCTATAATGAGGATATAGAGGTTGGAAGAGGTAGTGGCATTTACGTCCGTAGTCGGATCAGGCTAAATGAAAAAGTTGGATATAAGTAAAAGGAATTAATATTTCGATTCATTCAAGTAATAACCTATCTCTGTTCCATTTCTTAGAGGTACGGAGCAAACAAAGTTTTTGCAAATAAAAGTTGTTCCTGAAGACCAATCTTTTGAATTTTGAGATATTATTCTTAATTCAAGTAATGGTAAATCTTGTAGTTCATCAATAAGCGTCTCTTTGACTTGGAGGAAAACTGATTGTGGAAGATAATTAGTTCTTAGATATTCTTCTGTTGAATCAATATCAGCTGGTTTCTTACCAATAATGGATATGATTTCAATAGGCTTGTTTATATAAAGATCGAGTGCTATAAAGGCATCTCCATTCAAATAACCCTGTGTTTCCTCCCATGATGCTAGAAATTGAGCCTGGGAATCAGCACGAATCAGATAAAAGTCATTACTTGTATAATGGTACAGTTTTAGTAAATTTTCTAAACAAATTGCATTTGTACTAGGAATAGAAAAAACAACCACAGGCTTTTCTCGTACACTTAATTCATCTTGCCAAGAGCCCGTTAGATAATAACCGTTCGATTTATCATCCCAAAATTCGGTATCTAAGATATTCTGTAACTGAATAGCTTCCTCCAAATATCTTCTCTTCCCAGAAACAGCAAATATTTCTAAGAGAGCATGAATCAGTAAGGAATAATCTTCTGAAAAAGCAAGGACTTTTGATTTTCCATGAAAATTCCTATACAATCTTCCAGTAGCGGGATCTTTTAGGTTTTTTAAAATAAAATTTAACCCCTTTTCAGCCCGTTCCAAATGTTTAGGTTCATTTAATACAAATGATGCTCTTGCTAGAGCCTGAAAAACTAAAGCATTCCACGAAACAATAATATTTTTGTTCAAGAATGGCTTGGGCCGTTTTTCACGATATTCAAACAATATCTGCTTTAATTGAATTATTTCCTCCCAAGTTATTTCTCCATTATCTATTGAGGATCTAAGTGTCGCTGTCTCATTTAAAATAGACTTGCCTCTTTCAAAATTCCCTCCTTCTGTAACATCATAATATTTTGAGAATAACATGCCTTTCTCGACGCCAAGGATTGAATTTATTTCTTCAGGTGTCCAAACAAAGAATTCTCCTTCTTTCCCTTCTGAATCTGCATCTTGAGATGAATAAAAACAGCTATTACTTTCATCCATCATTTCTTTTTTGAGATAATCTAGGAGTTCTTGAGCAATATCCGCATACCCTTGATTCTTTGTTGCCTGAAACAATTCTAAAGAAAGAAATAATAACTGAGCATTATCATATAACATTTTTTCAAAATGTGGGATTAACCACTTACGATCAACACTATATCTGTGAAATCCAGACCCAAGATGATCATAAATACCTCCCGCAGCCATATTGTCAAACGTTTTCGTTACTTTTTCTAGTAATTCCGTATTAATACTCCTCCGATATGCTGAAACTAATAGGAAGCGTAAGTCACTTATTTGTGGAAATTTGGGCCCACTTAAACCGAATCCTCCAAAAATCGGGTCGATTTTATCAATTAGGTGAGCTAAGTGTCTATCAATGAGATCTTGAGATAGTTTTATTTCATTAGTCAAATTTACTTTATTTCTTTCTTCTAGTGCTTTAATTACTTTATTTGTGACTTCCTGAATTGATGTTCGATTTTTCTGATATTCTTTGTGGATATACTCGAGTACTTGTTTAAAACTGGGAAGACCATAAGTTTGTGTCTTAGGAAAGTATGTACCTCCTGCAAATGCTTTTCCATCTGGTGTACAAAAAACTGTTAAAGGCCACCCACCTCTTCCCGCAGTTAAAAGCGCTACAGCAGTTTGGAAGTATGAATCAAGGTCAGGCCGCTCTTCTCTGTCAATCTTGATATTAATGAAATATTCATTCATCAAAGCCGCTGTTTCTGAGTCCTCAAAGGATTCACGGGCCATTACATGGCACCAGTGGCACGCGGCGTATCCTATGCTTATTAATAGGGGTTTGTTTTTCTCATTCGCCTTCTGTAAACCTTGTTCCCAAGAGTACCATTCCACAGGGTTTGAGGCGTGTTGTAAGAGATAAGGACTTGTCTCGTTAATCAAAGCATTGAAATTTTCGTTTTTATTTTGATTATTAGACATAATAACCCATTCCTTTCTGATTTAATTTCAAGAAAAGTGATTTTAAATCGAGCGATACGTTTTACAGAATCAGATAGCAATCATTTTATTCAACCCTTCTTAATAACTAAAAATGATATAAAAACAAGAATTTTGAAACCATACGCTTTTAGCTTTTCTTACTTAAAAAGCTTCAAGAAGCTAGCAAATAGTCCTGTTCTAATTAAATCTTCTAATTGAGGATTGGTTTTTATAGCGATCTCCATAACAAATTCAAAATCGTCTTTATTCTTGATTTTTTTAAGGGAAGAGATAAGTTCTTTTGGGTTAGTAATACTTTTCTTTTCGTC
>JBHLKC010000027.1:0-13822 GCA_048887065.1 Candidatus Hodarchaeota archaeon
AGAGTTCAATAAAACCCTTAATAACGGTTAAAGGAGTACGAAATTCGTGAGTAGCGAATTCAGTGAATTTTTTTCGACGAGAGTCCAATTCAAAACGAGCTTGTTCTTCTTGTTTTCTCTTCGTTACATCCCGAGCAATAACTTGAAGGTAAATCGGTCTTCCTTCCGAATCTCTTACTACTGATAGGTTAATTTCTGCAAGTCTTTCAGTTCCATCTTTTGTTAAAAAAATACGGTGATATAATGAAAGTTTATTATGAATAAGGATTTGTTCAATTTTCTTTTTACTATCTTCCTGTTCCATAGGACTTATGAGATCATTTGTGGTCTTTGTCTTAAGTTCTTCAGGTGTATACTGAAGTATTTTACAAGCTACTTGATTAAAGTCTAAAATAGCCCCATCTAGATCAATAATAAGAATAGCATCATTTGAACTTTGAAATAATGCTTCATATCTCCTTTCAGTATCTTGGAGTTTCTCTCGAAGTTTTTTCTTCTCAGTTATGTCTTCAACGATCCCATCAATCCATTCTAAATTCCCTTTTGCATTGAATTTTAGCTGTGCTGATAGGGCTGCCCAGAACTGTGAGCCATCCTTTCGACGTAATTCTAACTCAAAATCTTGAATACGATTACGATTGTAATCGTGGCTAGGGTTAAATGCACAACTCATGATCTCCTGATTTACAATAAACTCGGGGATGAAACATTTTAACAAATCCTCCACTGAATCAAAGCCAAGAATGTTAACTAACTCTGGATTAACTTTAAGAAAACTTCCTTGGTAGGAGGAGCTAATTCTATACACTCCTACTGGGATATTGTTGACTAAACTTTTGTAACCTCCTTCATCATTGTTGACAACATCAATAACTACAGTCATTATACGCTCAACATTCTCACCATCAAATACTGGAATCTTTCGAGTTTCAATAAATAATGTATCATTGTCAGTTTTAATACGTTCTAGTGAGGTAAATGTTTCACCAGTGTTAAAAACTTGCTTAAAATCATTTATTATTGATGATGATACATAAGATAAAGTATCAATAGGTTTTCCAATAAAGTCAGATCGGTTTAAGATCTCTCTTGTTATTTTTGTTAAAGCTAAATTAACCATGACTATTCTGAAATCCCGATTAATAACATAGATTGGATAATCAAAAGAATCTATAAGAATTTGAAATTGGTCTTTCTTTAAAGATGTGGTTATAATATCCTCTACCAGATGCATCCTTGATATTTCCTTGAAAACATATTATCTGTTATGTTTGTTGTTACGAGGTTTTAACATATACCTTCCTGAAGAAATCGTTCGAATAATAGCCAAAAAATTCGAATTGTACTTAAAAAGTAATTTCCATATACTGTTTCCTAAGTATCTATTAGCCTAGTATACCTATAGTAATTAGCATGATCGCCATTCCAGCTAGAATGCCCCCAGTAACAATATGAGCATTGTCACCATTGTTATTGCAGGTTTCGTGGGCAGAGGGTAACAATTCATCAAGAGATATAAAAGTCATAATACCTGCTACGAAGGCTAATGACAGGATTAGAATTTCTGTAATAATCACGCCCAAAGAGAAGAGAATGAGTAACCCAATTATAGCGCCAATAGGTTCAGCAAGTCCAGAGAAGAAAGAAAGCTTAAAAGCCTTTTTTTTATCATCAGAGGCACAGTATATCGGAATCGCAACCGAAAGTCCCTCTGGGATGTTATGAAGTGCTATAGCGATAGCTATTAAGAGTCCTAACTCAATAGAATATAAACTACCACTCATAGTTATAATTCCTTCAGGAAAATTATGGATTGCTATACCTATTGCGATAAGTTTCCCTGTCCTGAGTAGACGTGTTGTATTCGGATTTCCTATTATTGAGGAACTTCTGTCAGAACTTGTATGTTCGTGCATGTAGTGATGTGGTATAAGAAAGTCCAAAGCAGCAACGGCAACCATCCCAAGTAAAAATGAGATTCCAGCAATTAAGGTTCCTAGCTCACTAGCAGCTTCAGGAAACAACTCAAAGATAGACACACCTATCATAACCCCAGCTGAAAAACCCATAGATGCGCTTATCATCTTGTTATCAGGTTTTTTCATAAGAAAAACTACTATCGCCCCAAGGGCGGTAGATAAACCTGCAAATATGGAAAGAAATAACCCTATAACAATTCTTTCTGAAGGAATGATCATTGTTACTCATTTTTATTGCTATCATATTAAAAGGAGAAGATATTAAATCATTAGATACTTTGTATTATTATTATTTAAACTTATTCACATTAGCAAACTTTTACAATTTTTATCTTTTCATCTTCTTTTATCTTCTCCCCTTTTATAAAACTCAATTGTAACAAGTACTAAAATAATCCTCAATCTAAGAATTGTTGAGTTTAAAAACCTTTATTGGTACGAGTATTAAGGACTTCAAGAATTGCTGTCCTATCGTAAGAAAATTATTTAATCCTCATCTCTCAGAATTTTCAAAGCATCTCGTAAAGTAAGAGAATATATATCCTCATCATCAATCAAATTTTTCTTCTTATCCTCTGAATTAATTGAGTGGATTCGATTAATCGCCTCTTCTTTACTTAATATACTCTTTTCTTGAATTTTAGTTGAAGTAGGAGGTGTTTCAGCTGTTGGAGGAATATTATAATCGGGATGAATTTGTTCCTTACTTAGTTTATCTTCGATCAAATCTCGAATTTCTGTTTTCAGGATTTCTAATTCAGATGCAATTTTATCCTCAATTATTTGATTGATTTCTTGTCTAAGTTGATTATGAAGATCTTTAATTGTTTGCTTTAATCGTTCAATAGACATTGCCAATGAATGTATGTCATTTAATCCAGTATAATCTTCTTTAGGGATCTTAGATACTTTTTTCTCATCGAATCGTGATTCAATAGTGATTGCTTGAGGGGATTGATGAATACTTTCAGTAAGAATTTTTCGAGTTTTCTGTATGAATGAAAGGAATTTTTCATGATCATGCAACGAAGACCATTGTTTTCCAGCTAATTTCACCATATCTCGCACCCCTTCCCAATAATTGGCTTTTGCTGTAGTATCGGTAACAGAACTACCTAAGCTATGCTTTTCACCAAGGTATGAATCAGGGTTAGCAACAATTAGATTTAAAACCTTCTGAAAATTTTCTACTGATTGATTTTGGAGTATATTTTTGTATAAATTTTCAATTAGTTCTAAGACTTCAATTGCAGCCTTTACATAATAAGGATCCATTCTCATTCTTAACCCAGGAGTAAAATTTTGTGAGTCTTTTATAAAAGTTGATTATTTACCACTCAATTTAGCCTTTTATTATTTAAAATTCATTCTTTAACATTCTTAATGTTTTTTTCAATGCCAAAGATAGTTCATTGTCTTCTTTTGTCTTTTTGGATGTTAAATCGTTTTCGATATGGCTTAGTAGTTTATCAGTTAAATTATCAGATGAAGTTACACCATTCTTTACATCTGGATAGGGTTCTTCGAAACCACACTCAATTAATACTTCTTTCAGTATTTTTGCTTTATCTAGAACTGGTTGAGTCTCTTGATCTGAAAGAGTTTGAATATCTTTAATTAATGGATCATCTTGAGGAGAAGGAACCTGTTCTAGAGTTGTTGAATCTGATAAAATCTGCGAAAGTTCTCTTAAGGAGTCATCTAAATAATCAATTTCCAATTCATTAGGTGGTGTTGCTATAGAAGAATCCATTTCCTGTTTAGGTGTCTCCTTAATTTCTTTTATCGATGAAGATATTGTTTTTGGATAAAAATAATCTTGAATTTCAGAAAGTTCTTCAGAAAATTCATATTTCCCTTGTTCATTGATATAAATTCGTTCCTGTCGAATAATAGACACTTCTATACCCTTGGTGAAAGTATAGAGTTGTTGAGGATCTTGGATAGATTCCCATTGATTACTAGCGATTTTAGCTATATCATATATTGCTTGCCAATAGTACTTAGTATTTTCTCTATCATTAGGTGAATCAAAGACTTCATTAGAAGAGTCTTTTTCAATCGAGCTAAATTTTGTTTCAGCTCTCGTTTTCATCTGATTTATAAAATCAGAGAATTGATCTAGATTTTGATTCTCTGCAAAATGTTTTAGAGTTCGTCGTATGAGATTTAATGTACGAATTGCTGTTTCAGTATAAGTTGGATCGGAGGGAAATGTTACTTCTTTAATTGTAAGCTCTTCCAGTCCATCTAAATCTTCAATCCTTTTTTCAAGGGTGACATCAGTTGTTAAACTGGGAACGCAATTTATTAGAAATAGATTGAACATGTTTATATCTTGTAAATTGCTCCATTGGTCTTTGGCAAGGTTAATCACATCACGTACTCCTTCCCAATATTTCTTATTTCCTTTTGCTTTTGACTTTGAATCTTGCTCTGTTGTCACACTAGCTTGTCTATTTGCTTTTGTATAAATTTGAGTCAAGAACTCCTCAAATTTTCCAGTCCTATTAGTCTCTATCAAATAACTAAGCAACTTTCCAATCAGATTAACGGTTTCTGTTGCAGCATTTAGATAGAGATTGTTTGTTTTCAATGCTTTTCCCTATTGACCTTTAAAACTAATCAAGTACACCGTCTATTGCGAAAATATTCCGTGATATCTCAATATGAATTATATAATATTAAAATAACTAATTGGTAATAATTATCTATTTCTATTTCAAGTTTTTTTTGAAGTTGTATTTAGTTGAGTATTTTATTCTGCATCCTCTTTAAAACTAGACTTAGTTCCAATGTAAAATTTGTTCACTTTGGATTAATTTCCTTTCATTGATTAAAAACAAATATAATGATCATTTTTGATATCCTTAATGAAGTTAGGAGAGACTCTTATATATTAATCTATTACCTCTAAATTTTCGTATTGCTGAAAGGAAGGAAAAAAATTAGAGAATCAAACTATCTTCAAAAGATTGAGTTTTTTAGTTTGTTTAATCTGAAAAACAGTGGTCTAATTCTATTTTAAATGTATGTTTGTCTTTCAGAGCTAAAAACCACTCTACTAGTCTTAAAGCCTCAAAAAACACATTATGTTGTTCAAATTCAAAATTCGCAGTTATTTCAATCGGAGGATTTGTAATTGTTTTGCTAAAGTCTTCTGTAAAGATCTTTGCCCTGAACTCTTCTATATTGGTTATTAAAGAACGCAATTTTTTATGATCAAAGTTTTTTTTAGAATTTGCATAAACCAACAAAGAACCAACTATTTCTGTTATTTTATCCAATTCAATTGACTTAAAATCCTCAATTAGTTTCTCTTTAGAGATATAAAGAGCTTTTCTAGTGTATAATATTTCAGTAAGAGCTTTTCCTTCCCTAATTCGGCGTCCTGCTTCAACAATGAGTCCCCCGTTCTTCATAATTTTCAAATAATTATAAACTGTACTCTTCTTCTTTTGACGAGGAATATAATGAATTTTTTTTCCTTCTTTCTTATCTTCTTCAATCCTTGCTAAAACAGCCTTGTGATGTTTCTTGTGAATCTCACTAAGAGTCATAGGTTTTCTCAATAACAACAGAATAGCTCTATGATTGTAATTCCAGACAATTTTATCCCAAGTTTCTTGATCAATAGTTTGAACTAAATTTGGGGTGTATTCGATATAATCTGAATAAGACAGATTTGAATCAGAAGAACTGTTGTTTGATAATTCGTTTATGTATTCATAGAAACTGCCATTTGAATCACTTTCATGATAACACTCACGAAGCTTATCAAGAAAATAATTTAAGTCTTTTTTTTGTATAATCCAATGAAAAAGGGAAAAAAGATCAATTGAACGAGTTATGGTGTAGGGATCTGAAGAAGAAATCATCCAAACGAATTTCTTCTTTTTATTGTCAGATTTAGACCCCTCTATCAATTTAGTAAGTGTATTTATTAAGAACTGATATCTTTCGGTTTCAAACTGGTGAAAAAGGGATTTTAGCATTGGAACTGAGGGGATTTTATGAGAGAAATGTCTATCAAGAATAATTCCTAAACAAAGGGCTAAATTATTGCCACTCTTGTTAAACGACCAAATTTTAATTTTGGGGGGTTCAGGGATTAATAATTCTGCTGCTAGATCATAAAGTACTTTCGAAGATGTATGTTGAGAATAAAAAACTCGCCCAGCTTTAATCAAAACTTCGACCTTTAGTAAGTCATTGACGTACCGGTAAATTGTGCTTTTAGATTTAGGATTACTCGTTTCAATCTTATTGTAACTGGTGTAGATTTCATCAATCGTTAATGGTTTATTTGACAGAATATCAATAATGTGTCTGTAAACAGTATTGTATACATACTTATGCCAAATATCACTGTCAATTCCTACGACTGATTGTCGATCCTTATTGATTATGGTTTTAATCATGATTTTTCCACAACGAACCTTACGACCTATAAAATATTGGTAAATAATAAAGCTTCTGCTTGTTTTCAAACTTTTTTTAACCAATATCATAAGTCTTAAAAATATCTGGAGAATGAATGATTTTATTTAGAATATAATTGAAAAAAAGTGAAAAATATGAGAAAAAAGACTTTGCCATGAAATATAAGGCCTAAGTCATTCACTTCTTGAAAAAATGTAGTTAAGGAAATTATCTCCATTCAGGAGTCAAGTAAATTGATAGTTAATCAGTTTTTAGGTATAGAAAGCCTACCTGAACAAACGAAAATGATAATTAGGAAGTTCCTGACAATCCTAGTGTTAAACTCACTTTTGTTAAGCCTATCAAATACTTTCTATATACTCAATGCTATAGATAAAATTGGATTTACTCAAGCTTCTGTTATCACAACAGTCATGTTATCTATTCAGCTTATTTTTGATTATCCATCTGGATCATTAGGAGATTACATTGGTCAAAAATGGGTGATGACTCTTGCTTATGCAAGTTACGGAGTGGCTTTTTTTCTATTATCAATAGCTGAAACAATTCCAATCTTTTTCTTAATAGCGATTTTCAATGGATTAGGAAATGCTCAAGCGTCTGGTACTATTGAAACATGGTTAGATTCAAATTATAAGAAAACAATAGGAGAGTCAGACACTGAAAGAAAGATATACGGCTTTATGAGAGATCGTGTAGGTCTTTCAACCAACATTTCCTTAGCAATTTCATTTATGATTGGAGGGATGCTTGCAACAGGTTTTTCTAGAGAATTAGTCTTCTTCCTACAGTTTTTTTTGAATACATTTTTGATTATATATGTTTTAAAGAATCTTGATAATATTGAATCTAATAATGATTTCGCTGAAGACACTATTTCTCCAAGAAGAGCCTATTTTCAATATTTAAAAGGTGGAATTAGATTTATTTTTTCCAGTAGACCTACTTTACTTTTTATACTTGGTTTAGCAATTTACCAAGTTACCTGGCTTATTTGGTTCAACTTGATTCTTTTTCCTCTTTATTTTGGATATACAGGCTCAGATTTCGGAACAAGTTTAATTAGGACTATTATATTCCTATTAGAAATCCCTGCCAGATTTTATGTGGCTAAGTGGAGTACACGATTTAAGAATGAACACTTTCCGCTCTTTCTGTTTATACATCTGTTAATTTTTTTCCCTGCTTACCTCATTTTATTCTCTCTGTTACCTCCCCAAAATAGTTTTAATTTAATTGGATTTATAGCAACTATACTTATAATGAACATATCTAACAGCTTTATTATTAGAATAGGTTATATTCTTCGAGACCGAATTATCATTGATCTTATTCCTTCAGAGGTTAGAAATTCTGTATATTCATTAATCCCTACACTAATTTCTATTTTTTCCATCCCACTGCTTCCAATTGCAGGTCTACTGATAGATCATTCAGGAATAATTGCGGGAGTAGCATTTGTTTTTGGAATTTGTATCACTGGTTCCTTTATTTTATTTATTTCTTTAAAATTGAGAATCTATGGAAAAAGACTAGAAGGTATAAAACCAGAGATTCCAGAAATCATCACAGGGTGATAGGTCAAAAAGAAAAAGTCTTGGTTCTAGCTCTTAAAATTGTCCCTTCATTATTTTCAGACAATCAACTTTCCACCGTTTTCTTCATGTAACTGATTTTCTCCTAAAAGTAAAGCACACTTTGAATTCAAAATTTCCTCAATAATATAGCTATACTAAAAATTAAACTCTTTTCTTAAAATTACCCGAATCTCTAATACCAAATTATTTTGTCGATCCACCAGACATCTTTAAAGTAATTTCCATATATGAAATCAATGTCAAAAAACTGTACTATTTTGATAAACATCTCTGAATAGTCAAACTAACGTACCTAAAGAATTTAAAAATTCATAATGCTTGGAAATCTTGGTGAAGTAAACCCTTGACTACTGATTTGTTATCCATAGAACAGCCAGTTGTAGTTAATCTTTCTCAGGTCAAAAAGGTTTTCAAAATCGGTGACACGAGACTGGCAGTTCTAAAAGATTTAGATCTCCAATGTAGAAAAAATGAATTTATTATACTTACTGGTCCCTCAGGGTCAGGTAAATCAACTATCTTATCTATAATTGGAGGTTTGATGCAAGTAGATGAGGGTACTGTAAAAATATTTGACCATAATCTGACTACTTCTGATGAGGAAGACCTTGCTATTTTTCGATCAACTTATATTGGATTTGTATTTCAAACAGGTCACTTAATAGACTCTTTAACTGTATTGGAGAATGTAATGCTTCCAGTGGAACTTGCTCAAAGAGTAGATCGTGATGAGCACGAAAAAAGAGCATGGGAATTACTAGAAGAGTTCAAACTAAGTGAAAGGGCCAACTCATTACCAGTCTTAATTTCTGGAGGTGAATATCAAAGATGTGCATTTGTCAGAGCATTTATTCTAGATCCAGACTTGTTACTAGTTGATGAGCCCACCTCAAATCAGGATAGCCAAACATCTGAAAGCATTATAAATAAACTGAGTACAACAAAGGGGAAAAAAACAATCATCGTTATTACACATGATAGAAAAATATTCCCTCTTGCTGATAGAATCTTCATTCCTAAGGATGGTAAACTTATTCCCTATGAAAAGGATTGACTAAAAATGAGTAGTCTTTCACTAGCAATGAAGGATATTTGGAGGAAAAAACAACAATCATTTCTATTCATCTCTATACAATCAGCTATTTTTGCCTCAGGAATGTTTTTTTATGGATTAGCTAACAGCATACAAAGCCAAATTGTTGAAAAACAACAAAATTTTCTAAACCGTACAGTTGTTTGTATTTTCAATGATTATTTGACTTATATGCTAATTTTTGCCGTATGTGCAGGCATCCTTGTCTCCATCATTTTGAGTGCTTTATTAACAGTCACTAGAATGAAGGATTTGGCTGTTCTACTCGCCTTGGGCGGAACTTATAAAAGGATTCAAAGAGTTATATTAGCACAGATTTTCCTAATAAACCTACTTTCGGGAGTTGTAGGATGGATTATTGGCATATTTAGTGTTTCTGGATTCATTGTTTTTTTTAGATTCACAGCATTAAATATTAGTTCTATCATTAATGTGTATTTTGGGCTTTTATATATCAGTATTCAAGTAATTGGTAGTTATCTTGGGGCAGGATTTGTTATATATCTTCTTATTCGGATTAAATTTCGTGAAATAATTGAAGGTCAATTTAACGTTTTTCCAGTTGGTCAACGAGTATGGGGAATTCCAATGAGAAGAAAAATTGGGTTTTTGCTTGCATACATTCTCAGTAAACGTTCAAAAATTCTTTCAGTGGTTATGATTGTTGGAGTCTTTGTACTGGTAACTCTTTCAACAGTAGGAGTCCTTGGTGGGGACATTATTAGTAATACAACCAATACTCTTATCGATAGAGGTTATGGTAGTAATGTGTATGTTATTACAGCTCCTGAAATCACTCCGATTATTCAGGATCTTTATGATCCTTATCAAAGAGTTACTTTTGATCATCCAGAGTTTGATCAAATTCATCCTCTCCCTCTGAATTTTATTGATGAGTTGCCCAAGAATTGTACCTATGAAACTCGTCTCCTTTTAGAAGGAGAAGTTGATATGATAACAAATGTTTATGCTATAGAGAATGAGTCTGGAGTTTCATTTAGTGGAGGTGGGAATAGAACTTACAAGACCTATTATTGGGGTGTTGATTCAAATTTTTCATTAATAAATTATTATAACGTTAGTGATATTACTCAACCTGGATCAGATACTGTTTTTCTTGGAGACGGGCTTCTAGAACCTCGACTTCTTGAATCAACTTTAACTAATATCTTATGTAATTTTCAGGAAATAAAACGATTCGACATCAAAGGTATAATCCTTGATCCATTTGCACGAGGACACTGTATATTTATGAATTCGAACGAATTAACTTTGCTAAAGAATCTAGATCCGAATTTAAGAAATTTAATTTTCGTACATGATCCTTCTGATAGAGTTTATGAACTAGTACAGGAATTCTCACTTGAAATATTCCCTTTAAATGATTTTAAAGAGAAATATCTAGCGACAACAACCTCTTTTTGGGTATCATCGGCTATCGCGTCAATACCAGCTATTATTTCTACAGGTTTATCCTTAATGGCTTATTCGGGATTAATAGTTAATTCTATCTTATTAGAAGATCTTAAAATCATTAGAATTTTGGGTGGTAGCCAAAAAACTATAACTAGGGTTATATTATGGGTAAATATCCTCAGTCTAAGGGCAGCTCCTTTAGCAGTTCTCTTAGGGTTTGCTATTGCGTATTCATTACTAATTTCTAACCCTGTACTTCCTTCATTTGCAGCGGGGATTTTTCTCGCTTTAGAGTTCTTTTTATGTGGCCTTATATTTTATTATTATCTTAAGAAGCTAACTGCGAATTTAACCTTACTACAATGATAACTAGTATAAGAAGAAAGCTGTTTGGAGACATTTCTATTACCATTCATTTTATCAGAGTTTTCTAAGAATATAGCGAATCCTTTACATCTGCAAATGTTAGTTTTCCTCCAAGAGTTTTATAAACCCAGGCCGTATATACTAAAACTAGGGGAAGGGCAATTATGGCAATTATAAGTATTACTAGAAGGCTTAGTTCTGACGATGAAGCGTTATAGATAGTTAAACTACGGGTAGAGTCATTTGATGCAAAAACAAGAGTTGGGTACATAGCTACTCCTGCTCCTAATATGCTTAAAAAAATTGAAAACGATGAAGTAATAAATGTTATAATTGGATCCTTTTCTTTCATAACAAGCAATATGGTTACTATTATTACTATAAACCCTAAAATGGGTACAAAACCTAAAATTGGACTTTTTTCAAAATTTCTCAATAATTGGGGATGAAAGACTATACTTATAATAAGAGCGATTGTAGCAACAATAAGATAGCTTATTAGTCCCATTTTTGCCCAATTTGTTGCTTTTTTAGTTAAATCACCTGTAGTTCTAAGTCTTAAATAAATAGCACCATGGCTAATTATCATTGTTAAAGATAACAATCCAATAAGAAGAGCATAGGGGTTAATTAAATCAATTAGGCTCCCAGAAAAATTATGATCTGAATCAAGCGGAATGCCTTGGACTAAATTCCCAATTAAAACCCCAAATAAAATTGCTGGAATCATACTCCCAAGAACGAAACTTATGTCATTAAGCCTGTACCAAATCAGAGAATCAAACTCATCACGAAATTCTATTGAAACTGCTCTTAGAATCAATCCAAATGCAACTAAAACTAAAGGTAGATAAAACGTGCTAAAAACCGTGGCATATACATCGGGAAAGGCAGCAAAAAGAATACCACCTGCAGCTAATAACCAAACTTCGTTGCCATCCCAAAAAGGAGCAATAGCTTGAATTAGAATTTTCCTATCAGACACTCTATCTTCTTTCTTATCCTTTGCAAAGAAAAACCAGAAAGCTGTACCTAGATCAAATCCATCCAAGATTGTATAAATTATTATAATTAAACCAAGAAGGGTAAACCAGATTTCTTGAATCAAACTCATGATTGTACCTCCAGCGATTCATACCCTTTTTTTACAGTACGCTGAATGGCCAAAAACCATATTATAAAGAGTAATATGAAAGTGCTACAAAATAAAATGATTGAGAATAATATTTGTTCAGCAGGAACCGAAACTGAGACAGCATCAGCTGTTCTGAGTACATTTTGCACAATCCATGGTTGACGGCCAGCCTCCGTCGTAATCCATCCTAATTCATTATTTATGATTGGTAAAGGGATGGAAAGAATCCCTATTCGTAAATACCATTTTTGATAAGACCATTCATTTTCAAATAGCTTCTTTTTCCAAAGTAAAACTCCTCCAATTAAAGTGAATAAAATGAAGAATCCTCCGAGCATTACCATGAAATGGAATGAATAAAATGTTAAAATTACCGATGGAATATCTGTTCCAAAGCTTTCTAATCCTTCAACTGGTTTTGTTGGATCTCCCCAAGTTAATAAACTCAATAAACCTGGAATAGGTATTGGTAAACTGAAATATATTCTAGAATCATCTAAAATAGCAAATAATAATAGTGGTGCTCCTCCAGTGCCAGTCACAAAGTGACCTTCTTGTGCTGCGAACTTTGCAGGTTGATGAATTGCTACTGTTACAGATTGCCAGTGACCGAAAAAGACTTGTAGCAGTGAAGCTATCATTCCTACTTTTAATGCTACTTTTAATGTATATTTTGAATATTCAAGATGTCTTCCACGGAGTACATAATAACTACTGATCCCTAACACAAAAAATGTACCTGTAATTAGACATGCATTGAATGTGTGCCAAAATCGGGGTAACATCGATGGAGTAAATACAGCTGCCCATAAATCCGTTAAAATGAGTTTATCTCCTTGGATTTCGTAACCTGCAGGTGTTTGCATCCATGAATTTGCTACTAGAATCCAAAATGCGGATAATGTCGTCCCTAGAGCGACTAGTATTGAAGAAATCCATAGTATTTTATCTGAGACATGCTTATTTTTCCATCCCGCTATCATAACCCCTAAGAATACTGATTCAAGGAAAAAAGCAAAGAATATTTCTAGTGTTAAAGGCGCTGCAAAAATATCACCAACATAACGAGAAAATTCACTCCAGTTAGTCCCAAATTGGAATTCCATGAAGATTCCTGTTGGAATACCGATAGCTGCTGTAATGGTAAAAATTTTTACCCAAAACTAGCTTAAGTTTTTGTAATAAATATCTCTAGTTCTAATGTACTTCGTCATAAACCAAACTATGAACCAAGCAATCCCTATAGTAGTGGGAGGAAAAATAAAATGAAAACCGACTGTTAGAAAGAATTGTATTTTAGCAAGACTTAATGCATCCATCAATGTTTTCCTTCTTTGAATATCACAATATAGATTTTATAGCGTAAAACTGACCTTAAGAATTTTTTGCGTGGAGAGAACGTTTGATTAAAAATTAATTGATTTCACCACTGTCTGATTATCTTTTAAGCGTATACCTGGCAATATTTTTACTAATCGTAATGCAGATAATGATTAAACTACATTGACTATAAAAAATTAAAGCAATAAGTATGAATTTTGGATAATAGAACGATTCCTTAATAAAGGAGCAAAATTAAAAATATAATTAACATTAATGGTTAAACATATAGAAATATTATAGAAAGAATTGAATTATAATATCTGATCTAATTGCCAACGTTTATTTTCTATTACTTTCTGTACATTTATAGGTAGGTTTGGAAACGGGTTAATTGAATAATTCGGAACTATTGTCCTCAATGCTTTTAAACATATAGCACGAGCCCACATCTCTGGTTTTTTAATGTGTT
>JBHLKC010000027.1:13922-23511 GCA_048887065.1 Candidatus Hodarchaeota archaeon
TGAATAATTCGGAACTATTGTCCTCAATGCTTTTAAACATATAGCACGAGCCCACATCTCTGGTTTTTTAATGTGTTTTGCTCGACTGGTTTTAGCAAACACACGAGCAAACCTGATTACCTCCTGTTTAATCTTAAAGATTATTTCTTTAGAACATTTGTCTAAGTTTAGCTCTAGATTCATTATTTGTACAACCGTGGAAATAATGACAGCTTGATGGCTTTGATAGCGAACCCTTATCCATTCTTCTTTTAATCCTGGGATTATTCGTAAAAGTTTCAACTTCCAACTACGTACCTCGCTTTTAGTTATGCTAACTTCCAAAGATTTATTGATTTCAGCTAAAGTTGAGTCGTGTAATGTCAATCTACGGAAAGTTAAGTAGAGCTCAATATAACTTAGATAAGAAGCCACTCTATCTTTATACGTTTTAATACCCAACTGTCTAGCTTCAATTCGTTGAAACACTAATGTAATTTCTGTTAACCACTTTAAAGGGAAGAATTCCACAAGTTTAGCCGCAATTAGCCTATTGGATTGAAATCGATCATCAAATTTTGTTTCCTCATGAGTTATCCTATTGTGTAATGTGGCAAGTCTTTTGTAATCTTTATAGTAGGCCCCTCTTATATTTATTAATGATCCTAGAAACCAATTTTCTTCTTGTTCTTCTGTAACGCTGTACTCTTGCTCAGAATCCAACGCTCGATGATTTTTATTAGAATCAAGAATTGAGACCATTAATTAAATCACCTTCTTATTTAAATATTATTTATAAAAAATAATTTGAATACAATTTTTCCAAAAGTTTAGGTTCTTAAAAATATTTCTATCTATTTAAACCCCTTATATATTAATTGATATAATAAGAAAAATAAGGATATTTTGTATAGTACAATCCGATAAAAACCAGTAATTTTAAATTCCTCCCTAAAAAATGTTGATAATCATTTTATTGAGAGTTTTAGTTCATAAATCCTCAAACTTCTAAATTGAGTTTTAGTGTTTTCTTAATCCTTTCTCTAAGATTCATCTTCATAGCAATTATTTCTTTCATTTCAAGTGAGATTTTTCTTCTTAGATCCAAATCGGATGGTATTGGGATAATAAGTTCCCTAACTCGATTACCGATGGTAGAAATTGTAGCTTGAATGAAAGTTTTCGCTTTTACTTGACGTTGTACAATATCTGTATTTAAAGACCAAAGTAATAAATATTCATCAATGATTTTCCTATTTTTTACTCGTATTTTTTTCAGGTGACTTTGAATTATTATTTTCGTGTCATTTTCAGTTACCATTGCGCTTTTTCCTATAAGAAATGTTCCATCACTAACAAATAATATATCTCCAGCTTGGATATCCTGTTTATCTTTATAGAGATCGTATATTTCTTGCGAAACTTGCTTCTTTGGATCAATATTAATTTCTAAATTTATTAAATCTGAAGTTCGTACAAAAGGAATTTTGCCAGTCCCATAAAATTTTGATCCAATTTCATGCCCTCGAGTTATTTCAATATCTCCATTTTGAAGAAGGTCTTCTAATTTATAGAGCAGCATCACTCCTTTTTGCTTCAATAATGTTAATTTATTATGGATATCGGGATTATAATATTCTGGAATTAAAATATGGTTTTCAATCTGGGAAATCCTAATAGAGAACCCTAAATGCGAATGATTTAGTTTCTCGCCGTTTTTAAACCTCTGGTAACGTTTTATAATATTTGGAAAGTCATCATTGATTAATTTATTGCCATCTTTTCCCCTAAGTATATTTCCAGCCTTATCCATCTTATAAAGAGGTTTTCCATTTTTATCATGGCCAATATTCTCAGCAATGCCCATAAAAAAGGGATAATCTTCTAGATTCTTAGTTTTTTCAACAAATAAAAGGGAAGTTTTTGTATGAGTATAAGGAAGAAAAGTCAAATGGGAACAACTAATGATTGCAAGTAATTTAACTTGACTAAGTAAGAACTGTATTACATATCTATCTGAAGGATTTCCATAAATACTATCTGGTAATACTATTCCCATACGTCCTCCTGGCTTAAGTAACTGTACGCATCTTTCGATAAATAATATCTGAGGTGGTTTTTTTTGAACATTATCTTCCTGTATCCACATATTACATTTATTATCTTGTTTTTTCTTCCATTTATGGCCTAATTGATAATTCTGTAATATTTCATGTGATTCAACATGTATTTTCGATCCAAATGGAGGGTTAGTACAAACTATATCAAAATGATCCATTTTAACGTATTTTTTTGCCATTTTACTCCAATTTAAAGGATTATCCAAGGAATTTTCACAAAAAACTGATTTATTTTTAACACCTAAAATTGCTAAATAAATCCTAGAAATCTTTGCTAAGAAATAATCTTTATCAACACCTACGAAGGATCTTGTTTCCAATAGTGGCTTATTAATACCATTAATCCTTTTTTGGGCAACATGTGTTAATCCTACTATTAAGAAACCACCAGTTCCACAAGCAGGATCTATAAAATTTTCCCCAAGTTTAGGATCTAGTATCTCGATCATAGTAGAAACTACATTTTTCGGTGTGAAGAATTGTCCTTTCCCTCCCCGCAATGAAGGTCCTAAAAAAGCCTCAAACGCATCTCCTATCGCATCTCGAGGAGATAAGCTAATACAATATTTCTGTAATTTTTGAACGATTGAGGTCAAGGTTTCATCAATAATCAATAACTTGTCTGAATCTTCAAATATCGAAGGATATTGAGCTTTGAGTTGGTTGAAGAGATTCTCAATCCTTTCAACGAGATTAATGCGGCTTGGATGCTTTAATTGAAATACAACAGCTTCCTCTTCTGATCTATCATTCTCATCCTTTATCTTGCAGAACAATAGAAAAATCAATTGCTCTACTAGCTTTTCGTCTCGTGTTGCACCTTTAAAATTACCTGCCAATTCGTTTCGCATGTCCCTGAAGATTTGTTTCAAATCTTTTGGAGGAACTAGATTTTTTCGAATAATAAGATCGTTATATATGTTTTTTTCACCCTGAATCTATTCTTTTGAATTTTAATGAACAAATAATCATGATGCTTAAGATACTAGTGAAGTACTCTATTTTCATTATTAAAACATTTTAACTTCTTACTATTTTGTTTAATTAAATTCATAAAGTTACATTGATTAAGAAATTATATCATGGAGCCTTCAATGTTTGGGTTCCCAATCGAAATTAAAAAGTACGAGTGGCCTTTTGATGCCGAATTTGATAGGGAAGAGATTATTCCTCTACTTAATCAGTTTTTTGGCCACCTCAAATCGCAGGAAGCGCCCTATGAATTTTATTCAGTTACTAGACCTGATTTTGGCCTTGTAAGACCAGTTATGGTACTCTCTGCTCCCATGCCCATGCATAACCGAAAGGCTTACTATACTATTCGAATAACCACTCAACCAGATCCTTCTGTCAATATTATTTTTGATCTGCCTTCTTATCAAAAAAATCGGATTGAACAGTTAGTACAAACTCTTAAAGATCATTACCCTGCAATTCATTTCATTGAATCAAATGAATTCTTCATTGTTATACAAAATTTCATTTTTTTACCCGTTTGTAAATTTAATCGCTACCTAGATATAGTAAATTTAATTGAAATTATTTGGCTGGCATCAAGCTCAAGAGTATTATTGGATTATAATCAAAATCATTGGTTAACATCTGAAAATGGACGCTTATATTATGTTGATAAAGACTTCATGGGAGACTTCTATCCAAATCGTGATGAAGCATTGGGAGCGAATATTAATCAGGCAATGATATTCTTCAATCTTGAAAACTGTGAGTTTCTACCTCAAGTTTTAAAGGAATTTGCTAGCCGGGGGTCAAGTCAAGCAGAATTTGTAATTTCATTCAAACGAACATTAAAACAATATATAACTTCTTGTCAAACTCAACAGGAGTTATCTGAACGACTTCAGAAGAAATTAAAGTGTTTAGGCGAAGTTTATGGTGAATAGATGAGAAATCACCTTTTAATCACTGGAAAACCTGGAGTGGGAAAAACAACACTAATTCAAAAGATTTATCGAAAATATAATCCAATTCTAAAAATCTCTGGTTTCTGGACATCAGAAAAAAGATTATATGGAAATAGAATTGGTTTTGATATCTATACAACCACTGGAAAAATAGGCAATCTGGCGAGAATTGACGTAAAACAACAGGAATTAGAATACAGGGTTGGAAAATATAAAGTATTTATACATGATTTAGAAGAATTGGCTGTTCCAACTCTTTATGCTAAAAGTGACCTTATTTTAATTGATGAAATAGGAAAAATGGAAATTTTTTCTCCAGAGTTTAAAAAAGCGGTATTGTATGCCTTTGATAACCGACCTAGAGTCTTAGCTACGATTGGGTATCAAAAAATTGCTTTTTTAACATCAATTAAAGCCCGATCTGATGTAGAATTGATAGAGCTTACCACTTCTAACCAAGAAGAAGTATTTTTTAATATTTGTACAAGGTTAGAAGAATAAAATTTTAAGAACTGATTCCTAATATCGGTTAATTCAAAAATAATCCAGTATTTATCGGTTAACTAGTAGCATATGCTTTTCTAGGAGGAAGATGTTTGTTAATCCTTCTTATAAGATCTTCATTACTCCATGGTTTCAAAATATAATCTTTCACTCCACATGCTAGACCTTTTTCAATGTCTTCTGGAAATGTAAGGGCTGATAGGATTATGATTGGTATATCATGATACTTTGGGTCTTTTTTTAATTCGTGGCAGAGTGTAAAACCATCTTTCCCTGGCATTTTAATATCTAACAGTATTAAATCTGGTAATACTTTTGATTCACTTAAATAATCTAATGCTTCTTGTGCATTGTAAACCTTTTCTACCAAATAATGTTGCTTTGTTAAGATTAATTCAATCAAATCTGCGCAGTCTCTTTCGTCATCGATTGCTAAGATCAGCGGAATTCTCGCGTTCGTGTCATTCCTTGGTCTATTGGTTATCTGCATCCAATTTTCCACTCCATACCAATCTTAGATCATCCTTTTCTTTATTTTAGGGTATTTTGTAGATGACACTTGTAGAATATGTTGTTTCCTAATCTGATAATCGTAAATAACTATTTATTAAAAGGTACTACTAAGGGAATACCATGTTTTCTATAGTAGTACTATTTTCAGATAATCAGGATAATCGCTTTTTTCTTCTTTGGAATTAAATGTATTGTCGGAGTATTGTAGAAATTCCTTCGTCTAAAATAATACAAACATAAATAATATAAAAGCCTTATGTTTTATCTGAGAAACCAGCGGATCGAAAATAGATTAAATTCAATAAGTTAGATTTAGTCAATCTTAATCAAAATCAAAAATTGGTGAAATCGTTAAGTTCCCAGTTCTTTTTTAATTTCTCTGGTATAATTTTCCTTGAAAGGGTTAATCTGAAAGATTTTTAGCTAAATGTAGATTGTACCTGTTCGGGTAAACCCAAAATTTCGGATGAAATTATAAGATACTCTATTTTCATGATAAACCTCACAGACTAATTCTAAGACCTTATTTTTACGAAAATATTCCATAGCACATGATGCAAGTAAAAGACCAATTCTCCTCCGTCGATATTTTGGATCAACCCCTAATCCTGCAATTACACCTTGTTTTCCTATTTCTCTTCCTTTCTTAATTAAAGGTTCAAGTGTAAGGTAAATAAAACCTACGATTTTCCCATACAAAATTGCTATGAATATAGACTCTGGATCAAAGTATTTAACATCATCTCTTGTCAATGATCTGTAGGGATCTGGTGCAGTAATGAATGCTTTATTATAAGTATGTATAAATCCTTCCGTATCAATATCTGGTTCAAATTTTCGTATTCTTAATTTATCTGAAATACTGTCATTTATTAAATTCTCATTTCTAAAATACTTTTTTACATCTAAAGCCTGATCCCAACTCATTTTTAGGACGTAATATTTGTATTTCTTTTCAAGCTGATCTGTTTTCATGTCAATATCTTTTTTTTCTTTTTTTATAAAAAAGAGCCTCCTTAACTTAACAGATTCGCGTTTTGAATGGTCTAACGCTGGTGTCACTTTGAAACTCCTCAAATTTGTATTAATTTTACGTTTGTCATGATTTTTAGCATTTTTTCCTTTTTTATGAACTTTTCATTTTGGGAGAAAAGGAATAATAATATTCTCTTGTTTTCTATTTTTCAAATGGTCAAAGTCAATCCTGATTTTTGGGAAATTTGGGATACTCATGTCCATCCTATACGTTCATTAGTAACTGGGCAGTCTATCATTAACGAGATGGACTCAGCTGGAGTATCAAAAGCTATATTGTTGGCTTTAGATTTAGATGAGAATTTGTTAGATAATAATACCGCTTTAAAAGATGAAATAATCTATGATATTTTAACTTATTCATTATTCACTGATCCTTATCGGTTATTGGAGGCCATGAAGCAAATATTAAGAATTGGAAAAACACCCAACATTCTTATTGCAGAATTAGTTAAATCTTTTCCAGATAGATTTGTTGGTTTTGGATCAGTGAACCCAAGAAAGAATTCAAAATATGTTAAAGAAAAATTAAATGAAATTAACGCATTAGGATTAAAGGGGATAAAATTATTACCAACACTTCAGTTCTTTAAACCTGCAGGCAAAAGTCTTTCGACTATTCAGCGTCAAATCAATGGAAATTTAAAGTTGATATTTCAGTTTGCTAAAAAAAAGGATATTCCTATCTTAATTCATCCTGGAAAAGACCCAGGCCCTTGGGAAATCCATACTTTACGTTACGTTCAAAGTTCACACCCCAAGAACTGGAAATCAATTATAAAGAGATTTAAAGATAATAAAATCATCTTCGCTCATCTTGGATGTTATGGATGCAATTCCTATGATAATTCTTGGTTTGAAGAGAGTCTTTCCTTAGCTACATTATATCCGTCTGTTTATCTTGACACATCTGCTGTTACTAATTACCTTGAAAATCAAATTATCGTTAATAGAATACGTGAAACATGCGGTTTTGATCGAATTCTCTTTGGAACGGATAGTCCAGTAGTTCAGGGTGTAAATATGGAATATAATGTCAGTGTGATAAAGAGCTCGCCTGTTTTATCTGATGAGGAAAAAGCTCGAATTTTTTCTGAAAATGCGAAATCTCTGCTTTCCCTTAAATAGTCACTCTTGAGGATTAAGATAATTTAGGTTGCATACAATGTTCAAATTATGTGTTTTAGAAAGTTCATCTAAAGGTAATGCCACTTATGTCCGTATAGATGATACTTGTTTCTTAATTGATGCAGGTATCAGTACTCGTAAAATTGAACATTCGTTAAAAGAGATAGGGGAAAATATTGCAGAATTAACAAATATTATTATTACTCACGAACATAACGATCACATTAAAGGTATCAAAACATTATCAAAAAGATTTCAATGCAAATTTTGGATGACCTTTGAAGTATATCAAAAGATACGTAAAAAAACTGGAGCTATTGATGCAGATTTTATTGATATAGGGCAACCATTTTATTTTAATGAAATCGAGATTATCCCATATGAAATAATTCATGACGCTATTAATCCTGTTGCTTTTCTCATCTCCCGTAAAGAAGTCCCGCTTATTGGTTACATTAATGACTGTGGTTTTCCTACGCCTTTTTTATTGGATGGATTTCGAAAAGTTAAGATTTTAATTGTAGAGGCTAATCATTCTTTTGACCTTCTTATTAGAAGTTCGTATCCAGAATCGTTGAAGTATCGAATTTTAGGTTCAAAAGGACATTTATCAAACTGGCAAACTGGTGAATTCATTTCCATTACTACTCCCCAAATAGTGATACTTTCACATATTTCTGAGCAAAATAATGACCCTAATATGGCTTTAGCTGAAATTGAGTTTATTCTAGAAAATAATAAGAATCTTGATACTCCATTTTTTGTGATAGTGCCACCCAATAAACGAAGTGCCCTCATTCAAGCATCCAAAATATAGATTGTATTGTATAAATAGAGAAGAATGATAACCTTGAACATAACTGAAATTTTACTTACTTTCAGGTTTTTTTTGTCGAAAAAACTAAATTAAGGTATTAAATTCAAGGATCAAAGGCAGTTGAAGAGAATTGTTGTTTGTACATACTTCGAATGGAAACCAATTCGCCATTTGTCAGTGTTAAAATCCCTAGTTTTTCAGCTAACTCTCTAGCTGTGGCTGAAAAACGATTGGCGACAACCATAATCTTTGCTAATCCTGGAGTATTGGTTTGAAGCCGTTCCGCTTCCAGAATGACATTATAGCCACAGGAGCGGGCCCAATCTTTCACAATAACACCTATTTTTCCACCAATGTCGATGTCATTCTTACTGGCATGAATTAGATATGAAAATTCAACTTTTTTGTCATTAATTCCACGTAAAACCACATTCTCATCGAACATAAACTCTCGAAATGCAAGAAAGTCTTTGACTAACCTATTTAGTTCCAGTTATTACCACCTCTCGTGTAATCTTGGTGCAATCTTACAGTATGAGACTCTGTCATAGAGGGTTTAAATAGGTTTAGAACGCGTACTACAGGGGGAATATACTAAGCTATAATTTATAGCAGCAGAAAACGAGAATTTTACTCTCAACATCTATTTTCTTAATTTTGTCGGAATTACTGCTCTCTAACTTCTTGGCTTGCGCGAATCCGCATTTCACTCTGGATAAGGATCAAATCAGATCTTTCCATTAAATTCAACGGTCGATCCTTGTGAAAATTCAATATTATTCTTTCTTCAGGAAAATTTCATAATCTAATTTCTCTATAACAGAAAAAAACCTATGAGCATTCAAAAGTAATATTAATCTTTGTATTGAGCGAGTTATCTTATTAGAAGTAACCCCTTTTCAGGCTGTAGAGCCGTTAAAAATTACTTGTTGAATAATGACCTTATTAATAATAAAATAACGCAGTTATCCTCCATAAAGTGAAAAAATAATATAATAAAAGTATAAAATAAAAACTGAAACCATGTCTACGTGATTATGATATATTTAGTAGCATTTTGTGCCAACTTTACTATGATTAAAAAATTATAAATACTTTGTAATAAGGAACCTTATTGTAATGTCAAAAACTAAAGAGAACGCTGTAATATTAGGGTTTTCAGAAAAGGAATGTAGGCAATTACTAAAAAAAACAGGCATTCGTGTATCTAAAGATAGCGTTTATGCACTCAATAAGCTTCTTACACGAAGGGCAAGGGAAATCGCTACTAAAGCTGTGACATTAGCGGAAAATAATAATCAGGAGGAGGTTAAAGAAGAAGATATTACTCGAGCTGTCCGAATGACTTCAGCAATTGCCACATTTGAAGTTGGACACGAAGCACCAGTTGTACATTATGTGTGGTTTATCAGTTCTGGTGGAACATGTTTATTAAGTAGAGCGTATTCAGGTTTACAATTTCCTGACACAATCTTTGCAGGTTTATTAACAGGTATTCTTGATCTATTTGGAGAGGTTACAGGTAGAAAGATTGATAAGTTTACTACTGATGATTTGCATATTCATATTAG
>JBHLKC010000028.1:0-22604 GCA_048887065.1 Candidatus Hodarchaeota archaeon
AAATCATCAATACGCTCTGATTTGATGTCTTCTGGTAATGTTCGAATAGCTAAAATTAGGTCTGGTAATTTCTTCGCTTCTGGTTCATCATCTTCAACCTTTTGTGAGTTTTGGGGAGGTGTTTCCAAATTTGTTTTCCAACCTGTAGTAGAGTAGACATAAAAAATGAATTACAGTTCTGTAATAAATTGAAAGCTGCTCTTTCTTTAAAAGATTAGTTAATGAACAATTAATAATTATAATTTTGTAATATAATTTATAGCAATTAAGAGAACATATTGTAATCTGTAGAGCTTGCCATACTTTCTCTTTAAATTTTCAATCAAAAGTAAATATTATTTTCATTACTAATAGGATTTGTTTAACTTAGATATTCCTTTTTCCAAGTAAATGTGTAATTATTTAATTTACAATTAGATGAATCCAAATTCTGACTTATTCTTTGAATATCCTAAGATTGTGAATTTCTGAATTTTAGTTCATTAAATATCTGATTAAAAACCTTTTTTTGACATCATGTTATTCGGAAAAATTTTCGAAACTTTGATATTAGTATTTTTAATCGCAGAGCAGCAAACGAAAGGGGATTGAACTGTCCACGATGCAAGAATTTTCGATCGGTCGCTGTTCAAATAATCCTCAAAGGTGGTACGTCTCTTTTCCAAATGTTTTGGAACCTTTTCACATGCCAACCATAAAACAAATGCTAGAGAAACAGCAATATCAGGTTCTCTCGACTACTCCTAATGTCAATGTCTTTCGAAATAAGGAAGTTCGTCTGACATGGCATTCTCATGGATTAATTCAGATAGATCTATATAATCATAAATTGCAAAGTGCCAAGAATATAGAACAGCTTATTAAAGAGATCTTTGTTTCTAATACAAAGTAATTATTTTGGTGACTTATTTGGGTGCTGAAAGGCTAAGTATTACTACCGAAAAGGCCACGTATTTTTTTCCTTTAGATCGTTATTATTATACTCAAGATCCAGGCCACATCTGGTTTAAACCTATTAACTCTATATTTGAGGTAGGTTTCGACTATTTTGGACAGTTTCAAGCTGGAACAATACTACATATTCGTATACGACCCCTTGGAAAAGAATTTACTAAGGGAACTGCATTTGGGACTGTAGAGAGTGATAAATGGATTGGTCCACTTCGTCTCCCCCTTACAGCTTTACTCTTAGAATCAAACCAAGAAGTCCTAGAAACACCTAAATTAGTAAACGATGATCCATATGGACAATGGGTGATTCGAATCAAGCCTACAAAATTGAAAGAAGAAATTTATTCTTCTTCAGATATTATTTCAGTTGGAGATCAACCAAGATTAAAACAATATGTTATTTCTGATTTAAAGAGGCATGAAGATCCACCTATTCAATAATAAAGGAGTTATCATATTACTAGAACAGGGTCAAAGGGAGAATACTCAATTTCTATTAAAAAAATCAATGGATTATAGAAAATATTTGAAGGGCTAAGATTTTATTAAATGCTCATGATGGTTTTTCAGATCAATAAGGTCTAGATTCAGAGGTACTACCCAAATGATCTTGCGGTTTGTCTTTCTAGCAATCCTTTTATAGGAGAAAATGTTTTTTTTACCAAACAGATTTTTATCGTATTATGAGCTGAAAGGGGAAAATAATTGGATATACTCTCAATTATTATGGCACTTTTAGGATTAGGCATGATAATTCTATTGGGAGGATTTTTAATTATAGCTATTATTGTAATACTCTATCTAGCAGCCACAGGTAGACGTTGGGATTAAATTAACCTTTTTGTAATATTTTAGCCGCAAATTTAACTTCGTTTCCTAAGTTCTCGGTGATACTAACCTCTAGGGAACATACTGAAGTTGGGTAATTTTTCTCTATCCAAGAAACTAACTTCTTATTCATATAGATTGCAATGCTTTCTGCTGTAGTTTGTTGAATTCCCTCTAAAATTAGAACATCCTTCTTAGGAAATGAATAAGTTTTTTCACGAACTTCTACTAGCCAATTTCTATCATCCAATGAAGAAGATATATTTATTTCTTGTGAGTCTTTTGGAATCAATATTTTGTGGTGTAAAACGCGGATTGCTTCCTGAATAACTGAATTAATTTCACGAAAATCTATTGTCGATTTAGATTCAGATTGATTGTAATCGATCTGAACTTTAACGAAATAGTTATGTCCGTGAAGTCTCTCACACTTTCCATATCCAATTAAGAAATGACTTGCGGAAAATGAGTTTCTTGGGTGTGAGAAAACCTGTTTCAATGAAGGCATTGACCACAACCACATCTTCAGATAAATAAATTTTCTATTCGAAATCTATCATATAAAGAGAACATAAATCAACCAATGTCTCTTTTAAAGAAAATTATTGCAATTTCATAATATTTTTCCTCGAATTTTCAACATATCGCAGATAATATGCTAATATCATGGTTTCTTTAATTCAACGACGAGAAATATTGAAACAAGTACTGATTGGAGTAATATGAATGGCCATTCAAGAATTTGCTACTAAATTGATTCTATGCGGTGACGGCGGTGTCGGTAAAACCAGTATTTGTTCTCACCTTCGTACTCAAAGAATTCCTCGAGGTTATGAACTAACGGTAGGCCTAAATATTGAAGTCCATGAAACATACCTGAAGGGTACAACAGTTAAACTAGTATTATGGGACCTAGCTGGACAAGAAAGATTCAGTTGTGTCCGTGGTGATTTTTATTATGGCGCTCGAGTAGCTCTAATCGTATTTGATGTACAAAACCGTGGTTCATTCTTTGATGTAAAACACTGGATTCGTGAATTAAAACGTCACAGTCCAAAAACACCATTTATACTTGTGGGAAATAAAGTTGATCTTGTAAAGCGTGAAGTTTCGAAAGAAGAAGCAGAAGCAGTCGCACGAGATTTTTCAGTTCCATATTTTGAAACAAGTGCGCTGAAAGGAGAAAATGTGGAAGAGCTTTTCCAAATGGCAACACATTTGGCTGTTAAAGGTACAGTAGTAGCTTTTTAACCTCCCCTATGCAAAAGTACCTATTTTAATGAGCAATATGCTCAGGATTGAGTGAAATTGTTATATTACGACGATATATTGCATGAGGGAGGGTTTTAAATAGCCCTTTTTAGTCTATCCAGACTTTTTTCGCTCTAAATATTTTATTAGCATTAGTTTTCCCACTATCAAAATCCTTATCTAAGAAGAGTTTTAATCAAATTTTTCCCAAAACTTTCTAAAATCGAATCGAATCAATCGTATCATGTTATCTTTCCAAATTTCTTACATTCTTCCAAGTTTTTAATAGCTTTACTACAAATTTTATACCTATTATGGTGAAATCTACATGGTAAAGAACACTAGACTCCAGTGCCAAGGAATCACAATACTGCTTTTAGTAATAAGCACTTTATTTGGATTTATAATTCAAATAAATGGTAATCCTTTATCAGTCACCGTAGATCCCCTTTCTATATATCAGGTCACCAATGCGCCTGATAATTCAGTTTATCAAAATGATCAATTTAACTTAATTGTTTCTATAACAAATCGTGAGCAGATTCCATATGTTGAAAATGTAACGGTTTACGTCCAGATTCCATCGGAGTTCGAATTTCTGACTAGTTCGATAATGGATTTGGAAGTTGAGAATGATACTAGTGAATTCAGTTATGACTTTGGACAACTGAAAATTGAGCAGAATGTTAATTTTTCTGTGACATACAATGTTACGTCAGATGAGGCAAAAACTATTACGTTAGAAAGTGTAAATGTTACCTTTCGGGTATTAGAAACCGTGGATGACTTTCAATTATCAGAAACAATTAATATGTTACTCAAAGGCCCTCGAGATCTGACAACAACTGTTAGTATTGCTCCAATTCCCAGTGGAACCATTCCTGCACATCCAATTCTTTCTGTAATTGGATATTTATTGCCTATACTAGCATTTGGAGTAAGCATAGTTATCTTAAGACGCTTCCGTCATTAAAATAACTTGATTCAATAAGAATAATATCAAATTCTACTAAACTTCTTCAGATTTAACCTCATCCACTATATTAGCAATATATATTGCTAAATAATTTCATTTTTCAGCTCATTAATTGATTAAAGTATGATTCAAGATATTTTGAATAGAAATACGCAGAATAGACCAATCTTTTTTTCGATTTCCTTTTTTTTTTCATTTGACAGGAATTATAGCATTTTTTCTCCTCAAGAATTTTAAAAATGACATATTTGGCTATTTTCGTCCCACTTTCCAAATAATTTAAAACAGTGGGATTTTTGGCAAGGATTGTATAATCTCATCCTTATCTAAGGTGACGTTTTAAATGACATCCTCTCAGTGGTTTCATCATCCTTATTTACCTCAAACTAAAACCCAAGTTCAAACTATGCTTGAAACAATAGGTGTATCTTCAATTGAGGATCTTTTTTCGGAAATTCCTGAAAATTTGAGGTTTACTAAAAATATAGCTTTACCAGACTCTTTTTCCGAACAACGGACATTATCTCTAGTGAAAGAAATTCTAGCACAAAATATGCCTTTTAGTGACAATTGTTCTTTTTTAGGAGCAGGAATATATAATCATTTTATACCTACAGTTGTTTCAACTATTTTAACACGCTCAGAATTTTATACCTCATACACTCCGTATGCTCCTGAAATTTCTCAAGGAATGCTTCAAGCTCTATGGGAGTACCAATCATTAATAGCTGAATTGACAAAATTAGATGTAGTTAACTCGTCTATGTATGATATGGCTACAGCATTAGGCGAGGCTGCTTTAATGTGCACTAGGATTACACGAAAAGAAGTTTTTCTTGTCCCAAATTATCTACAACCAGAAAGATTTCAAACATTGCAGACATACGCTAAAGGGCCTGAAATTTCAGTTAAAACTTACCCTTATGACAAAGAAAAAGGTACAGTTGATTTGGATGCTTTAAAAGAAATCGTTGAATCTGTAAATGTAAAAATTTCAGGAATTTACATCGAGAATCCGAATTTCTGGGGATTGATTGAAGAAGAGGTTAGGAAAGTCGCGAAGATTGCTCATAATATAAACGCGCTATTTGTGGTAGGCATTGATCCCATCTCATTAGGGATTTTAAAATCTCCAGGTGATTATGACGCAGATATTGCCATTGGAGAGGGACAATCTTTAGGTTTACCAATGAACTTTGGAGGACCTCTATTAGGATTGTTTGCAGTTAAAAATAACATAAAATTTTACCGATCCATGCCAGGGCGTATTATTGGGATAACCACAGAACAGAATTCGGATAATAGAGCATTTACAATGACTTTACAAACTCGAGAGCAACATATAAGGAGGGAAAAAGCAACTTCTAACATTTGCACAAATAATGCTCTATGTGCGTTAGCCTCAGCTGTTTATTTAAGTTTACTCGGTCCTAAAGGATTAAAAAAATTAGCAGAACTAAATATGACACGAACCGCACATCTAATAGAAGAATTAGATAGAATTAATGGCATAAGAAGCCCATATTTTACAGGAATACCATTTAAAGAATTTGTTTTTCAGCTAGATCGGAAATTCGATATGATTCAATTCGAATCCTTTCTTAAAGCTCATAAAATATATCCTGGTTTGTCTCTAGCACCACATTTTCCCAAATTAATCCATTGTTTCTTATCTTCCGCTACAGAAATGACAAGGTTGTCTGATATTGATCAAATGACTAATAGAATCAGGGAATTCATTTCAAAAAATGGAGGTTAACAGAATGTTCAAACAAACAACATGGAAAAAAGAATTAATCTTTGAAAAATCACAATCAGGGAGAATAGGATATCAATTTGAGGACCTATCCAATCATGAACAAACCCTTCTGGATCAAGTGAAACAGAGAGTTCCATCTGACATTCTAAGAAATGAGCTTCCAGAGCTTCCAGAGGTTAGTGAGCTTGAGGTTATTCGACATTTTACTAGACTTTCTCAAATGAATTATGGAGTAGATTCTGGATTTTATCCATTGGGTAGCTGTACAATGAAATATAACCCAAAAATCTGTGACATCGTAACAACGATTCCAGAAGCTCAAAATATTCATCCTTATCAAGATTCAAGTACAATACAAGGTTCTTTGAGAATTATGTATGAATTAGCCAATTGGTTAGCTACACTTTCTGGAGTGAGCAAAGTCACCTTACAACCAGCAGCAGGAGCTCATGGAGAATATACTGGTATGATGATAGTACGTAAGTACCACGCTTTTAAGAAAAATCTTAATCTAAAGCGAGAGATTATTATTCCCGATAGTGCACATGGAACAAATCCAGCTACAGCTACAATGTGTGGCTTTAACACAGTTGTTATACCATCCAACGAAAAAGGTCGCGTTGATATTGAAGCCTTAAAAGCTGCCACTACTGAAAAAACTGCTGGTATAATGCTGACTAACCCAAACACTTTAGGTATATTTGAGACAAATATTGAAAAGATAACTGAGATTATTCATGAGGTAGATGGTCTAGCATATTATGATGGAGCAAATTTCAATGCTATCATGGGAAAAGTACGTCCTGGAGATATGGGATTTGATATTGTACATTTCAACCTCCATAAGACTTTTGCTACTCCTCATGGTGGAGGTGGTCCAGGTTCAGGGCCAGTGGGAGTTATTTCTAGTTTAGAACAATTTTTACCTGTACCAACTGTTGATTATGATCCAAAAAGTGATAAATATTTCTTCCAGTATGATCACCCGCACACGATAGGTAAAGTAAGAAGCTATTTTGGTAACTTTTCTACTATCCTCAGAGCTTACACCTATATTCTAAGATTGGGATCTGAAGGATTAAAAAGGGTTTCAGAATTAGCTGTGTTAAATGCCAATTATATGAAAGCTCTGTGTCAAGATATCAAAGGATTTTCTGTTCCTTACGGAAAGAATTCTTTTTGTATGCATGAATTTGTATTGTCAGCACAGCAGCTTAGTAAAGAAACTGGGATTTCAGTCCTTGAAGTATCAAAGTACCTTCTCGACAAAGGATTTCATCCACCTACAGTATATTTCCCTCTTATTGTACGCGAGGCTTGTATGACTGAACCAACAGAAACAGAATCAAAAGAAACCATAGATTCCTTCATCGATGTCTTGAAAGAAATTTCTCATCTAGCTTACACGGGCAAAAAAGAAATTTTTTATGCCTCACCAAAGAATACATCAGTAGGACTAATAGATGACGTTAAAGCCGCTAGAAAACCAATCTTAAGTTACAGAATGCTGAAAAAAGAGAATTAAATATATTTTGAAAGATTTATGTTTGAATAATCCTCAATTACCCCTTTTTATTTCCTAAAAGCGAATGATCTCGTACTATTTTATTAAACGACTCTATAAGATCTATCCTATTCATAGCTAGTGTAACGTCTCCACGTGTTTTCTCTGTGATGTTTCGAGAATAATCAGTCTTTTTTCTAAGATTGTAAGTAAATCCATCAGGATAATCTAATGTAATCAATAATGAATATAGATCTTCCATTAATTCTAATGCTCGAATAGAAATGTCGATTTTATCTTTTTTTCTAAGAGAATCAAGAATTACGCGTCGGAGTTCGCCAATAAAATCAGGGATTCCATGTAAATATGCTAAATAAGGAATATTTAAGTCAGTATAACTAGGAAAAGATTCTTCTCTTAAAAAAGAATAAAGAAGAACTGATTCAGCGTACTCTTGATTACATGATAAGATCATTCCAAAAGGTAATGCGCTCATATTCCTAGCTAGATTATTGATCTTAGCGATTAATTGAGAATTTTCTTTTATTATCTCTTGAGCCTTTTCCATTTCATTCCGATGTAAATGACGTATTGAGAGAGAAGAATTGCGGATAGAACGCCTCCCTAACACAATTAATTCTTCTCGTATTTCATTATCACGTTCCATTTTACTCCGTATGTCTGTAAAGATACCTTCAAAATCAGCCATCTTTATCAACAACCTGTGTAAGGGAAAATCTTTCATATTCTACGAAATATCGTCGCTAGTCAAAGATTCTCCCAAGAATTTCTCAAACTAAATGCGGGGGGTGAGATTTGAACTCACGAACGCCTATGCGACTGGATCCTAAGTCCAGCTCCTTATGCCGGTACTTAATGATAACCAATTATCATTAATCTTTTTTAAGGTACCTTTGACCTGGCTGGGAAACCCCCGCCACTTTTTTTTGGAAATAATTTTATTTTTCTCCTTCAAAGAAGGGCTACGCCAACGTTGATAACTAGGTGACTTGTTATCGTTTTTAGAGATTAAGAGTAATGGGTCGGAGCAGATTTGAACTGCCGACTTCCACCTTGTAAGGGTGGCGTCATAACCGGGCTAGACCACCGACCCTTTTTCCATATTTAACGATATATTCTAAGCAATCATTAAGATTACTCTAATTCCAACTTGAATGATGTTGCATAGAAAAGGAATTTATATTTTATCGGTTTATATAACATACATATCGTGACATAAATAAATCTCTTTTTAATATAAAGATAAATACAACAATTAAGAAGGATCCAACTGAAATGGGCACTCAAATTGGAAAATTATTAATAAAATGTCGCCACGAGATCGAGTATTCACACTTGTATAGAAAAAAAATTGGTATTGATGCATATAATATGATTTATGCATTTCTGGCACCCATTCGGACAAGACAAACTGGGGGTGGATATCTAACTGATGCTAATGGAAATGTGACTAGTCATCTTTCAGGACTCTTCTATAGGATGACAAACTTATTACCTTATAGAATTCGACCTGTTTTTATTTTTGATGGGGAACCTCCGATATTTAAAGAAAAAGAGATTGAAATCCGGAAAAAAAGAAAAAATATCGCAGAGATAAAACGAAACGATGCAATCGCACGAGGAGATCTGGAAGAGGCATTAAAACATGCTCAAGCCACTTCTCGTATCACTTCTAACATGATTGAAGACGCTAAAAAACTTCTCAATTATTTTGGAATTCCTATCATTCAAGCAGTTTCAGAAGCAGAGGCTCAAGGAGCATTTATGGTTCGAGAAGGAACACTAAACGCAATGGCTTCTCAAGATTACGACGCTTTCTTGTTTGGAAGTCCTGAAGTGATCCGAAATCTCACAATAACTCGCAGAAGAAGAGTTCCAAGCCAAAGTAGGAGTATTGAATTAATCCCTGAAAAAGTCATTTTAACAGAGCTACTCGACGAATTGAAATTAGGCAGCAGAGACCAATTAATTATGTTAGGTTTATTAGTCGGTACAGATTATAATCCTAAGGGGATAAAAGGAATCGGACCAAAAACAGCTCTAAAATTAGTACATAAATACAGAACTCCAGATTCTCTCCTCGAATATCTAAACGTAAATTTTTCTTTAAATGAAGTATTTCCATATCCCCCAAATATTTTATTAGATTATTTTAGAACTCCAGAGGTGGAAAAAGGGGTTAAAATCATCATAAAAAAACCTCAACCAGACAAAATCACAGAATTCCTTGTTGAAGAGCGAGACTTTAACAAAGATCGAATCGAAAAACAATTAGAGACTATGTTTACTAAAACACGTAAGATTAAGCAAAAATTAGATCAAAAATCTTTGGAAAAATTTTTCTAAAAATCAACTTTTAGACGCCATACTTCCCTCTTAAGGGAACAAATGCAACAGATGATAATTTTTCCTTTTTTGTTGCATTCTGATTCACTTTACGAAAGCGAGTCATTCGTTGCCAAAGACCTGGCCTTCCTAGAGGCATAACCAAACTTCCACCAACTTTTAGTTGCTCTATCAAAGGAGGGGGTAATATTGGGCCAGCAGCAGTTAAAATGATTCGATCATAAGGTGCTTGTTCTTTATATCCTAAAGTTCCGTCACCCTCAATCACAGTTACAGATCTACTAAAACCAGCTCTTTCGAGATTCTTTTTTGCAAATTCAACTAATTCAGGAACAATTTCAATGGAGTATACATGTCCAGGATTCCCTTCATCAGGAGCCACAATTGCTGCAATCAAAGCTGCTTGATAACCGCTTCCAGCCCCTATCTCCAATATCTTTTGCCCAGCTTCTAGCTCTAAGTAATCTAAAATCATAATTGTCATGTGAGGAGCTGATATTGTTTGTCCAGTATTCATTAAAGGTAAGGGATGATCGCGGTACGCACAAGAGGCTTGAGCCTCAGGTACAAACATCTCTCTTGGAACGGCCATAAATGCATCAAAAGCATTCTCATCTTTAACATATCCACTTCGACGATAATAAGCAATAAGTCTTTGTTTTATTTCAATATTTTCATTCATTTGAATTGAACTCACATATCGAGTAATTTCATAATAGGAATCATTTATGTTATTTGAAGATCAACATTTATTTGGATTCGAGATGGGGAAACCTCTCGGCCTACTTTGAAATATAGCTCCTTATAAGAATTAATATTAAGAAGTTCCTTTTCAATCAACTTTTGGAATTTTTCCTTAGGATTTTCAGTCTTTGGAATAAAGTGATAGAAAGTCAATATTCCTTTCTTTTTCACTAGCTTTGAGGCATAGGAGAGAAAATTCCCTGAAAAATGGGGAAGATTGATGATTACTCTATCAAAATAATGTTGTTTCTTCAAAATATGTCTAGAGTCTCCTATAACAGGGTAAATAACACCAAGTAGCTTATTTCTCTTTACACTTTTCTGCAGAGCAAATATTGCATATTGATTAATATCAATAGCAACTACTTTACAGTCAGTAACTCTAGTACAATGTAACGCGAAAGATCCAACGCCTGTAAACAAGTCCAGAATTTTTTCATTTGGTTTTACAGACGTAGCAACGCGATGGTGTTCTTCTGCTAGCCGAGGATTGAAGTAAGCTCTTTCTATATCAACAAAAATTAATACACCATATTCTTGGTGCCAAGTTTGGGAAATTTTTTCTCCTGCTAAATATTCTATAGGATAAACACGTTCTGTTCCAGATACAAGATCACATTTGTTCAATACAGTTTTAAGTTTTGAAAATCGGGATAATATCTCTTCACCAACTCTTTTGCGAAATAATGGTGTTGTATATAGTGGATCTAGCTTTAAAATTGCAATTTCTCCAATTTGATCGTATTTTAATGAAACTTTACTCCAATCAAAATTTGGAAATTCCCTCAGTAGAAGTTCATCAATTGGTTCATGTATGCTCCGTTGTGGAAAGTTCAGATTCTTTAATGTAAATTTAAACTCATTAAGCACTTCTGGAATCAACCTTTTATCTAGAATTGGAAAATATACAAAGTCACTCGTTTTAATAGGCTTCTTCTTCAAATCAAGTAAATCAAATTTTAAAAGTATTATTCTCGCTTTTTCAGCATCACTTGGAGGAATTCCAACCCCCAAAAATTTATTGGTTATTAGTATAACTCTCCTTTCAGATTATACATCATGAAGATATATTTCTGCTTATTTTTTACCAATATTAATAAATATATAATTGACGGGCGCAGAGGGACTTGAACCCCCGACCAACGGGTTTCTCTAAAAGAATTATTACTTGCTCACGAAACTAATTCGCTCAATTTGTAAATTCCTTGTTGGACCTAGACGAAGTCTAATTTCTTTTATATCAGCAAAATTCCTAAAAGGAAGACTATTACCTTTATCATTGAACGGATCATAAACAATGATGAGATCAACTTTATCCTTGGTATATTCTCTTCTATATTTTGCTAGACTATAACACAAATCTTTTTAATTCTTATTTAAGAGCCCGCCGCTCTACCTTGCTGAGCTATGCGCCCTTGGTTGTCTTAATATTTCGCTGTAATGGTAATTATAGAGAATATAAATAATATTTCCTATTGGATATAGAAAAGGCTATTTTTGTTATAATCAAGAAATAGGGTTATTCTCATCAAAAGAACGCAAATTGAGGCTACTACTCAAAAGTGTGTAATATTTAAAGCTTTGCGTATCTAGTTCTTCATGCTGTACAGAGTAGAATAATGATGCTAAAAACGAAAAAAGGAAAAAATGTGGAAATTTCTGACTATCTTAGCATACTTATCAATTTAGGCAAAATGGGAGGTATACGTCGTCCCGTCTTTAGTACTACCAGCGACCTAGGAGAAACCATAGGTATCAGCCAACAAAGTGCTTCCAGAAAACTCACTCAAATGGAAAATGCTAATCTAATTGTCCGTACATATAGTAAAAGGGGTAATTCAATAAAGATTACACCCAAGGGAGTAGAACTAATGGAGCAAATATTCACTGATTTGTGGATGATATTAGCTGCTAAGGGAGAAGAGTTAAAAGAGAAATTATCATTGAGAGGAAAAGTAATTACTGGAATGGGAGAAGGAGCTTATTATATGAGCAAAAAAGGTTATATGAACCAATTCTCATCAATCTTAGGTTTTACACCATTTCCAGGAACGTTAAATCTACAGATACTTGAGGAGCGTCATCTTCGTAATTTTGAACAATTATTGAGAAGCCCAGCTAAATATATATCTGAATTCAAAGAAAATGAGAGAATCTTTGGGAAAGTTTTCGTTTGGCCTGCTCATTTAATAATTAACGGAAAAGCAAAAATACCTTCAGCAGTCATCAGACCTGACCGAACTCATCATTTGAATCAAATAGAACTAATAGCAGAAGAACATATCAAAACAACCTATAATGTGAAAGATGGAGATGAATTAGAAGTTATCCTGAGTAAAACAATCATAAGGCAGGATTAAAAAAGCACAACCAAAGAATTTACCTTAGCTAATATATCCAATTATTCGAAAGAATGTTCATCAATATTTTTTATTTTGAGAGAAGTCTTTTCGTTAGGTATATTTGCCTGTAATCTGATGACCTCAATATTAAAAAGCTCATTATCCTGTAATAATTGTGATAACTTTGCTTCCGTTAGTGATTGATCATAACCGAGAGTGATTATATCGGGTTGATATAAACCAACAATGTCCATAAAATTTTTAGGATCAGGAGATCCTTTCTCTACAATATCAACAATATCCAAATGAGAAATTAGTTCCATTCGATTTTCTTGGGAATTAATTGGGGGACGTCCTTTGTTCGATTTAACTGTTTGATCTGCTGCTACAATGACTACTAGAATATCCCCCTGACTTTTGGCTTCTTTCAAAGTTTTTAAATGACCTAGATGCACAATATCAAAAACTCCACCAGTCATCACGATTTTTAGATTATTTCTTCCTCCTGTTGTAATTTGATAATGATCTGGGGGTTCTAGAACCGACTTTACTAGTTGCATACTTTTCAAAACTGCTAAAAGAGCCAATCCTTCATCTACAGTTCGATTTAAGCTTTTAGAAAAATCATCTGCACTAAAGATCTTCTTCTTCAAGGTTAAAAAATAAGCTACCTTTAAGAACTCTTTTAAAAGGTTTTGATAACTATTAATTGAGCTTGATCCGTCTTTATTCAATTTTAAACCACCAAATCTTGAGGTAAGATAACTTATAATGCTTAATTTTAAGTAAATCCCTAATTTTCATCATTTCAGTCAATCTTTATATGCCACAATGTTTCCAAAGCTTCTTTCTCAGTAATATGTAAAGGGTCAGCACAAACTATTAATGCTTGGGGGGGACCAATTTTTCTCCATGGAAAATCGCTCACTCTATTACAATCTCCTACCACTACAAATGTTTCTTTATATCCAATCTTAGCCAATCCAATAACCAAATTTTTTTTCTGAAATACTTTTTTTTGCTTCTTTCTTTCTAGGTCTGATAAGATTGATATTGCTTCATCTACAGTAAGAAATCTCTCTGTAGATTGGTCTAAATCTAGTAAAACTAATGTATGAGCTTCAATTTGCTTATTCCACCTTATGACTTCATAAGGAAAATCACTTTTATTCTCAGGAAAAGGGCACGTAACTGTCCGACCGAAACGATACGAAGATAAACCTGAAATAGAGGCTGCGGAAGAAAGAATTGAGGCATTATGAATAATTTGGCATCGAAAACCTCTTTTAATTGCAGCTAAACGAAGAGAATTATGTGTAGTTGCAATAAACGGATCTCCAGGCACTAAAATAGCCACAACTTTCCCTGAAATTTTATCCAAAAACTTATGATCATTTTCTTCTAAATCACCACGATCAACAACAATAATCCTTTCTTTTACTTTATTAAATTGTGGGGGAACGTCCTCCAGAATAAAATTTGTATAAGTTTCGATAAAAATCATTTCTACCCTGTTCAAAACGGCTAGTGCCTCAAGAGAACAGCTTTTGAACCCTAATAGCCCCATACCAATGAATATAAGCTCAGTTTCGGTATTATTTTTGATTATTCTATTTTCAAATTTGTCCAAGTCTATTCATCTGGAAAAGAAATGCGTATTTTGAGTTTAATTTGAATCCTCTTCAGAGCAATGTTTAGTATACTCTTCTGGTGTCATTAATTTTTCCCAATCAGCTTTCAGGTTTGAGGGTTTTATTTTAATTAGCCAAGAATCATAAGGATTAGAGTTTATTTTTTCAGGTTCATCATTCACTCCTGTATTAACATCCACAACTTCACCTGCGACAGGACAGAAAAGCTCTGAAGCAGCTTTCACACTTTCAATAGTACCAAAAACCTGTTTAAATTCAAAAGTTGTCCCCACATCAGGTAACTCTACATAAACGACATCCTTTAAGGCCTTTTGAGCAAAATCAGTAACTCCTATTACAACGATATCTCCTTCTATTCTAGCCCAATCATGTTCAGGTAAGTATTTCAAATCTAGCTTAACATTATAGGACATAAGTATTTCAACCTCAAGCTTGGTTTTTTTCCATAATTAAGACAAAATAATGGATTAAAAGAAATTATATAACCTTTTTTCTGGAAAAGTCAACTTTAAGTTATAATTTATTCTCCCAAAGTTTGTCTCCAAGATAATGGATATTTATTATTCCTTTCCCTTTGGAATCAATAAGCTCAGAAGATGTTATCAAGGCCTTACCTAGAGCTAAAATTGCATTTTGAGGATTAGCAATCATTATAATTGTATTGGCTCTAAAGACTCGGTCAACAAAGGTAATTCCTTGGTTATAGATATTTGCACCGTTTAAAATATGTGGAACCGCCCCTTGATCGACTTTCACAAGAGGAAGATCTATTGAAGGATTTTCTCGAATAAACTGAATAGTTGGTAAATATTGATTTTCATATTTGAAAAATCGGATTTGATGGTTTTTGTCATAAAGCAAACTACTAGAACGAGACTCATCTTCTTTAATAAATTGAATATTATCTTTTATTGTCTTAGATGAAACAGAAGGAGCAAGTATTAAGGGGAAAATTCTTTTTAGAAATTTTGATCCAATTTCTCTTTTGGAACTCATATTATTCTCCCTAATGGCTATTTTTAATTGAATCGTAAAGTTTCAAGATTATGTGGAACATCAACCTTTACATGGTAGCGTTTAGAAAGATGTTGTGCCAAAGATTGAGATTTGTTTCGCAGTCCATGAATCAAAACTACCCTTTCAGGTTTTGGAGATAGCTCACGGAAAAAATTAGTGATTTCTCCCCTATCTGAATGGCCACTAAATCCGTCAATCTGATGAATTTCCATATTCACTCGTAACATTTTCATCCTACCATCTTCGATACTCCTAATCTCTTTAACACCTGTTACAATTCTGTGACCTAATGTTCCTTCAGTTTGGTGAGATACGAAAACAAGTGAATTCCGTGAATCCTCTGCTAAAAGTTTAAAAAATTCCACAGAGTTACCACCAGTTAACATACCAGAGGTAGCCATAATAACTGCAGGTTCTCCTCCAGCGAGCGTCCTTTTCTCATTTTGCTTATCTATACGCTGAAAAAGGTCGTTCAAAAATGGGTTATGACCCTCTTGGAATATCTGATCTTGTAATTTTGAAGATAGATATTCTGGATGGCAAGAATGAATAGCAGTAGCTTCAGCAATTAAGTTATCTAAATAAACTGGAGTTTCTACCATCTGATGCTTTCGATAATAATTTGCTAAAACAACCATTAATTCTTGGGCTCTCCCGACCGCTAAACTAGGAATTAAAACCTTTCCACCGCGTCTAACTGTTTGATTAATGGTTTTAATTAATTGAGTTTCTGCATCTTCTCGACGAGGCATTGCATCTCTAGGTCCACCATATGTTGATTCCATAATAATAGATTCTAATCGGGGGAAACGAGTATTTGCCCGATCCAATAAGCGTGACCATCTACCTTTAAAATCGTTGGCTACTGCTAAATTATATTTTCCGTCTCCAATATGAAGATGCATTATTGCTGAACCTAAAATATGACCCGCAGGTGTCATTGTTAAACGAATATCATGGCTTAAATCTGTAACTTCCCCATATCGCCTTGGAATTGTATGTAAAATCATTTGTCTTATATTCCTTTGGCTATATGGTACTATTTTATTTTCTCTTGCTGATACCTCAATGTATTCTTTCTGGAGGAGTGTCATTAAGGATAGTGTTGCATCGTTTGCATATACTGGTCCACGATACCCCCATTTATATAAGAAGGGAACTAAACCACTATGATCAAGATGGGCATGAGTCACTAAAACTGCATCTATACTAGCAATGTCGAATTCAGGGGCGTTAAAGTATGGAAACATTTGATTAGGTTCTCTAGATCCCACATTCAAACCACAATCAATTAATACTTTTGTTTCAGGTGTTTCTAAAACCATACAAGATCTTCCAACCTCAGAAAAACCACCCAATCCAGTTATTCTAATGAAACCATCATTAATGACTTTTGGACGGTGAATACGTTTACCAATATTTATTAATGCCTGTTTACGTTTCTCAGACTGGCTAGTTAAGGTTTTACGTATTAAGTTTATTAATTGTGATTGAATTGGGGGAGACCGAACGACTTTCGCATGCCAAGAAATTTCTCGGGCAATATCTCGTAACGTGGCTCCTTTGGGGCCAATAACTGCTCCTGGTTTCTTTGCTTCAATAATCACCTCTCCTAATTCATCATCAAATATCATATTTGTTATTTCTGCATTTTCAGGTACAATTTCTTTAATCCTAGCTCGTGCTTCCTCTTTTTCTCTTCTTACAGTGACATCATATCTTATCACGATTCTTTTTCGTAAAGATTTAGCCAAATTCCTTACAATATCCCCGTCTTCCATTAATATAGTAGGATTCAGAGAATAAAGTACGACAAAGGGGCCTTCAAATACGACCTTGGAAACTTGGGCGTTAGGTGGTAATTCATTGATAAGATCTGCTTTTAGCTGTTCGATCGCGCTCTCACGACTGAATTTCTTTGTTTTTTTTCGTGTCATATAATTGGACCTCTTATTATGGGGGAAATTAACGTTTTAGGTTCTTTCTTTTTAAGAGTTGAGAATAATCTTTGACTTATGTACGAAAAACTCGTAAAGGGGGAATGTACTTGAGTACTTTAGATCATCTATTTCGGATGACAAAATTCAAGTAAATAAAGTCTCATTCATTCCGATTACATTTATTGGAAGTGAGCTACCATGATCATGAAATTCGGAATGAGTGTTAGCCTAGAGGGTGAATAGAAGTGATTACAAGAATTCGTAACATTTTGGTGAATTTTTTTTGAAGTAAAACTTTTCCTTTCAAAAAACCCCTTGAAGATAAATTGCTCACACAGAGTTTAAGAACTTTTTCTTAAGAACTTTTTATCACTCAAAACGGTTTGAATTTAGGGACAACATTGAAAATGTCAAGTCCAGAGATTCTCGAATCAGTAGTACCAAGGTCAATAATAATTGGTAAATCTATATTGAATAAAATCCCCACTATTATTGAGTCACTTGGATTAGATCCTAAAATTTTGGTACTCACAGGGCCTAATACACGGCAAATTGTTGGCGAGGAGATATTTGAAATCCTTTCTCATCAAGAAATGAATTGTGAGGTAATGATCGTTGAACATTCTTCTCTTGAAGCAGCAAAGACATATAAAGATCAATTGGAACAATATAATCCAAATATTCTCATCAGCGCAGGTGGAGGTAAAATCATTGATATTGGAAAATATTGCCTTAATCAAGTGAAAAATAAGCTTGAAATGATCTCAGTGCCAACGAGTACCTCTCATGATGGTATAGCTTCTCCTTTTATTTTTTTAAATGATCCTACTGAGAAATATATAGGAGAGTGTCAACCTCCTGTAGCAATCATTGCTGATGTAGAGATTATAAAACAACACCCTCATTTAATTCGTCATCTTGCTGCTGGTGTTGGAGATACTGTTGGAAAAATCACCTCAATTTGGGATTGGCAATATGCATGGCGGATAAAATCAGAAAAGTACTCACGTTTTGTCGGTGGGGTTTTAGAAAATGCAGATTCGCTTTTTCAAAGTCAAGTCACTGAAGCACTTGTTGATCCAGAATTTGCTATTCAAGTAGTGCTAAAAGCTCTCTTAATAGCAGGTGTTTTAATGGGTACATCTAATGATATTCGCGTGGGTTATGGATCAGAACATATGTTTTCAACAGCATTAGCAGCAGAAACTCCTGAAGCTGATATACTCCATGGAGAACGAGTTGCTTTAGGTGCTATAATGATGGCAAAATTACAAGGTCAAGACCATAACCAAATCATCAATATTTTAAAAAGTGCAGGATGTCCAACTAATATTCATGATTTAGAAGACGAAATCCCCCCTGAATCAATAATCCAAGCTCTTCAAAAAGCACACACAGTTCATTCAATGTACACCGTACTCGGGCGAACAGGATTAACAGAAAGTGCTGCGTTAAACTTAGCCAGAATGACAAAAGTAATTGATTCATAAAACGTCACCTGATACATCAAACAACTTATTCTTAGTCTTTAAGAGAATATTTTACACATTCAGGCAATAATTGAAAAAGCAGTACAATTTAATTGAAGAGGAATTTTTCCAGTGTAATTTTTAAGATTAAATCCCCAACTTAAAATTGAAGATTCAGAATACTTACAATTTTTAAAGGAGAAAAATTGATTTATAGATTTAGTAAGATACATGGGACAGAGAATGGTTTCTAATTCAGAGAGTCCAGTGGTAGGTATAATCATCAGTAGCTTCTCTGATGCGGGTCCACAAGTCATTTTTAATTCCGCAGCGGCCCATGTGTCCGAGGATCAAGCTTTAAATCTATCAATAAGGCTTATGACACTTCTCGGTGAACAAAATAGCAACGAAATGTTTGGACCATTACCAGTTCCATCAAATGACGAATATCTCTGCTTAGCTTTCCCTTTTCGGGTAGATTCGACTTTCACTATTGATCCACGTTTGAAAGAACGTCCTACTGTGATATGTATCATCTTTAAAAGGTCGCTCAAGCGCGAAATATCACGTGCCCATGGTATAATTTTGTCGTACCTCTCAAAAATCACAGCAAAAAATTTCAGAACAGAAGAAGATCTTAAAGCGGAAAAAATGACTGAAATTCATAAACGTCTATCGGCTCTAATTGCTACAAATCCAGTCCAGATATATATAGTTGAGGAAGATAACATTAAAGAACACACTGGCAGTCTTGATGTTCCTTTCGATGCATTTGTGATAGCGGATGTTCAAAAAGAAATATGTTATATTGTATTTGAAGAATTTTTATCACCTCTCCGTAAGCGACAAGTTGTAATCCTTGTTGATGCCCTTAATGAGAAGACCTATCGTCGTAGACTCTCAAAACAGATAGTAGACTCACCAGAATCCGCAGAACGTCTTTTAAATTTTTATGGATTACGACATAGAAACCAGCACTAAGGATGAAAGGTAAGTTATGCAATTAGAAGCTGCTTATGGGATAGAAGTAGCCACTTTTATCGATTTAGTAAGATTGGTTACAAATTCTAGTCCAGAACGCCCGTCAACGATCTTTAAATGGATTTCTGATGAGAGAAACCTGATATTTTATGGCTCATTTGCAATATTTCCAGGTTATTATGAATTTGAAGGACTACCAGTCCTTTTTTATGTGCAACGTGATTCTTCAATTGAAGACAAAGATCATTCTATTGTCCGTTATGATTTACAAGCGAAAGAAAATCAAATCACTTTTTTAAGTCATTTAAAAGAGAGCGATCTCGAAAATGTTCATACAGGATTAATCCGGTTCTGTCCAATTGTAAAACTTAAAAAAGAGCCTAAAATTTTCTCAAACCTGACATAAGAAGAGGATCTGTCCGTGATAAAAGAAGGGGACATTGTTCAACTAGAAGAATTATCCCTTCACAACCCAAAATCTTGGATTTTTACTTTAACAAAAGGAGGAGAACTTTCAACTCATTTAGGAAAAATTTCTGTTTCTCAATGTATCGGACGCGATTACGGGGAAATTATTACACTAAAAAAAGGAAAGGTTATTATTCTTAAACCCTTACCTCGTGATTTTATACATCATTTTCAATTAAAAACTCAAATTCTATATGAAGATGATTGTGCAATCGCATGTAGCCTCGCTGGTGTAAGTGCAGGTATGAAAGTCGGTGAAGCTGGCAGCGGGTCAGGCGCTTTAACGTCTTTTCTTGCATATTACGTACGTCCAACAGGTCACGTGTTTTCTTTCGATATTAATGAAAAACACCAGATGAGTGCTCAAAAAAACCTTGTAAGAATAGGTTTATCTGATTATGTAACATTTACTATTCAAGATATTCGTGAACCGCTTGATCTCAAAGAAATGGATGCTTTTTTTCTCGATTTTTCTACGCCATATGAAGCAATTGATAATGTAGCTAAAGTTCTAAAAGGTGGAGGTCATTTAATCTGTTTTGTTCCAAATTGGGGACAAGTAGAGGATACTGTAGCTCAAATTCAAAAAAATGAATATTTACACCTTCGTGAAACATTTGAAATAACCCGTCGAAATTTTTTTATCAAACCTCCCAAACGAATTATGAGACCAGTTTTTCGTGATCTTGTTTATTCAGGGATCCTTATCCATGCAATCAAAATCCTTCCTAATCAATGAGCTGAAATTATGATTAGAATCTCAAAAGAAGTGTATGTGAAATTTCTAAGATTCGCTCTAGAAAACGCTAATCCGTTAGATACTTCACATAATTGGAAAGAATGCATAGGGTTAGTCTTGGGACGAATTATCAACCAAGAAATCGTTGTTACTGATATTGTACCAATTGGTACAGGAACTGCAGTTTTTGTTGACATCTCAGACTATGAAAAAGTATTCTCTCTAGTATCTACTAGTCGGATCGATGAAGGAGAAGTAATAGTTGGGTGGGCACATACTCATCCAGGCTTAGGGCTTTTTTTCTCAAGTACTGATATACAAACCCAGAAATTATATCAACAGATACTTCCTCAAGCTTTTGGCTTGGTATTAGATCCAATGAAGATTACACAAAATTTTGCAGGATTTAATATCTTTCGTGTTGATAAAACAGGAGTTCGTACTACTTCTGCAGATTTTATTCTTGAAGATCAATTTGATTTCTTGAAAATTCGGGATAATTTAATTTCTGAATTGCATCTAATACCTCCAATTCCATTACCAGAAAAACCAATTCTTCATTCTAATAAAGAAGCATCTTGGAAAGCAATTCATCTTTTAATTCAAGGTCCTTCCGAAATAATATTAAATCAAGAATTTCAGGTAAAAATCGTTGTTAAATTACCATTTAGACAATTTATTCGTGTAGATTATCAAATTGGTGTTGATAATTCAATAGAAAAACATGTCTCAATCAATCTTATCCGATCCATTTACCATGAGGTAATTTCATCAGGTATTATTGGGATTTTCACATTCAAAGCAAATAGGATAGGATCAACTCAAATTAAACTTCAGAATCTCTTTTTAACAGATTATAGATATCAGAAACAAAAACTTCCTGAATTGCGCTTAATTGCTAAGGTTCAGGATTCAAAGACCCCCGAATGAGTTAAGGGAGCTTTTAGCGATTATTTTTATGAAATCTCATATAATCCTTTAGGAATTTCTTCTTTAAATAAAATTAAGAGCTATCTATTCAATTTCTTTATATTTTCTGCTTCCATATATTCCGAAAGCAATTAAGGCAATGAAAATACCACAAACAATATAAAAAGCATAAATTATTACATATGGGGGAGTGGGATAACTTTTTACAAGTTCAAAGGTAAAGTTTTGCGCGAAATAAGAAGTTAATGTGGTACCATCACTGTGAAGGACATGATATTGTAAACGAAATACAAATTTATATGTTCCTAATGAGGATAATTCCAAAGAGTCAATAGAAATAGCTTCTGATTTAGATGAATTTGGATGTAATGTAAGATCTGCTGGTTCTTGAAAATAGTACTCCACAAGGCCAACAGTCTTATTAAAAATGTCTGCGCTACCACTAATAACTTCATAAACATCTATGGCGAATTCATGGATGATTAAACTCGCATTATTGCCTAGGATTGTTGAATACGTGGCATTAATTCGTATAGTAGATCGATTTACTAACTGAGGATATGAAGCTCCTTCTTCAGGATTCTGACCTTCAGCAATTAACTCTTCTAGAATGACAAATTGATTGCCTTTCTTAACCTCTAGGTTCACTTTTTCAACAATTATTAATTTAGTTCCAGAATCATCAT
>JBHLKC010000029.1:0-13144 GCA_048887065.1 Candidatus Hodarchaeota archaeon
GAATTTTCCGCAGCAGGTATCGGGATTAATCAGTTAGAACAGATAGAGGAATTCATTCAACAACTTGCAGATTTTTTGATACAGTATAGCGAGCATACTCAAAGCCTAATTGAAGCAGTACAAGATGTGAAAGAAGACGCAGAATGCTTATTAAAATCGTTAGATGAGGTAAAAAAACAGTTATCATCTTAGAATATATTTTATAGTTGCATTATCTAGTAGTTTCTCCAAAAAACTTAGGATTTCACATCATATCTAAAAAACTAATCCTCGAAGTAAGCTAACTGCAGTTTGAGGTATAAGACGCAGGCTTTTAATAAACACACTAGGTGTGAATGCATATTTTAAAAGGCCCAAACCATGTAGATCAATATTTGTGGAGTCCAGACTCTCACCAATATTAGTTTCATTTGCGATACGAATAATACTATTCCAAGTTTTGTCTGGAAGAGGGGTCATTATACGCCGAAATAGCTTTAATAAACTTAAATCTGGCTCAAATATAGCCTGCCATCTTTGTTGATATTCACGACACCCAACCGTAGCTGAAATTTCATCTGAAATAATCTTTCGAGCCATTAAACCAGCTAAACGGCCACAATATCCACCAATATTAACGCCACCGCCTGTGGTGGCTTTTGATTGACCCGCTGCGTCTCCAACAGTCATAAAATTTTGAGAATATGTTCTTTTTACTGGTCCTGCTGCCGGAACAAATCCCCCATATGAATTTGTAATCTTACCTTTCCTTACTCGCTTGTGCAAAAATGGGTGTTTTTTAAGGAAATAATTCATAAAAACGCGCGTTTTTCCTTTACACCAGCTCCCAACAGCAATACCGATACGAGCAGTATTTTCATTAATTGGAATCAGCCAGCCAAAAAATCCTGGAGCATATTTCCGACCAAAGTATAATTCAACACAATCAGGTTCAATGTCCTGAATATTCTCTAATTCATATTGTATGGCTGGCAAACACCAGTTTTTATCTGGAACTGGTAAACCGATTGATTTAGATAACTTAGCATGAATTCCCTCAGCTGAAATTAATATTCTACTCCTATGAACTTCTTTTTTATTCTTTTGCATGCTATTAAGTTGCCAATAACTTCCATCAAATTTAATCTGTTTTATTCTCAATCCTAGCTTGTACTCACATCCAGATTCCTTTGTATGTTCTGCAATATAACGATCTAATGCTGGTCGATCAAAAACACCCATCGCTCCTACGCCCCGATCGATTTCAACAGAGGAATAATCCGGTCCTACGAACTTGGCTCTTCTGATAACATTATAACCAAGAATTCGTTTGACATCTTCTAAATTCATTCCTAAGTTTTGAAATCCGTCTAATGAAATAAGACCAGAGCAATGAGGGGGCTGGCCCACCTGATTATGTTCCTCAAAAATCGATACTTCAATATTACTTCGTAATGATTCCCAAGCTGCTAAAGAGCCTGTTGGACCGGCACCAATGATAGCTAGATCACTGTTTATCATATTAAACTCCTAGAAGTCAAATCTTTTTGAATGATTATTACTTAAACGAAGAAAATTCAAAAATCGAATAATTAGGATGGCAGATTTTAATTTTTCAAGATAAAGACCAATCACGCCTCACACTATCTTTAAAAAGATGAAAAGGGGGTCTATTACCCCCTATATTCTCATTAAATTACATCGAAACATTTGTTGCTTTGGTACCTTAAGCTATCCATAATAAATTTCACAGTGCTAATTCCTCAAGAAGGTAGATATGAAAAATTATTAATGAAGCTATCGTAGGTCATATCACCGAAACGAAAATGAGCTCTGTACCTGAATCCTTGGTTGTGCATATCCCACATAATGTGGTAATGAACTGTCCATAAAGCAGCGCTCAACTCTGCTGCTCCTAACTGTTCAGTTGTAAAATCAGCTAAAGTACGTTCTGTTGAACCAAGAATGGCTCTAACTGAAATAGTGACTGTGTCAGTTGTTTGTAAAATTGTTTGTGGACAATTCCAATACCCATCTTTTGTTGTCCAAATTTCTTCAGAAATTCCAGATGAGTCAACTGTTGCTACTAAACCTGTCCCCGATATTGGAGTACCTCCAACAAAGACTCGTATACCCCATGTTATTGAAGAACCGAACCATACCCAATTTCCACTTTCCCGTTCAGTAAAGAGTGAAGTTTGTGTAGTTAGAAGAGAAAAATCAGATCTCATATAACGTTGTTGAGATAAGATTGATGAAGGAGTTGAAAACGATATTGTATGGTTTGATCCGATATCTCCTGGATTATAGGCTTCGAAAGTTATTGAGAAGTCTAAATCAAACATTTTATAGGCTAGTCCAGTTGTTCTGTTCTCAAAAGTAAGTTTCACGGTTGCTATTTTACCCTCAGCAACAGTGAAATTACTAGTGAATGTGATCCATGATTTATTGTCCACTCCATTCGAATCAGTCCAGACTTGGCTTGCGTTGAATCGTGTTGTATTGAGTAATGGACGATAAGTACTAAAATCAGCAGAACTACTTGTTATGGTGAAACTTAATCTTGCTATTTTTGCAGAGGCAGATGTTCCAGGAGCAGCCTCATTCTTAATGGTAAACTCTACTGTTTGATTTTGTGTTCCACTTGTTTTTACTGAACCAGATACAAGCGCTATACTTGGTTCTCCTACAGGTATTACAGTGGCAATATGGTATGATGGATCACCATGGATTCCTGTGTTTCCACTATCATCCTCAGCTTCAATATAATAATCCAATCTACTTGGGTTATCATCATCCTGAATTGCACCATAAGGAATTATTCCACTCCAGTATGTTTCACTTGGTCTTTCAAAATTATTCGATATACTACTATCGCCAGAAATCTTTGTCATACTAACCCAATCGAAGGTATACGGGCCTCCACTTACATAATTACGATAATAAAGCTTAATGGTGCCAGATGGGTTTGTTAAATTGCCAAAAGTTGGGTCATTATCCCAGATAACACATTCAACTGTTAGATCTATGTCATGAGTGGCTGAAGATATTGGTGAATGCGTAATTATTGGTACTTCAGTATCTGGAATAATAATATGATTTGGAGAGGTTTCAGATCCCTCGTATGCCACATGTCCACTAAATCTATCTGTTGCGTTGATAAAGTAGTCTATTCCATGAATTGTGACTTGAGAACCCCATATAAACCAAGTATAATCATCACCAGATATAGTAGGCGACTCAGTTGTCCATGTTGTGTTTGTTCCTCCTAAATCGTCCGTTTGACGCCAATATAGCATTACTGTACTCTGATTAACTTGATCTTCATCAGTTATCGTTGCATCAATAACAATCGGAGAACCCGCTGTACCTGTATTAACTCGAAAATGCGAAATATCAGGCTCATAATTATCTTCTACAGTAATTTTCTTGGGATTTCCTGATGTATCTATATTATTTTCATCTAAATCAGAGGCTGAAACATAACATTCAATACCTTTTTCAAGGGCAGAGGAATCAACGAATGAAGAGTCAATATTTACAGTCCAGTTATTCGATGTTCCAGAACGACTCATAGGTTCTGGTGCAAAAAGGTCTGTAGTTCCATCTAAACGATAATGGAGAGTTGCCAATTCAACCTCGGATTCCCCAGGTTCCTCTGTTCCCCCATCAATAATTTCTGCGGTTAATGAAATAAATTCCCCAACCTCGGCTCTCTCAGTAGCAGGATAAGGACTAGTAACCCAGAAGTTTAAAACGTTTGGAGAAACGTAGTCGTTGTCAATAATAATTTTGATTTCATCACCTGGATTTTCATAAGTACTTTTTGAGAGGCCCGCGTAGTCATATACAGTCATTCTTAAGTAATAAGTCCCATTATCCAATCCTTCAGTACCATCATTGAGTGTATTCCAATTCCATGGATGACGGTTTGCTACTCCAGGATCTGTAATAGCTTTAGATCTATTAATAATACTAAATCCGGGATCAGTAGAAACCTCATAAATTATATTTTTAATTTCCGAGTTATCTGAAGCTGTAGTTGGAGAGATCGATTCTGTTCTACGGAGATAATCATATAATCCTTGAGGATCACTAAACGAAATGTCTGGACGATCCTTAGATAATTGCATATTATCTTCAGAAACAGTTTCTGTTTCCTCACTAGTGTCTATTTCGTCTCCACCATCTGTTTCAACTACAATTTTGTAAAAAATGGTTTGATCATCATTCTCTGTTGGGAGGGGAAATCCTATGGTGAGGTCTTCGTCTGTTGTTATCGGGTCTATAATATATGGATTATCAGGGGCTATTGATTGAGTACTAGTTGCTCCTGTTACTGGTTCCCATGAATCGGGGTCTGCAATATCTGTCGAATAATATAGACTTATATTCGTGATTTCAACCTCCCCAGTTCCAGCGTTTGCAAGGACAATTGTTCCAATGCCATAACCTTCTCCTTTGTCGGCATTTTTAGTGTAATCATCATCATAAAGGACGTACGCGTCGATTATTTCAAGCTTAGAGCTTGGTTGAATAAGTGGTAGGACTATAAGAAAAATAGCAGCGGCTGCTGCCACTGCCAAACCAATTAGCAATATAACAGCTATAACAGGAGAAATAGCACGCTTTTTATTGACAAACCGAAAATAGTTAACGATCTTTTTCAAATGTTAGTCTCTCCAAAAGTACTTTTGTTTATAATTAATAGAATATACCTAAGAATTTATCTAGTGAAAGTCTTGGAAGATATCCGTATTTATATGTATTTTATAATCTTATTTTAAAAGAATTTTCAAACTGTATCCCATGTAAATTCTTTCAGAGACTTCATATTATTCAGTTTTAAGTATTCTCTATCAAAATTATGAACTTTACATTTTGTCTTTATCAGAATTAATTTGAATTAAAGCTAGTCAAACTTGCTATGGCTTCTGTTCTTAAGATTTAGGAAAAGGTTGTATATATTGCATAATCACTCCTCCTCATTATTAACACTTTATCGTAAAGCAGCTTTAAATCAACCAAATGAGCTTAGTCATGATTTATGGGGAAAAATTCCACCTTCTTATCAAGTCCTAAAGAACATGGTTGAAAATCGTCAAAAGAATACTAATTTTTCGACTTTCATTGAAAATATTGAAGTCTTTCTGCATATGGCTACTGATCGGCACCGCAAATTAGGTACCTTATCCTCGAGGGTGAAAGAATCACTTGAACAATTGAATCAGGGGTTTTTAGATCTAGGTCACCAGCCTCTCTTATTTGGTGGATCATTGTTTTTGATCAACAAAGTTTCATTCGCAGAATGGCTTGGAAATCTCCTAAATATTGGTGCATATTTTTTCATAGGAGATCACGATTCCATTCAGAATGAATTAACCGTTACTAGATTTCCTCAAGCAAATTCCTCTTCAGGTTTGGTTATCACACCATCATTCGGGGACATTCCTGAAGGTACACCTATGCACCAAGTTCCTATACCAAGTGAAGAGTGGCTAATAGATGTTAAACAAAAAATCCAAGATAATCTTAGGTTATTATTGAAAATGGCTAAGGTACGCCAAGAATACAGACAATTAATCCTAGAACGTTTTCATTCTGGATTTGATCTAATTTCTGATGGTGCTATTGTATCTAATGATTTTTCTCATTGGACACAACTGATTTGGAGCCGTCTTTTTAACATTCGTAATGATTTGAAAATCTTCATTAGTCCTTCGAGTGATCCTCGTTATAGACAGCTTGTTTTACCAGCCTTTGAATTTCTATTGACTGAAAAGAATCGTACTCGCTATGTTGAGACATTAAACCAGATTTATAATCTTTTAGTTTCTCAAAACATACAACCAGGGCTTCCTTATCGTGAATCTGATTATTCTCCCTTTTTCTTAGAATGTTTAAAGTGTGAACACAATACACGCGTCCAACTCCAAGTAACTAATCTAGGTGTTTTGGAAGGTAAATGTCCTGTTTGTAATGAAGATTACTCGTTTTCTTATAATCCAAATCGTCCTGACCTTAGTGAAATAGGAACCAGTATTACACCTCGCTCTGATTCAAGAGCAGTTGTTAACAACATCACATTTCCATTATTAGTGCATATTGGAGGAAGTGGAGAAACACAGTACTATTCTGCTGTAATCCCAGCCATGAAAAGGTTAAAAATTGATCCACCAATTCTAATTCGATCAAATAGGATTTATTATAATTCGCCATGGGCCCATCAATCAGCTTCAGAAATTAATAGTCCTATATTAGGCAACGATGTTTATAGCATTTTTGATGAGTATAATAGTAGTAAGAGCGATCTTGAAGTTCGAGATTCATTAGAAAAGATGAGAACATTATTAAAAATGAAAAATGAAAAGGAAAAAACTCATTTATCATCACAGCTATCTGATCTTGAAAGCAATCCCCGAGACGGCCGTCTAAGAAAGAATATTAAGAGGATTGAACTGATGCTATCACATAATTATGGTCGATTTACACCTGGTAAAAAAGCTCAAGAGGTCTCTTGGAACTGGCTAGATTTAGCTGTACTCACTGGAGTTCATAATATCTGCGATATTTTCAAACGGCAGCTAAAAGAAGAGGCGTATCCAGGGCATACATGGTATATAACACCTGGGAAATTCACATGAACAACGAAATTTTGAAAACTACTTACACATTTATCTTTATAAGAAAAATTAACCCTACCATTAGTATTAATTAAGAGATTAATTCTGTCTATTCTTGTTATGCTTCATTCTGAAGAAGCTTTCCAAGTTTTTCCATCCCTTCTTCTATGATTTGAGGGGAGGTGAATGAGAAACTTAGTCTCATACCATTGGTCTTGATTCTATTACCATGCAATTCCGTATCAGCAGAACTAATTGAATACCCTTTAATAGGATAAAAAGCTTGACCTGGGACATAAAGAACATCATTGGGGATCGCGACATCCTGCAAGAATTTTGATGAATTAAAATTCTCATTGTTAAGCTGGTACCAAAAAAAGAACCCTCCTGTCGGATCCGTACGCATGCCATCAGTTGGAAAATAATCATCAATCGTTTTCTGCATCACACTCTTGCGCTCTTCGTATATCTTAAGATTTTCACCTAATACATCATCGATATATTTAGAATAGTAAATATCCAAGATTTTTTGATTAAGGGTTGGAGTGCAAAGATCAAGATATCCTTTATCTTTAATCATTGGAAACATTAGTTTTTCTGGGAGTACAGAATATCCAAGGCGAAGAACAGCAGCTTCTTTGCTACTAGTGCGTAAATAAGCAACCAACTCGTTTTCAGTGTCATATTTTTTAATTGGTGGGGGAATTTTAGTGAATTGAATTTCACGGTAAGCTGAATCTTCAATGATTAGTATCTTATGCTGTGCTGCTAATTCAAAAAGCTTTTTCCGCCTATCTTCTGGTAATGTTGTGCCTTTAGGATTATCTGAGTCTGGTACTACATAAATAGCCTTTGGTGTCCGCTTTAATTCTCTTTCGCTAACTTCAATGGCTCGTTCTACATATTCTGGAATAAGTCCATCCATATCTGATGGTACTGTTAAAACATCTCCTCCAAGCTTTGTAACTGGAACAACAAATCCTAGATAAGAAGGACGCGCCATTATAACAACATCCCTAGGTCTCAGAAGGACATCTAGAAGACCATAAAGCATTTGTTGCGATCCAGTTGAAATAAGAACATCTTCAGAGCCTTTCGGGAGAGTTACACCATCTACCCTTCTCATCCTCTCACATAAAGTCTCTTTTAAAGAGGAAATACCACTTGTAGGGCCGTAATTCAAAGTATCTATGCCATCTGTATCTAAATCGTCCGCAATCTGATAAAGGATTTTTTTAAACGTTTCAATAGGGAGACTACCAGGTTTTCCTCCGCCAAAATAGTATTTTACAGTTGTTAAAAGAAGACGTCGGATTTCACTCTCGGGAACGAACTCAGTCCATTCCGCTAACTGGTCATAATATGGGGGGGTCATAATTAATTCTTCCATTCTTAATTTCTAAAAATTTCAAAAAACTAAACATGAAATTGTTTCACCATAGGAGTTATGGTTTATGTTAGAATAGATAAAATTTACTTTAGAGTAATTATGGCCTCTTATTGCTATAATTGATCGTGTAATTTATAACATTATCTGCACTGAAACTATCTGTAATTACTCTTTAGTCTGTGATATCTCAAATAATGATTTCGATGCATTATCTTGAATGAAAATCAGGATCATTTAATTAATATGAATTTTTACGTTTATTTACCCAAGGTCTGGCGTAAAAAGGTAAGAATGAACTCTATCGTTTAATATAAAATCATTGATGAAGAATTCCAGAAGAATGAGGTGAAATATGAGTATGCTTGATGAATCTGTGTTCAAATTGCTTCTAAAATCAATAACCTCATTTACTGGAATTAACTTAGAATTGGAAAAAATCATTCAAAATTCTATTGAAACTCCTCCATCACTAGAATTTGGGGAACGCTCGACTAACATTGCATTTAAATTGGCAAAAATTCTTCGTCAGTCTCCCACTGAAATTGCTCAAGGCGTTTCCGACAAAATTAATACTTTTTTATCCAGTACTGATTTTGTAAGAAAGACAGAAGCTACCAAAGGCTATATTAATTTCTTTATTAATTTTCCAAAACTTTTCCAAGAGATTAGTGAACTGATTCAGCAAGAGGGAAAGAATTTTGGGAAAAATTCACTGGGAACTGGACAGAAAATTGTAATTGAACATACATCGATAAATCCCGTCAAAGCACTTCATATCGGAAATTTGCGTAATGCAATATTAGGAGACATTATTGCTCGCTTATACGAGTGGAATGGTTGGGAAGTTGAGGTTCAAAATCTTATTGATGATCTTGGACGTCAAGTTGCCACTCTTGTCTGGGGTCTTCTTAATGGGGTTCAATTGGATGTCAATCGAGATACCTTAGAATCTTTTGATGTTTGGCTTGGAAAAGTTTATTCTAGATGTAATAGCATTCTAGAAGAGAACAATGCCTGGGATCAAGTCGAAAAAATTATGGTAGATATGCGAAAAGAACCTATGATCTATCGATTCATGAGAGAAGTTTGTCAAGCATGCGTGGATAGTAATTTAGAAACTGCATGGAGACATGGTATTTCTTACGATTACTTAGTTTGGGAATCTGATATTTCACGATCTGGAATATGGGAAGAAACATTACAATTACTTGAAAAAAGTGAATCATTTTCTTGGGAAAAAGAAGGACCCAATAAAGGATGCTTTGTAGCAAATTTAGGAGACTTACCTGAGTTTGAGGATAAGAAAAACCCTCAAAAGATATTTATTAGGTCTAATGGGGTTCCTACCTATGTAGCTCATGATGTTGCTTTACAGTTCTGGAAATTTGGCTTAGTAAAAGCATCATTAAAAAGTCGTGCAATCACTAAGCAAAAAAATGAGAGTTTAGAAGTAAAAGATCTTTGGTCAAGCACAGATTTACAACTTCCAGAAGTCTTGTCACGAGAATTTGGAAATGCCGATCGGGTTTGTAATGTTATCGGGGTAGAACAGGCTTATTTGCAGGATATAGTTCGACACTCATTAAAATTATTGAAACTTGATGAACAATATCAAAATACTTTTCATCTCTCATATAAGCATGTTTCTGCTCCTCACGCACGTTTTTCTGGTAGAACTGGAAATTGGTATGAAGAACGAGCATGGGCAGATGCAGTCCTTCAGGACACGTACGATGGAGCTTTTAAAGTAATTACACTCAAACGACCTGATCTTGACCAAGAATTAACTAAAAAGCGTGAAATCACAAAGAATATTGCAGTTGGGGCAATTCGCTATTGGTTAGCGAAATTTTCAACGGAAACTGAAGTTAAATTTCGTATTGAAGACGCTACATCTCTCGAAGGAGACACTGGACCGTTTCTTATGTATGCTCATGTCCGTGCTACTAAAATCTTGGAGAAATTAGGTGAAAAATCGATTAAAACAAAATATCAAATTAATGAAGCAGAAATCACAACGCAAGAAAAACAGCTGATCCTTGAATTATATAGATTTCCAGATGTTATAATATCTGCAGCTTCATCTTTTCAGCCCATTCAGGTAACAAAGTATGCTTTTGAGCTAGCATCAGCGTTCAACAAATTCTATGAAACATCACCTGTAATTTCAGCTAAATCTTCAGATATTCAAGGATTTCGTGTTGATCTAGTGCGAACTTTTAGAATAGTTATGGGTAATGTTCTACAAGTTTTAGGTATTCCAATTGTTGATGAAATGTAGGTTTTATTATGGGAATACAAGAAAATTTATCTTCAATTGCTATATATTCAATCACTTTTCTTGTTCTTATCGCCATAATTTTCTTTGTCCAACCCGAGAACCTGATTAATAAGCTGTTCGAGCTTGGATTATGGGGAATTTTACTACTAGTGTTACTTTATTCTATTGATTTGTGTGTTAGAGCATATCGTTGGAAAATTCTTCTCATAGCTCAAGGTGTTCATCTTTCAGTAAAATCATTAATCAGTCCTGTCGTTTCCGCTCTAGCAATTAACCTATTTACTATTGCTCGCGCAGGTGAAACAGCTCGCTTGTATGCCTTGAAGAGAAATCATAATACGACATTCAGCGATACTCTTTCCTCAATTGTTATTGAGCAGATTTTGAGTATAATAGGGTTACTTGTGGTTATTTCCAGCAGTCTTTTTCTTTTGACAAGTTCATTCTACCAAATCGAAAATTCAGAGTTAATACAGCAATTGGTGATAATACTTTTCCTTATTTCAACATGTGTTTTACTCGTCTTAGGATTGATGATGATTAAACCTGAATTCACTAAACGGTTAATTGGAATTTTTCCTCCTTCCGTTGAAAAGCGCGTATCTTCAGCATACGAGGCTTTTTTACTAGGGTTAACTGATCTTCGTTCAAAGCCATTACTCTTAATCCAAGGGTTAATTACCTCTGTAATTATTTGGGTTATCGAAGGTGTTATGCTTTATGTGATTGCTTTTAGTGTATTTCCTGCCTTTGAAATCATAGATTTACCATGGTCTATTGCTGCCTCCTGTGTTGGTAATATTACATTCATTATTCCCCTTCTACCAGGAGCAATGGGACAATATGAAGTTGTGGTAGCATTAATTCTCATTAATTCACCAAACTATCCTCCAGGAACTTATGCAGCTCTTGTTGCTCTAATTGACCGAGTCGCTAAGTCTGTAATACTAGGATTTTTTGGGGGGTATGCAATACTCAGACTTGGAGGAAAAGAGTTATTACAGATGAGGAAAGATTATTCTTCCACATCAGATAGTACAAATAGAAGAGAGATAAGTACAAATACTGAGAATGTTAATGAGTCTTTAATTGATGATGAAGACACCAACCAAGCCACCACCAAGGAATAGAAAGGAGGTTTCTTCTATAAACCATATTCAGGAGATAACTGTTTCTAGAAGAGTAGCTTTTGGTCCGAACGCAGTTCAGAGAATTCCTAGCGTCTGTGAGGATATCGGAATCAAAAATATACAATTATTTAGTGGAAGCACTTTTTCAAAGGAAATAACTGAAAAGATAATAATCCCTAAGTTAGAAGGGAAATTGGATTTTTCGCATGAAGTTCTTCCTGAAACAGTAGCATTAGAATCGCTTCAAACGCTTGCTTCAGCTATTCCAGATCGTCAGACTTATCTTATGGCAGTCGGGGGAGGGAAAATTATCGATCTTGTGAAAGTCATCGCAAGTCTTTCTCGTACCGAATATGTTGCAGTACCTACTAATGCTAGTCATGATGGATTTTCTAGCCCGTATATTAACTTTCTATTAAGAGAAAAGATGATGAAAGCTCAGAAGAACTCTTCTTTTCCTGGGTACATACCAATTTCTCCTCTTGCTATTGTTGGAGACACAAAATTAATAAGTAAAGCCCCTGTAATCTCTCTAACAGCAGGTGTAGGAGATGTCCTTTCAAAATGGGTGGCTGTAAGAGACTGGAGATTAGCTCAGCGATTAAAAGGAGAAAATTTTGATATATATGCCGCTACATTTTCTGAAATGACAGCCAATATGGTTGAGGAGAGGGTTAAATCATTGAAAAGACACTTTTTTAGTGAAAAAGGTGTTCGTGCCCTGATAAAAGCATTAGGGAGTTGTGGCGTGGCTATGTGCATTGCAGGATCCTCTCGTCCTGCAAGTGGATCAGAACATCTCGTTAGCCATACTCTGGATAAATTATCGAGTGATTATGATTTTAAAATAGCACACGGCCACCAAACAGGCATCAGTTCCATCTTAATGATGTATCTACATGGAGGAAATTGGAAGAGAATCCGTAACATTCTGAGTGAAGTTAAAGCACCTGTGACTTTACATCAATTAGGGATTGATAGGGATATCATGTTGAAGGCTCTATTAGAAGCTCATGAAATAAGACCTGAACGGTATACTATACTTTCAGAGGGGTTAACAAAGAATGCTGCTGAAACCGCAATTGAGATGACAGAGTTAGATTAGTTTGAGTACTGTGCTTTCAGGTATCGATGAAGCAGGTCGAGGGAGTGTCGTTGGACCCCTCATTATTGTTGGAGTTACATTAAATCATGATTCATTAAATAATCTGATTTTGGGTGGTTTAAAGGATTCTAAATTGTATCTAAGCTCCACAGCCAGGATAAAACGAGCTAGATTAGCTTTAAAAATTCAAGAAATAGCTATAGATACTAAAATTATAGAAATTTCAGCAACAGAAATTGATAACACTCTTAAAAAACGTCCTGGTGACAATCTTAACTTATTAGAAATTCGAAAGATTGGTCAGTTAGTTTTGGATCTTAGTTCGACTGATATTACAATTGACACCCTATCGCTTCCCCGTTATTCAAAAAAGCATCTTATTTCCTACCTATATACACATGAGGAATCATTAACAATAGTAAAAGAATCTTGCGAGTCAGAATCCTGCTTTTTCAGTCTACAACACCCTTCTGGTTTCACGAAGAAGATTTTAATTTCAAAAAAAGCCGATCGGATATATCCAATTGTATCTGCAGCTTCTTGTGTCGCTAAGCATCTTAGAGATCAATCTTTACGTAAAATTGAATATGAATGGAATCTACCCCCAAATTGTTTAGGTCAAGGGTACCCAAACCA
>JBHLKC010000029.1:13244-22525 GCA_048887065.1 Candidatus Hodarchaeota archaeon
GGACGAGCAATCGGGTTATTTTTTAGGAAGAACAGAATCATTGCTATTGGAAGAGATGTTCGTGTTTCGTCTCCACTTATTACATCATTACTATCCGCTGGATTAATGGAAACAGGATGTAATGTTTTAGATGTAGGGATTTGCACTACTCCTACAATATATTTTTTAGCTGCCAGAAATAAAGAGATAAATGGGGGAATAATGGTAACGGCGAGTCATAATCCAATTGATTATAACGGAATCAAAGTCTGTGATGGGAAAGGAGTTGCATTTCATTTTGAAAACTTCTACTCGCAAATTAAGGAGACATTAAAAAGAAATCAGCTTCCAATTCTGAAAGATATCGAATACGGACAACCTACTTCTTTAAAAGGCATAAATACCTCTCAATACTGGAAATTTCAAGAACAAAAGTTTCAACCAGCAAGAATATTGAATATTGCAGTTGATATAGGAAATGGAACATGTTATCCAGTAATTGAACTATTAAAAAAGAAAAAATTGAATGTACACGCGTTACACCCAGAACCAAACGGAAATTTTCCAGTAATGATTCCAGATCCAGCAAAATCCTCTTGTTTGCTGTATCTTCAAAACAAGGTTATTCAGGAAAAACTCGATATTGGTATTGGATTTGATGCTGATGGTGATAGAGTTGGTTTCGTAGACGACAAAGGAGGAATTATCTCACCAGATCAAGTAATTATGCTTTTTAGCAAAGATTTATTGCAAAAAAGGCCGAATGCTGAAATTATGATTGATGTTAAGACGTCTCGTGCTACTTTTGAGTATTTAACTATGTTAGGGGCAAAAGTGAGATATACACGGGTAGGTCATTCTTGGATTCATGAAGGATTATTGAAATCGAACGCAATTTTTGCAGGCGAGCTTAGTGGGCATTATTACTTTGGAGTCAATTATTATGGATTTGATGATGCAATTTATTCTGCTTTAAGGATGTTAGAGATTTTATCTTCTAATGATCATCCTTTATCTAAAATTATTCAATACCTTCCTAAATATCCTGCATCAGAAGAGATACGAGTACCCTGCTTAGAAAAAGTTATTTCTACTGTAGTTTCAAATTTAAAGTCTTTTTTAATTGAGGAAGCCCAAGAATCAATTGTTTTAGACGGGATTAGAGCTGAATTTGATGACGGTTGGATTTTAATTCGAGAAAGTGGAACAGAACCAGTAATTTCTATACGAGTAGAGGCAGAAAATTCTAACAAATTGGATTATTATCGAGAATATGCATTAGAGCTTGTTGAAACAGAAGTCAGAAAAGCTGTAAAAAAGGTTATGAATTGAGAATTGAATTACTAATCCTAGTTTTTTTTTGGAAAATATGAAACATCAGAGAGGTAAAAAACGTGGATGAACGGATTATTGGGTCGATTTTGATAGTTGTGGGCTTAATTATCTGGGGATTTGGAGGTACAATGAGCACTGCTATACAAGCAATTTTTTACATTAGCGGAGCCTTACTCGCTCTCGTCGGGGGAGGATTCTTTGCAATACATTATAGAAGAAAAAGTGAAAGAAAAGAAATTCAACAGTAAGAGCGTTTGAAAGTTGAAAAATGTCAAAACTAGGTCTAAAAATCCTTATTTTTTGATTTGATAGTCCAACCTTATGTCCAAGCTTTTTCATTCTTAAAGAGTTGTCTAATTATATGACGACCCAAATGTATACTCTCAAACTCCTAAAAGATTGCCTTTCTCACTCGGTTGATTTAATATTCAAATATTACAAAAGGGCTCTAGAGAGAGTGTAAAAGAGCTTCTACATGGGGTTTATGATTCTAAGTGATAATAGGAACTTCAATTTTATCAATTAACAGATTAATTTTTTTTTCCAATCGAGATTTTCCTAAAGCACTGGCGATCCGTTTAATACCTTCGAGTGTGTGAATAAAATTGTTTAAAAATGAAAGAACGTCTCCTGGGTAAATTAAAAGTTCAAACCGAGAAACATTTGAAGAGATTTGATTAATTTTTTTTCCAGACAATCTTTCATTCACAATGTATCTTCCAATCTGCTCTTGTCCGTGAGGACAGTATGGATTTTCAGGACAATCACAATTAAAGAAATTTTGTGTCCACTTAGTAAAAACGGCGAGACACCACTTATTTAATTCTGTAGCTTCTTTTCCTTTCAATGAAGCATTCATGACATCAAGAACAGGGCTGTTGATCAATCGGGTTGAAAATCTCATATGATATGTCTTTTCAAGGTATTTATGAAGTTTTTTGGACAGATAAACGTTCTGAGGAGGAACCATTCCTAGTGCTATCGAAATAAAATGTTTATTACGATTTAAAAGAGATTTTATAGATAGTACAATGTTAGGAGAGAAGAAAGACATTGTTGCTGCCCGTCCCAACGGAGTTAATTGTAACATTTTTTGATTACCTTTATTTATGATCTCTATTAGGGAGTTTTTGATTAATCTATTTGCTACATACCTGAAATCAAAATTAACAGTTCCTATCATTTTTTGATAAATTGTTTTGGCTTTTGTCGGAGAAATATGTTGTGTTGTAGAACAGATGGAGAGAATTTGCTCACTACATGAGTTCTCGTCATGATTAGGTTCGATAGGTGTCAGGTCTGCATTAATAAGTTCAAAAGCGATTTCTATCTCACTTCTAGAATCCAATGAGGAAGTCGATTCTCCCGAGCAAAGAAATATTACATAACCTCGGTTATGTTTTCCTAGTCTTCCAGCTCTACCTACCATTTGAGCAAAATTGTTTGGATCAAGAATAGCGTTCCCCATCATCATTGATTCAAAGATTACTTGAGAGGCAGGGAAATCAACACCAGCACCTAAGGCATACGTACTTACAACAAGTGAGCATTGTCCATTCGTAAAATCTAACTCAATACGTTTTCTTAAAGTATAAGAAAGGCCTGAATGATAAGCACGCGCATCTTTTATCCCAGAATGCCGTAAAAAATCTGCAATTTCAGCAGTTTTTCTACGTGAATTTGTAAACACAATCGTTTGCCCCTTAAAACCAGTATTAGAAATAACACGATGTTCTTTTTTAGCTAGTTTTAAGATCTGGCGCATTTTTTCTTGTTCACTGCGTGAAATAAGCATATGTAGCTCTAAAGGGACAGGTCTTTGCTTAAAAGCCACTAATTGAAAATTCAAATCTTCTGCAAAATTCTTTGGATTCCCAATTGTTGCTGAGAGCGCCAATAATTGGGCACTTCGGGAGTAAAATCTAATTTTTGCGACCAAGCAATCAAGTGTTGCACCTCTATCAGGATCAGCAAGAGATTGTACTTCATCAATAACGAAACATCCAATTTCGTCAAAGTCAAGTTGACCTGCGCGCATAAGAAGGTCTAATCCTTCATATGTTGCAACTATAATGTCTGAATCTTTGATAGAGTATCTATTTCGATAAAATGTCTTTTTTTCTTTTACTGAATCAAATATACGGGTTTGACCAGTACGAAGTCCAACCTTAAATCGATCACCATAATATTTCTTAAAATCCTCAAATTTTGTATTCGCTAATGAAACTAAAGGAACAGCAAAGATCATTTTTCTTTTATTTTTCTCTATTTGAGTAATACCAGCTAGTTCACCTATGAGAGTCTTACCTGCACTCGTGTCAGCAACAATCAACTGATTTTTATTTTTTAAGAGTCCATTCTGAATAGCTTTAACTTGAATTGGAAGGAAAGCTTGAATTCCACGAAGTTCTAAAGCTCTTAGGAATGTTTTGGGAAGAGAAAATTCTGTTACCTTTCGAGATAAAGATTTCAGATGCCGTTCTGGCATCTGTTCAATTTTCTTTACTAGAGTAAGATCTCCAATTGAGAGTTCATCATTGGTTAAAACAGATGAAATTTTCTGAATATCGTGTAAACGATCTAATAGAGATAAAGTGTATTTTTTAAATCCTGGACTCGTGAGAAGATCAATTTTTTTTGATTGAAGATCTTTCTCTAGCTCCTGTACAGCACATGCCTTGCAAACTTCCCTATTATATGCATAAAAATTGCTTTCTGAAAGAAGTAGAGTTGTCCTTTCATTGATAAGACAAAATGGACAAAGATTTCCCTCTAGGATAGTTGTGGATATATCAAAATCCTTACAAAACCGTTTTATTCCCTCTTTCTCATTGCTAAGGAGGTTTTTATCTAATATTATTTGTTTAGCTTTTTGTAAAATTTCTTGAACTGTATTTTCGGGAGGAAAAGGTTTCCATCTACCCTTTTCTTCCCAGAATATACGTCTTGGCCTCCACATTTGTTCATGTTTGAAGTAGTATTCAACCTTTCCTCGTACTGTTGGTTTTCTTTGGTACAACCTCCCAATCGAAAAACAAAGTATCTGTACTGTATTTGTTTGCTTAATAGGGATGAATAATACTGTATGTATAGATCGAAATAAAGGCATATAGAACCAACAAATTAGATTTTCTTTACAATATTGAATACTATTATTATAAGCCTTTATTTGATGTAAATAAAAAAGCAAAGGGTTAAAAAATAACTAAAGGGTTAGGAAGTTGTAAAAGTTATAATTGAAGATAATCACCCTTTCAGAAAAGCAATAGCTTATTAAAGACCTAAACTCAAAATTAAACGAGGTAATCGTCCTATGCCGATATGTCAAAAATGTGGATCTTATTTTAGTGAGAAATCATGTCCTTGTACGCCAGATGATTCAGCTGAGTCTCCTGTAACAACTGTAAGGGCGGAGGAAAGTAGTGTAGTTCGGATTATTGATCCTTTAGATTTGATTGAGTCCATAGAAGAAACTGAAGAAAAACTAAGAAAACTTGATGAAGAAAAAGAGCCTGAAATAAAAAGATTAATCGATGATATTAAAAATCAAGAAGAAAAAGAACAAGAACTACAGAAAGAAGTTGATGGATTAAATTCACAGATGAATAATCTCGAAGTATCATTGAAAACCAGACAGGAAAAGAAAAATGGATTGTTTCAACGAAAGGAATCGATAAAACAAGAGATTGAAAATTTGAAAGCTAATTTAACGAAATTAGAAGGAACTGTTGAAGCCAAAAAAGCTGAAGTTTCTGAATTAAAATCAATTTTAGGAGTGTAATGAAATGCCAAGTTGTCCTCGTTGTGGTTCCTATTATATTCGTCCTCCTTGTCCCGTCTGCTCTCCCCCTGGAGAAACCCAGTTAATAGAGGATTCAAAGGAACAAAAAGGAAAGCCTATTGAAGAATTACAGCAAGATCTAAGAAAATTGCAAGAAAAATTAAAAAAAGGGGAAACTGAGATAGAACATCGTATCCAAGATCTTAAAACTCAATTAGATGTAACAAATGATCGTGTTGAGAATTTAGAACTGGTTAAGGTGTCTACTACAGAGAAAATAAATTCCATTAAAAAAGAATCAGCTGGTTTAGAAGAAGAACTTAAGAGCCTCGAAATGGAAATTGAAACGCTTGCAAAGGAAAAGAGCTCAATTTCTGTCGAAATGCAGAAAGCTGAAGAGAATGGTTTAAACTTAGACTCTGAAATAATGCAACTGAAGGAACAAATCGAACTCCGAAAGCGTGAGGAAGAGCAACAAGAACAAGAAGAGGAATCTGAAGAGGCCTCTAGCACAGAAATTGAGAATGAAACTAGCGAACAGGGTCAATGACTCCTAATTTCACCTAATTTTTCCCTTTTTTCTCTTAGGTTTTCACGTTGAAAGAATTAATAGTAGAAAAAACTGAATATTCGTCTTACCAGCTGATTGCATCTGTTTTTATGAAAAAAGAGGGATTAATTATTGATATCACAGGACCAAACGATCACCTAGGTGGAGTTGGGATAGGCATTCCATATATTCGAAAAAATGGTGATGAGTCTGCAAATTTCCATTGTATATCTTTTCCTTCTCATAGAGACGGTGAACTAGCAGGAATTTTAGCTCAAGCTATAGCTAAAATCACACGTCATCACACTGTAGTACTACTTGGTATACATTTCCCTGAACTGTCAAAATCTCAGCTAGATGATCTTATTCATTTTTTTAGAGAGTGGGCTATTTATCTAGGGCAGCAAACACTAGCGAAACTTTCTAAAATTTAAATATCCCAAAATTATTGCACCTAATCCAGAAATAAGAATTAACATTTCATGTACTTGGATTAATGGTCTTGGATTGAATGTTCTTACTATTTTGAACCCAGGCTCCAATTGACCTATCATCAAATAGGGTTTTATTGCTGTCCAAGCAAAAATTGTTATTTCATAATTACTTGGCTTTAGACCTGTCGGGGGGAAGGATAACTGGTAAAAACTAGTTCCATTCTGATGTATGGCTGATGTGATACTAGGAAGTGATTGATTCAAGTACCCCGCTTTGCCTTGGATGTCTAAAATTCCATAAAGATTGAGATTTGGAACTGAAATATTATTTAGTTCTTTATTACTTACTTGAAAAGATACTGAAACTACAGATGTTGTGTCAAGAGCATAGGCATACAATCCATCAGATTCTTCACTTGCTATGTAAGTAACATCCCTAATCACAAAGTCGCCATTTAATGTTATGTTGTAAGCAGCTATACTAGTAATATCTAGTTGATTTCGAAGGTTTACAAAGGAATTGTTCCAATCAGATTGAATCAGAAATCTTGTACCGAATGTCGAATTAGGCAGATTAGGGTTTATTAAACAACTCGCATATAATGTATTATTAGATTGCTTTGTTTGAAATAGTTGAATAAGAGAATCAGGTTTTGTGTTGTTTACTAATCCACTCTTAACTGTGATATTATAACCATCAAGCATGTTCACTTTAGACGAAGAGTGGAATCCAATTTTAAAAGATAAATTAATTGTTTCACCAAAATAAATTTGATTATTTTCAAGTAATATGAGGTTCGTACGGTAATCTGTATTAAAAGAGGTTGGAATTATCATGGGAATACCTTTTATATGAATCACTGGAAGGCTTTCATTAAGAATGGAATCTATCTTGTATCCTGATGAGATATTCCAAGTTAAATGAATTGAAATATTATAAAAACCATATAAGAATCGTGTTGGACACTCTTGATTGTTTAGTGAGTAAGTATTTCCACTTGAATGTGCAAGGTTTAAACTAAAAACTTCATTTTGAGAGTAATTAGTCATAAAAACTATGGAAGCGTTAGCTTTGGGAGTGAATTGGCCATTTGTGTACTTCATTGAGACATTCAAATTCATGGGTTCTCCAGGATAGTATTCAGGGGTTTTTGAGATATTATAAAAAATAACAGTATCAGAAACTTCGATTGGTATAGTAGTTACTAATTTAAAATCAGATTGGTTAAAGACAAGAGTTAATTGCCATGTTCCAAGTAAGGCTTGTTTGGAAAAATTCATCAGGAAAGATACTGCTTTAATAGATAAACTAATTTGTTCTAAATCTAACAAAACTTCATTTTGGCCATTTGGTGATGTTATATTGGCACTAATACTTCCTAATGTGATATTCTTAGCTGAATATTCCAAAACTGATCGATTCTGATAATAAATTGTTGTTGTTACATTGTCTCCAGGTTTAATTGAAGTTTGATTGAAATGAGCTTTGGTAGCAAACCCAACAAATAAGGTTGAATTGATATAAGAATTTGGTGATCGAATGACAGGCAGATTTCTGATTGAAATCAAATTAGAAATGTGATGTGAACCAAGAGTCCAATTATAACTAGCTTGTGAATCATTTTCAAGTTTAACTATGTATGTAGCATTGGATTTTCCTAGAAAATTATCATTAATTTCTGTATAATCAGGATGAGTAAGATTCCACGTGATTACAGTTGAAACTAAATCCAAAGATCCATGAGATCTATAATTATATAATGTGAAATACTGTTCTATCTCTGCCATTTCTCCCTGAACAAGAAAATCAGATCTATTAACTCCTGGGTTGTTTTTAGAATATGAAGTTTCAAAAGAATATTCGATGGAATTAAAGATATCACCTGATAAAAGTAAGGTAAGTGCTGCAAAGTATGTATCATGTATATTAACTCTCTTGTTCACATTTTGAATTTTATAGGTAATATTGTTTGGGCCAAAACCTCCAAAATGCATTGATTCGGAGGCTAGATAAGTTCTATTTTCCCGTTTAAGAAATTGAGAGGAATTTATGAATTTTATGGTTTCTGAATGATCGAGTTCATTTGTTGCGTTAAAGAGATTAAAAATTGCGTAACTCTTACCTGTTTCATTGACCGTGGCATATTGATAAGTTCCAAAACCTCCTTTTGTTATTCCTGATGTCTTGATATGTGATTTTAACCAACTTTTTACTGGTGTTTCATAATCTGCTAAAGTCTTTGAAAATGAAATTCCTAAAATATTTCCATATTTCTCTAATATTTCGATTGATTTCAGTGCAAACCATGTATCTTCAATTGGAGATCGATAAGGAGATTCTGAATAGAAATACGAGTTATCAACCCAGTATCTTTCTAAAAAATTAAAAATACCTACTGAGTAATTTGCCATGAATTCAATGACGGTTTGATTCACTGGTTTATAGGGATTAATGAAATTTTCAATAACTATCTGTCGAATCAAGTCTAAAATTGTTAAGGCATGAAAAGTTGCTTGGATGGAGAAATCTTGACCAATTTCCTGAAAACCCATTTCATTATTATCGAATGTTCTATTATAAACAAAATCAAGTAGATCTATCGTTCTTTCAAGCAGTTTTTGTTCATTCATTACTCTGAGTGATGCGACAACACCAAAAGTACCTTTTAATGAAGCAAAACGGGCTTCTGTAGTAAGTTTAAATCCTCCTGAACCTGATTCATCTCTAAGATCGATAAGTAATTTGTCTCTAATAGTATCTTCTACTTCTTGCCAGTTAGATCCAAATTGGTAATAATCAAGCCCAAAAAATCTTAAGATAGAAAGAGCTTCGTATGTAGCAATAGAAGTTTCATAACCATTTGGAATTTCTGAAAATATACCTTGTTCTTCGTTAAACAAAGATTTAATATAATTAAACAAGCTTTCAACATCGAAACTATCATTTGCTATAAATTCCGAAGCACTTGTGAGTTTTAAATCTGTTTCATTTGTGCTTAATACTCTAGATGTTTCATCAGATATTTTATCATTTAATTGAATTGAATCTACAACACCGATAATGGCTGGAACTGATGAAAATACAAAAACAATAACGATAATGCCTGTTATACACCGATTCTTTATGTACATGGCTCTTTCACGACATTTAATAATTGGACAAAGCTAGGTTATTGAAACTCAGACATCTCCCTTTGAATTT
>JBHLKC010000030.1:0-22441 GCA_048887065.1 Candidatus Hodarchaeota archaeon
ATTCTTGATCTATTTGGAGAGGTTACAGGTAGAAAGATTGATAAGTTTACTACTGATGATTTGCATATTCATATTAGGAGAATTAGAGATATTACTGTTACTGTAATTTGTGATAGCGAACAAAGTGATCCTATAAATGAATTAACTGATTTATTGGCGCGAAGGTTTAATCAAATCTTCGCTAAAGAATTAGAGCAGGAAATAATAGATACTTCAATTTTTGATGATTTTACTCCAGTTTTAGATGCATTGGTTTCTTCTGCAGGTTTGAAAATTCCAAAAGACCGTTTAAGGGTTATAAAAAGCGGAGGAATTTTAACTGATAAACAACTCGAAGAAACTGTTGACGCAACCGCTCTACGTCAAGAACTTAAGCGAGCTCAGAAGTTCATTCAAGAACTTGAAGTCTTCAAGAAAGATGATAGGCATGAGGAGGTTAAACATGCAAAAGTTACTCGAATGCTTGATGAACCTCCTGATGTTACTGAAATCAAAGCTGTACTTAAGCAAGCATCCCAAAACATTCGAGAAGAGATAAACGGAGATACTCCCTCATTACAGATAGAAGTTCCAGAAAAGGATATTTCACGAGAAGAAATCCTAGCTGAAATTGCTACTGATTTTCCGGAAATTTCGAAGAAAAAAGAATCCCTAATGGAAACCCAAACTAAATCTGAGAAAAAACCAAAAAAGAAACCCAAAAGAAGAAGAAAAAGAAGAAAAAGTTAGTGAACTCAATCATTAAGTAGATCTTTTCTGACATTGTATAGCTTTTTTACATAATGTTCAATCTTTATTTGATGTTTTTCTTGTTTGTCTAGCAAATTTCTAAGATTTTTTAGTTCGCACGATATTATTTTCATTCCTACCGAAGAAATGTATCTAGAGATTTTATTATTTAAAACAGACTGTAAAAAATAGCGTTGGGATTTAAAATTTGAATTTACTGCCTCCCAAATTACAACCAAAATCGAAGATATTTTATTTCCAATGTTTATACATATCTCGACATTATTTTCGATCTCTTCCTTCCAATAGAGTTCTTTCGCTGAAGAATTTTTTAGTGACCTGATTGGAAAAGATTTTAGATCATTAAGTCTTATTTGAGGATAACGATTTGGACCTCCCTTCCTTATTATATTCAAGTTTTCTCCAATAAAAGAACCAACAAATGAATTTAAGATTCCTAAGATTAGAAATAATGAGTATGGAGGTTTAACCTCGTAAATTATATGTAAATTTCGTAACCCAAGGTGATTATTCTTATCATAAGTTGCAATAAACCGAGGAGCAGTTTGTCTAATAAAAATTTTAGGAGATAAAAACCGCTTTAAATCCCCAGAAATTAATAAAACCTTCTTATTGGATTTTGATATATTCTTCTCTTTTGTGTAAAGTTCTTTTTCATAAGCTTTATCAAATCTAACATAAGAATTTGGGCAATTTGAAACCCAAAAGAGGATGTAAGGATGAGGTAGACCATTTGAACCATCAATTACTGGAAAAAACCCCTCCTTAGGCTTATCGGATAAGAAATGAGTTTTGAGTAAACTTCCATATTCTACTCCGCAAGAAATTCTACAGATCTCCCCTAAAGTTATCGATGCTTTCTGGATATGTTTTATAAGGTGGAAATTTTTTTGATAAATATATGCACAGTGAAGAATGGAACTAAAATGATTTTTAGGAATTTCTATTTTAATAGATGAAATTGATTCTTGCCACATTACTTTTCTTGTTGGATCTTGAAATTGACTGAAAACAATGAGCGCCAAGTCTACTACAGCTCCTTTATAATTATATTCTCCTAAGATATAGCTTAAGTGATAATTTAAAAGGACATATTTTCTTATTTCTTTATAGGAAGGTAAATCCAAGAATGAACGATCAAGTACAAAACCTACTACTCCGTAATCTTGTTGAGAAAGATGTTCTAAACATATTCCAAGAAATAGTAAGTATAAATTATCACGATTTCCACTAAATTTTGGTAGCATTCTTCGAAGAGACTTTAAGTAGCGGGTTGATAAAGGATACTTTATAAACCGACTATGTAATGCCAAGTACGGAGGATTTGTTATTACAATGTCATATTTTTTTGAAACTATCTTTTTTTGCTTCTGGGTAAGAAATAATTCAAATAAATTCTCAGTTTTAAGATTTGGGATGAGGTTTTTTGTATTTGCTTCTCGACCACAGAAAACCTTCATATATTCAGAAGCAGCGTTTACAGCTTTTTCATCAATATCACAACCAAAAACACATTTGTTAAGGATTTTTTGCCTTAATTGTTTGAAACCAAGTCCATTACAGTCATTTAATCTCAAAATATGATTAATAAGCCATTCTAAGGAATATAGTAATATGATTCCTGTTCCCATCGCGGGATCATAAATATCAAAGTTATTTTTATTCCTATTATTGGGATTTTGTATAAGTTCTTCAAAGGACTGCTTTACTAGTACTTCAGCTAAAGCTATTGGAGTATAATAGCTTCCTGTTTTCTGGTAGCTTGAATTAGAAATAAATTGAGGAAATATCTCTAGAAAGTTGATAGGATATGTATCAAGGATTTTCCCTTTGGTTACTCGTGTTATAGCCTGAAGAAAGGATTTTTTTATCCAATCATCATGATTATCCTTAAAAAAGTCTTGGTAATCATTGGTTTGGAAATCATTGGATATAGAAAGTAACCTTGGATCAAGGATATAATCTAAAGTATTTTTAGCATTGACTTCAGCCATAGAATTAACAGCTTTCTCAACATTACTCTTAAGCTCAAACAAAATTTCTTTTTGCAATTCATTCAAAATTTGCATAAGCATAGAAACATGAAAATCCGCATTTTTTATATAATGCAGCTTTTTTACTTCTAGATCTTCAAACCAAAGCTTAAGGATGCTTGAAATATTCTTTTTTCCAATTTCTAGTTTTTTCCATCTATATAAATCTGTTAATGAATCCAATATGTTTGGAAAGAGGACTAATAGAGTTTGAAATATATATTCTAATCCTGGGATAATTGGGGACCAAAGAAGATAATGGTTTGAAGTTAAAGAAAAAATGAGGGTTCCTTTACTAGAATTAACAAAAAACCATTTTATAGAATTAGCTTCTAACTCATATCGAATTAATTGTAATAATTCCGCTTTTTCACTTGTAAATAGCTCTTCAACGCCGTATTTTAGAAATAGGAAAGCAAAATCATAGAGTTTCCAGTATATTTCACCTATAGAGAATTTTGCTTGATTTAATGAATCACAGTAATTTTTCTCCTCTAGTTGTTCTTTAGTTGATAGAAATAAATTGCATAGATTAATATCCGAATTATTGAATATAGAATTTATTTTTGAACTAATAATATAGAATTGATCTAGGTATGTTAAGGCTGGAATTATTGAGAGAGGCATTAATATTTGGCATGAACGAGGTGAATTTGATTTAATTGCCATCTCTAGTCGCTATTCTCTAGCTTTTCCAAAATCTCGGAATAAACCCTTCCAGCTAGATTTCTCAACGTCCTATCATCATCATATAGAATTACTTGTTCGAGTGCAGCAAGTATTCTATCAGAATCATCAGGTATGTAATTCTCATTTCCTAATCTCTTAACAGACTCTATTCTATCTAGCGTGTTTTGTGAAGAAATTGCGAGTTTTATAATTTGTCCCAGCTCGTCTTCCGGTTTTTCTTCACTTTGTAGAGTTTCTATTTCTTCATAAGGACTGACTAATAAAGGTAGTTCAATCATGATAGTCGTTCCAGTTCCATAACCTGAAGATTTTATCTCAAAACTTCCTTGATGATCTTCAATAATTTGCTTTGTAAGATATAAACCTAAACCTAGTCTGCTGGCTGAAGGATGAAAAGTCATAAATGGTTTTCCAACATCTTCTATTTTTGCTGGATCTATCCCCACACCACTATCAACGATTGTTAGCTTCATAAATTCGTTATTTTTTGTTGTGGATAACGTTACTTCGATTGTTCCGTGTCCAGTAAACCGAACAGCATTTTCAAGTACATTTCTCAAAGCTTGGGTTATACGATTCCGATCCAAGTTCACAACAACAGGAGAGGATGGATAATGAACTTCAATATGTATTCTATATTGATGGAGGAGAAACTGTAAATCTTCAATTGTATGTTGAAGGATAGGTACAAAATCTTCTCCACGAAGATGGCACTTCAATTTTCCATGACGGATTGCTGATATGTCATTAAGATCATCTATAATTGCAACCATTCTGTCGATATTGCGACTGAAGACATCTAGTAACTTTGTTTCTAAAGCATCCTTATTATTTTTCTCTATCCCATCACGTATTCTTTGGATGTAAAAATCAAGATGGCCTTTCAAATTTGCTATAGGCGTTCTTAACTGATGCTGTGTTAGTGTCAGGAAATCGAATTTCATTGCATTTAATTGCTTTATTTCAGAGAGATCAATCATCACTCCCTGAATAATATAGTCTTTAACCTCTGAGTATAGTCTCTTTACGATTGCGTAAACAGGAACACGTGTTCCATCTTTGGCTACTAGGTCAAATTCACTTGTTTCATCAGGTAGTCGATATTGATCTTCGATTCTTTTAGGTATTGAACCAGAAATAACACTTCTTTTACTTTCAAGCAAAAATCTTGCAACCATTTCACGATACTCTGGAGCAACTAGAAATGTTGGTAAATTTCTACGGCTATTTATCTCTTCCTCAGTATAACCCAGTTTTGTTATGAAGGCTTGATTGTAGTATTCAATTTTCCCATTTTTAATTATGAATAAAAAGTTTGGTGCTCGTTCAATTAATGCCTTATACTGTTTTTCGGTCGCTGATAATTCAGCAAGCGCCCGTTTAACTTTTCCGATATTTCTAATGATAACCAAGATATAATCATTTCCTAAAGGAGCTAGACGTAATTGAATCCAAGTTGGAGTCCCATTAAGCGTTAAAGCCTTCCATTCTGATTTTAAAGGTAGTGGATCTGATTTTACCAATTCTAAAAATCTAGGCCTTTCAGAAGGATCCAGGAATGATAAAAAAGTATCTGTATTTAGCTCTTTAGTCTCCTTGAGTCTTAAATCTTTTCGAGCTTTTTTATTAGCAAAAACTGGTTTCTTATTATGAAGGATGACGATTCCAGCTGGAAACTTATCAAGAAAGTTAGGATCATACAGTGACTCTTGCAATTCAGTCTGTTCCATGATAATTCCTTCAGTATATCCACAAAATATTATGATCTGTCAGTAGTTTTCTCATTTATATTTGAATATAATATCTTTTAAAATACTAACACTTATAATCGATAACCCTACTCTTTATTCATGCTTTCAAAAATTCCTTGACTGAAAAAAGGATAGTGACAAAGATGCTAGAAAAGTTGAGAGAGTTAGAAACGGCACAAAACTATTCTGAAATGCTGTCAACATTAAAAGAATATGCAAGTATATTAACTCAAGGTTATAGTCAAGTTGGTTCTGTTATGACAAATCCTACTATCGAGGGAGTTCTTAGATCCCTTGAAGAAATGTCCGTAACAACAACTTCTTTGTTACGTTATTGTGAAACTCTTCTCGAAGGAGATGTCTCTGTTACTACATTATCAGCACAAGAGGATGTTCTATCTTCTTCCTTAGTTTCTTCTGATGCACCAAGAGAACGAGAAGTTGTACGTGATGATACATTTACTATAAATACTCTTAATGATCTTATTAGTGAGTTTCCACAAAAAGAGATTTCAGAAACCACCACTAATATTTCTGCTAAATTTTGGTATATTAAGGGAGGGCAAAATGAATCAGTTGAAATCACTCGCTCCGAGGAGGAAATTTTCGGTAAAATAATAATAGAAGTTCTTCAACAACTCGAAGCAGAAGCCAATGAGAAATTCTCTATCTCCCCCCTAGGGTTTGAAGCTCTTTTAAAGCATCAATTTCAAAACTCATTTGATCTCATTACTAAATCGTATGGCAACGAATTCACAATTATTAAACTATATAGTTAGGCATTCTGGCCTAAAAATTGACAATTATATGCATGCAAACGATCAGCTGGAAATCTATTTATACTAGTTAAATCTGAAGAATCCCTCTCTATAATTAATTAATTTACTAAGTTATATGGGTGTAGTCAAAAATGGCGGAGAAAACTACTATTACTATATCTGCAGAAATTGCTGAATCATTAGTCTATTATATGGATTCTTTAATTGAAAAGGGCTATTTTAGTTCAAGAGAAGATGTTATTAAACAAGGATTGATTGACCTTTTTTTTGATAAATTTGAATTAGGTTTAATAGATTTAGAACCTGATCTCTTTGAATTCGTTGATGAAGACGATGAATTTGAGGAAGAAGTTGAATAATATTAAAACATCTGGAAAATTCTAAAAAATTTTCATTGGTCTGCTTAAATGGAAGTCAATGTATTATTATTTGCAGCACTCCGGAAATTTGGGCCTCCAAACCTTAAGATTGGTGAAAGTTTCAAGGTTCAGTTGGACGAAAGATCTACAATTATTAAATTATTAAGAAAAATAAGAGTGCCCAAAGAGATTACTTTGATAATAATGGTTAATGGGGAAATTCAGAACAATTATGACCATAGCTTAGAAAATAAGGATCATATCTCGATTTTTCCATTTATTGGAGGGGGTTTTTGTCCTTTTAATCAAATCAAAACATCGGAAGCATTACAAAACTAAGTTGAGGTATTACCAGTAACCAAAGAAAGAATTCGTTTGTTCAATAAGTATAAAGTTTTTATGTGAGAAGCGCGAAAATAGACGTGAGTTGTATGACCATCAAAAATTTGAATGAAATTTTAAGAGAAATTATGAAAGAGGGTCGTAAAACTCCTGGGGAGTGGAAAGCACTAGCAGCACCAACAAAAAACAGATTTGGTTCAGATTTATTGCTATTTCACCCTAAAAGTGGTCCTATTTATCAAGTGCGAGCGTTTGAAAGGAATCCTTACCAAATAGAAGGCTTTGGAACAAGAATAGCTCGTAATATTGATGAAGATTTCCTCAAACTCATTAAAGATAAAAGATCAAGGGGTAATCTAGGTATTTTAGATTTAAATTATAGAATTTTACGAGAAGCTTTAAGCGAAGGAGCTGAATTAAATAAAATTTTTCTTAATGCCCTTCATGGAAGGAAAGACCAAGGCATGGATTTTCTAGACCTTGGAGACTCGTTTAAAGATTCTCAAAAATCTATTCCTTCTCTCACAAAAGAACAGAAAATGCTTGATAAGAAATTTGATCGGCTTCTTAAGAAAGAAGGAAAAACAGGTATGTACGGGTGAAGTGGGGAAACTTCTTTCTTTTTCAGTCCTACCGAGCTTAGACGAAAAATATTCATATGTCTCAAATACCTCTGAGAATTATTGTATAAGTGAATAAAAATGTGGCAAGACGAATATCAAAACTTACTCACTGAATTTACTAGTGCTGTTGAAGATGAGCTACTCCAATATGTCAGAGGACTTATTCTTTATGGTTCTTTTCGAAAAGAACAAATAGATGGACCTGGTTGGATTATTCCAGGATCAAGTGATTTAGATTTGGTCCTAGTAGTTGATTTAGATGACATTAATCCAGAAAAACCACCTCGTAGACTTGCAAAAATTGGTGAAGCTCTCTCTGTATTCTTTGTACATCCAGTCTATGCCCCAATCCTCGATTTGACGCTTTTAGAGTATCATGATCTTCCCACTAAATTAGGCATGGCATTTTCTCCAATCCATGCTGTGGCTGCTACTCAACAAGGAGAAACTCTTCTCGGTAAAAATGTTCTAGCAGATATTACTTATAGTGAAAAAATGCTAAATCGCTGTGCTAATATAATGATTAACCAAGGATTCGAATCAATAAAATCAAGCTATTTACAACGAGTAATAATTGGTGAGCAACAGTTAGCTTATGAATATGCTGATATTGTATTAGACATGGCCCATTCAACCTTAGCTGCTGCTGGGATCTTTAATCTAGTACGTCCAGAAGTTCCAGAAAAGTTTGACTTGCTCTTGGGAGATAAAATTGGTGCCGATGCTGTTGATATTGTTTATGAAGCGAAAAAATGGCGAATGGGAAGTCAAAAGCTAAAACGATCAAAATTCCTTCGTGGTACACTTCAATTTGCTCAAGCAGTAATGGGGTATATCCGAAACCCATTTAATTCGAAAAATACATAATTTTAATCGTTTTAGAAAGATTGTGTCACTCGAATGCTATTTAGATCCATTATTACCGAATGGAATAAACACATCCGAAATCAGTAGCTGGCGGTTATTACTAATCTCTATTATTCCATTTTCTTTTAGGATTTTAACATAATAAGAAACAAGAGCTCTACTATAGCCCATGTTATAAACTAGGTCTTTTTGGAAGCATCTGTCATTATTCTCTGTCATGAAAGTTAAAATACTCTGAATCTTTTCATTTCGAATCAGTAACAACCATAATTTTTCTTCGCTTGAGTATCGTGAGGAATTGTCAAAGAAGTGTTTACACCGACCGAATTTAACTGAACTAATTTGATTCTCCTTTGATTCAAGTTGGTTCAAGTGGTATTGGATCACCCCCATAGCTAGTCCTGTTTTTCTCTGAATTTCACGTAATGAAATACCTGGATCATTTCCAATCGTTTCTTTGACTAAAATCCTGTTTTTCGGGATTTGACGTTTATTTTCATCCCATTTCTGATGATTTAACACAATTTTACCAATTACCAGAATTGGCATACCAAAATTGGGATCCAAATTAATTCTATAACCCAAGTCTGTTAAAGATTTAGTTATTTGATTTATCTGGATATTAGTTAATTGAGAAATACTATTCTTTAGACATAAGGAAAATCCCCCAATATTGACTATATTTGGATTTAAAACACCCGCAGCCTCAGAAGAAGAACTATTTATTGGTGCAGTCTGACTATTAATGAAAATACTAACAAATAGAAATATGACTAAAATAAAATAAAATATCTTTAACTGGTTCTTCTTAGCGAAAATTTCTACAACCCAGTCTTAATTTTCCTTCTCCTCCTTAAATTCTTTTCTAGGACTTGTCAAAAAATTGTACTATTCAGAAGTTCATCGATATTTTACTCAAACATCCAATCCCACTAAAATTCAAATCTTTTGAAGAGGATAAATCTTAAACACATTTTAACTTCTTATACTTAATAAAACAGGTTATTAAACATTTATATTATTATGTACTGACTACTTGAATATGGAAAATCTGTGATTAGAACTTAAATGATTAGAATTAATAACCATTGAACTATGAAGAGATAAATCATTATGCTAGATCCAGATCTTTCAGATTATTATTCAAAGGGAAGAGAAATATTAAAAGAAAAACTTTTCTTCAATGGACAGGATTCCTTACATGAAAGATTGTTTGAATAGGCATTATAAATGAAGTTCATTAAGCAGGGAAAATATTTTTGAGAAAATTATTTATTTTTCAACAAAATGATTAGAATACTCTAAAAGGGACATTTTAATGCCATCAAATCCTCCAGAGTCACAGAATCCAGAAAAACCATTAATCCATTTTCATATAGTACTGATACCTATTAAAAATTTGTTAGGACATGAACAGATTGTACAAAGCCAAGTAGATTGGTTAAAAAATAATATTAAAAAGCTAGGCTATTTTTTCAGACCAATCCTTGTTGTTAAAAATCATAATGTGGTTCTGGATGGCCATCATAGAGTAGTTGCATTAGAACAACTTGGTTATCAGAAAGTTCCTTGCATTGAAATTGAATATTTAGAAAATAAAGATATTACACTAGGAACTTGGTACCCCATCTATACTGAAGATCGTGAAATTAATTTTCCAGCTGATTTAGATAAAATAGGCGTAAAATGGGAGCATCTTGGTGAATTTACTAGCGGTATCTTGGATGATCCCAGATATGGGTTTACCCTTAAAACACGACACGATCAATTCCTTCTATGTGAGACTCAAAAAGAGATTTTTAGTAAATTTCTCAAGTATTTTAATTCCTCATTTTTCGATTATGTTAAAACACTAAAGTATGCTCTTCAATCAGTTGAACAAGGTCAAGCTAGTTATGCTCTATTAAGAAGTACAATCACAAAAGAAGATGTACTTGAGACTGCAAAGAAAAAAGAACTGTATGCCCCAAAAACAACACGACACATCTTATCATTCAAATATCAAGACATCAAAGTCCCACTTGAAGCTTTAGAATAAAGTTACAACTATTTTAATATACAAGGATAAACAATTTTTTAATAATGGAGATTGATCATGAAAATTGAATTAATTCAAGTCACAAGTACTAATGGAATCATTGAAGGAATGAAGACTTCTAGAAGACGTGACCATATAGAAAGAATTCCAGAAAAAGTATTCAACTGGGGCCACTGGAGCGTCCTTGAACATAGTTCCATGACAGTCAAGATCCATGATATCAGTAGATCTTGTACTCATCAATTGGTTCGACATAGGATTGGGGTAACATTTACCCAAGAGTCACAAAGATATTTCGATCCAGTAGAAAATCCTGATTGGTATGTGATCCCTCCTCGAATACAGAAGAATGAGGAGTTAAAGCAGCATTATATACAAGCACGCGAAAAGGAAGCTAAAGAGTATCGATATTATAGAGAAAAAGGGATTCCTAAGGAAGATGCGCGCTTCTGCCTACCAAATGCTTGTAAAACGACAATAACTTGGACATTTAATATGAATAGCCTTATCTGGTTTTTAGAGATGCGAATGAAAAAAGATGCTCAATGGGAAATTCGAATGTTAGCTCAGAAACTCCTTGACTTAGTAATGACAATCCCTGACTGGGCTGAGTTTCTTCAACATTGGAAAGCTGGTTCTAGAAGATAATGGTCTTTAGTAATATTGAAAAGAGGAGGAGGACGATCGAAGATTTTCTCTAGATCGGTTTCGACAGCGTTATGGGCCTATTCCAATCATTACTATTCCTGACATTCTTAAGGACAATTGGGCAAAACTAGTAGAGCTTTCCGATCGATCATTTAGTGGAACCCAATTTAGTGATGAATTCGGGATTGAAACTGTTTCTAACTATGATTTTCTCTTAGATCGAGGAGTTCGCGTTAGTATTATGTCATTTGGTTTCTCTCTAGAAAGACCAGAAGCACGTGGTGGACAGGAAAATGTAACAGAAAATATTTTGATACATAAAGAAGCTTTTCCATTGTTAAACCAATTTCAAGAAGAAATTCATTCAAAAATCCATGAAACTCATGTTCTGATGGATAAGGAAGGTTCTGAAAAAGGAAAAATAAGGAATAGTGTCTTTAGATTACGAAAATACATCACAGCTATTGTTCTTTCGTACCAAGCCATTTATGGGACAATTGAACTTTTAGAAGAAAAAGATTAACAGAGTACTAGATCTTTTCAGAAGAAATGAATTGTAAATAATTCTTTAGACTGTTTTTAATTTTTCTCTAGAAGACGAAGATAATGTTCTAACTGATCTGATGTTTCATCTTCAACTTTTGATTCACTAATAGTCTTAGGTACCTCTAGTTTAATAGGTTCTTTTCTAGAATCAGAAATTTTAGCTGCCACTACTAACATATTTAGTGTTGCTTGGATAACGCGTGCAGCAAAATCTACAGCACCATCAGAATTGATTGGTAACTGCATTGTCTCCTGTAATATTTTCCGCAAATGTGGAACATCAGTGGTTTCTTCAACAACAATGTGTCCAATCGCGAATCCTCGCTGTGAAAACCTTAATTTAAACCCTTCTTGATCTCTTTCTATTGTAAAAGCTACACTCTCACTATCTGGTAATAATAAAAAATCCCCCTCCATTTCAATTTCAATAGGAACGATGAAGTGAATTTTATTCGGTTCAACAACATCAAAATCGGCTATCTCATCAAAAGACTTTACTTTATATTCTTGAAGTTGTCGAATAGCCTCATGTACTATTTTTGCGCTGAATTCTATGGCAGTTCTTCCTCCCTCAAAGAATCCTAAATCAACCATATTAAGTTCATAAGCCATCAAATAGCTAATTTCTTTTACCGTTATTGATTCTGAGACTGTTGAATGACCGATTTCTGATTTGTCTCCTGTTACTTCATTATACGAGTAAAAAGAAATACGAATGTTATCATTTTCTCTTTCCACTTGAAAGCCTAATGGAGTCCCAGGTATTCTTATTATTCCCTCAATTCTTTCAGTTTCTATCGGAATGTCAAAATGAGCTGTTACAGGAGGTTTTGCCTCAGGGATCTTTGCTATTTCTGTTTTAATTGTTTTTATTTTTGGTACAACTATATATTTTTCAATAATTTCATCTATCGGGGTCTGAGGTCTCTCTATAGCAAAGATAAGGCATTTAGTAAAATCTTTCTCATCGAATTGTCCTTGTAGAAAAGCAACAAAAATACTCAAAAGGCGTTCATTCGTTAATAGTTCTATATCTAATCCTTCTGATTTAATAAAAGGGATGTACTTGAATAATACATCCAAAATTAGAGGTACTTGAATTACGCCAGTTGCTGCAACAGTCTCAAAAAGATCTGTGTAACCCGATTTAACAATAGCTTCTGCGTGATTCATCTCAAGATCATAAAATTTCGTTAAAGTAATAATCTTATTATCCACTTCTTCTACTGCTGGTTCTATGCTTTCTCCCGTAACTGGGGTAAGAACGGTCACAGAAGGAGTTTCAGTTTTTTCTTCCTGAACAATTTGTTTACTTTCTAAAACTGGTTCTTCAAAATGAGTTAGTTTAACTTCTTCCTCCATTTCCTCAGTAGCCGCGTTTCCAAGGTAAGGAGTCTTTGCAGATGAAGTGAAGTCCGAATTAACCATTACACCAAATTCTTTTGCAGTAGCTTGCTTCATTAAACCCTTCAATTTTTCAAGAACTTGCTGGTCTCCCGCCATTTTTTGAGAAGTAATCCCCGCGATTTCGGCTTGTGATCTTTCAGCTAAATCAAGAGAAGAACTAACTTCAGCTGTTGCCATTGGAAGCATATCTTGCGGTGTACTTCCTAATTGTGGTAGTTTAATTTTCTCAACCTTTTTCCTAAGAGTCAATCCTTCTTTAGCATACTCTTCTATAGGCCCGATAGTTCTTTCGTCTACAAGTTCGCTATTAGATATCTCAGGGATGGTGAGTTCAAAAATTCTACCGAAAGAGTCTGTTACTGTCTCAGGTTTATAAATCGTTGTTCGGAAAAATCTTAATGAACTCCCTGGATACTCTAATTGGAATTGTTCTTTAAGTAATTCATGAATATTCTCATAATTCGGAGAATTTCTTACTAAATCGTTTTTATGCAGGAATACAAATACTTCTGCGTTTGGTGAATATTTCATGAGCTTTTCGTGACAAGCAGCAAAATAAGCTACTGCATTATTTCTTGAAGTTTTATTCGCCACATCTATTAGAAATATAAAAACCTCAACAGAACTAAATACGAATGGACTAAAACTGCTTAAAAACCGTTTTAAAAATATTTTTTGTCCACCAAGATCAACGATATTAATTGGTGTTCCCCGAATAGATACAGATAAACGTTCATAATTTATCGTTGCCCTTAAATTGTCAACATCCTCAGTTTTTTGTTTTAAGAAAAAAATCCGTTTAACAGCAGTCTTTCCTGCTTCACTCAAACCTGCAATAAGTATTTTATAGCCAAGTCTTGCCGCTATTTCTGATTGTGAGACCCATTCGGACATTTTTCATTGTATCCATTCTGATCTATTGCATATTAGTTGAGAATTTTGCGTTATTTATTATTTTGGAAATAAACTTCAAATTTTATTTTTACATACTTTCGACGCTTTTCTAAAATTAGATAAATAGTTATTAAATCTAGATGATACAAGGATGTCTTTAAGTACTATAATAATTGAACAGTATGAAATAAAAAGGATAAGTTCCTACTGATAAAACAGACCATGATTATTAATATCTATTAAAAAACAAATCCTACCCTTTCATTTAGATCAAAGAAACTTGGATAAAACAAAGTAAAGGAATTTGCATAAGAAAAGGCTTAAAATTAATAGATAAGAGAGGTTGTGCTATTTGACAATTTCTGGATCTTCTCAAAAGGTATTATTTATGGGTTTAGGAGCAAGTGGTAAAAGTAGTATCCGTTCTATTGTTTTTGAGGGTAAATCTATTGATGATGTTAAAGATTATCATGCAACAATTAATTATACACGTAGCACTAAAAGCATCATCGATAGTGCCTTTCAAATCTTCGATTGTGGAGGTCAAGAGAGTTTCATTTCAGTTTTTGTGGGAGAATCAGCTGAATTTATTTTTAGCGATGTTTCAATACTCATTTGGGTAGTTGATGTAAGCAATTTTGACGCAGTATCCACTTCAAAATTCTACTTTGACCTTGCAGCAAAACGACTTTCTGAGTATTCCCCACAAGCGGTAATTTTTTGCCTTTTTCACAAAATAGATCTCTTATTACCAGATATGAAAAATCAAGTTCTAGATACATTGAAAAGTTACTTCGTTGCTGAAAAGGGCTCTAAAATTGTGTATCATGGAACTACAATATTCGATCAATCTATTTATATTGCTGTTGGGGATATGATTCAAACTCTAATCGTCCAAAATACTAAAGCAAAGACTGTTTCTGAATCGATTCAGGAATTCATCTCACAGCATCAAGAAATTTCAGGGATTGCTGTTTATACCGATGATGGGTTACCCGTTTTTGAAGAAGGAGATTTAGCTAAAAGAATTATTCTTCCTGCAAATCTATTTCTAGCAAATTATGAAAGATTGAGTGATGAGTTCGGTTCTGGAACATTTAAAACAACTCTAGAAACAGATGACTATATTCTAGTGTTTCAAAGAATTAAATCAGAGCTCCTTCTTACAGGAATCGCGAGAAAAATTGCTCCACTACAATATGTCCTAGTTAAAATGGAGCAATTTGCTGAAGTTGTGAATCAACTTCTTCAATGAAAAAAAAGCTTGGATTCATTGTTCTAGTTTTTATTAAAATGTAAATATCCATCTTTAAGACTAGAGTCCTGAAGAACATTCGATCTTATGGAATTCTGAAGAAATTCTTCTATCATTTCAACGGAAAATCCTGTTTGACCTGATAAATTTTCTAGATTTAGAGGACTTTTTGTTTCAAATGCTTGGATTATTAAAGACACTAACTTTGTTCTTTTAGAGGTCAATTGCAAGTCAATAAAATCATCTAGTTCATCAAAGGTTAATTTTTCTGAAAGACGAATTCTAAAATGATCACTAATATCAGATTGAGCAGTCATACCTTCTTTTGCTAAAAGTCTATCAATTGTAACTGGATCTGATTCAAGTTGAGCTTTAAAAAGAGATCCTTTGGGTAATTTTTGTTTAAAAGTGTTAATTAACTGAAGAATATTCATTTTTTCCTTTGGTGATGGTTTTTCTCGAAATAAAACATTTATATGTTGATTTTTATTATCAACTAAAACTATAGGAGCATTTGAGGGTATTAAAGAAATATTTAGGAAGGATTCAATATTATCATCTTTAGTAATATAATATCTGGCCATTCCTGTTTCGACAATTCTCAGTTTCTCATCCATTTTTGCCAAAGTTTCCTCATTTTGAACGTCAAGATCTGTTTTAATCTTGTAAATATGAAATATACGTCGAATCATTCGTTTAAAAACACCAATATAACTAAACGCTGTATCTGATTTTGTAATGACCCAAACAGCCACTAACCGGCCATGACTAGCAATTCTAGAGTCAGTGGTAGATTCAGCTTTTAAAGTCTTTAAAAATCCTATTGATTGATATGGTTCACGAGGAGTCGGCATTGGTCCATAGGAACGAATTTCATCCCACCCTAAAGGAGTGTCAGTACCAATAGCTGTTAAACTTTTAATAGCCATGTTAAATGCTTCATCATCGGTCAATGGAGAAGAATTGTATATATTGGTAGGCCCATGATCTTCAAAAATAGTAATTATTACCCCCTCAGTCATACTATCCCTATTTGCGGTCTGATCTATCGACATAAGCTATCCATCTTATACTAATGTATTTCATTTTTTAGATTTATTAATTTCATCTTAAAATTTTATTGCTCCTACTTGAAATTATCTAGAATGAATATTTTCAATGATCTGGCCTTTTGATGAATAATATTCTTTATATAAGTTTGCAGTCAAACAAGAATGAATTGGAAGAACAAAAGCTAAGTCACCAATCTTAGTTTCTTTGATGAATTCTTTATCTGCATTAATTATTCCATGTTCTTGTGAAAGATTTGATACATAAGCTTTGGAAATCGCTTTACTCCATCCATTAGGAGTAGGAACTGCAATTAAACCATATGCTCTGGACCCATCTGTTCTTTCTATAAATTCTTTTGATAGATGAATAGCTCCACCATAAATCACCAGTTCGTTTCTATATGGATATTTTCCAATTATAGGACAAGCAACTGCAATAGCAATATCATTTTCCTCACAGGAGCCCAATTGAACTTGTTGTAAATCGTAAAATACAAAATTTCCAGGCCTTATTTCATCTACTCTTTCAAAATTTTCAGCAATACTACACGTTGGGGTGTCTCCTACCGAAACTTCAATTTCTCTGAATCCCTTAGATAGAAGATAATTCTTAACATCATTCATTTGAAGAATTGAATCGTGATGAATTTGATTTATTTCTCTAATAGTTTTAGCTTTATATGTTTGGCCAGCATGAGTCAATATGCCCGCTAATTGTAATTTATCAGCTTTCTTGATAATCTGAGCTAGGTCTTCTATTTTCTCCTTGTTTTGCCACCTAATTCCTGATCTATTGTAACCAATATCAATTTCGATCCAGACATTAATTGGATACCTAATTGAATCTTTTAAGAAAATCACTGTATCGGTTGATTCTACCAATAGATGCAATGTTAAGGATTTTGCAAGCGAATTAATAGTTCTAATTTGATTGATATTAACAGGTACTGCTACAGTGATATCATTCCAGTCATAAGAAGAAAAATATTCAGCCATATCAAGTGAAGAAACTGTTATTGCTGATATTCCTAAATCTCTAAACCATTCTCCAATTAAAGCTGATTGGTGAGTTTTGAAATGAGGCCTGAAGCGCACTTGAGACTTTTTTGCACGATTTACCATTCTTTCAATGTTTTTCTTAACACGCACCTCATCTACAATTAGAGTAGGTTTTTCGATTTTAATCATAAAATTCATTCCTTTTGTTAAGTGATGCGTTCCATAATTCTGGATAAACAAGTCCTGATCCTGTTCCAAATAGGACTATTAATTCTGAAGGATCAAGAAAACCTGATTCAAGTAATTTTTCTACTCCTTTAATTGTTGCAGCTGCCTCTGGAGCAAGCATAATACCTTCTGTTTTAGCTAGGAAATTCATAGCAAATAGAATTTCTGAATCGTGAATATCGATAGCAGTTCCCTTAGATTCATATAGAGCTCTTAATATTAAATAATCACCGATAGCTTGCGGGATACGTAATCCTGGAGCCAGAGTGTGTGCATTTTCCCAATAAGTAGCAAATTCTTCTTTTTCACGGAATGCTTTAACTATTGGAGCACAACCAGAAGCTTGAACTGAAACCATTCGAGGCCTCTCAGAACCAATAATCCCAAGTGTTTCCAATTCGTTAAAAGCCTTCCACATCCCAACGATTCCTGTACCTCCTCCAGTTGGATAAATAATAACATCAGGAATTTCCCAATTCAATTGTTCTACTACTTCAATCCCCATAGTTTTTTTTCCTTCAACACGATAAGGTTCTTTAAGTGTTGAAACATCAAACCATCCCATTTTATCTACTGCTTCTTTTACTTGTTGAGCAGCATCAGTTATTATTCCTGGGATAAGTTTCAAATCCCCTCCCATTGCACTTACTTCATTCTGCAAAAACTTGGGTGTATCCTCAGGCATAAACACATGAGCTCTAGCTCCAGCACAAGCCGCATAAGCTGCAAGAGCTGCACCAGCATTTCCTGCAGTTGGAATTACAAAATCTTTAATCCCAAGCTCTAACCCTTTAGACACAGCTGCACAAAGCCCCCTACTTTTGAATGTTCCTGTTGGATTTTGTCCTTCATCTTTTAAAAGAAGATTTTTTAAACCCAGTTTATTTCCTGCATTCTTTATAGTTAACATTGGTGTCCAACCCTCTCCTAATGTGTAGTGATACTGGGAATCCAACACAGGCATAATTTCATTGAATCTCCAAATATTGTAACCTCGATCCAATACATTCTTTTTTAGTGAAATCTTTTCTTGAACCTTAGATAAATCATATTGAGGAAATAGAACCTTACCACAATTAGGACAGGTAGTATGTCTCTCGGTTGGATCATAAAGTCTTTTACAAAACGTACAAATTAACGATTCCAGAAAAGATTTATTAATAGGCCTATTCTTTTGTTCAAACATATTTTTTCACAGTTTCAAAAGAATCTTGAGCATAGTTTTCATTATTTAATAGTTAGTAGTGCAAAATTTCCAACTTTAATCAATATTTATTCTTTTACCAACAGGGAGAATTTGAAAAAGATCATAGAAGATCCATTAAAACATACATATTCTAAGAAATCTTCCATAAGGTTTTTTCGATGAATGGAAAAAAAGCATATAAAGAATTATTGAACAAATATCAAGAAATTGCTATTCTCACACAGATAGAGAATATTCTGGACTGGGATTTTGAGACCTATATGCCTAAATTAGGCGTTGAGCAGCGCTCACAGGAAAATGCGTTCGTGGCCACTCTCCTTCATGAACAGAAAACAGATAAACAGATTGGCGAATTAATTGAAAAGATTAAAACAGATTCAACGTATGAATCCTTCACTGAAATCGAAAAACGCAATATTTACCTAATAGAACGTGAATATAACAGATTAGCAAAGGTTCCTAAGGATTTAGTCAAAGAACTAGCTAAACAAAAAACTATTACTGTTCAAACTTGGAAAAAAGCTAAAAAAGAACAATCTTACTCAATCTTCAAAGTTGAATTTGATAAACTTCTTGAACTCTCCAAAAAACGTGCACACTATTTAGATCCTGAAAAACATCCTTTTGATGTCGTGATGGACGAATTTGAACCAGGAATGACATCTGAAATGGTTACTAAATTATTTAACGAATTGAAAGAAGGATTAATGCCACTAATCAGAAAATGTACTGAGTCTCCAAATCAACCTGATCCATCGATAATTAAACGAAAGTGTCCTTTAGAAATCCAACGGAATATATCAGAAGATATTTCAAAACTTGTACATTATGATTTAGAACGGGGGCGAATTGACGAAACAGAGCATCCATTTACAACAGGTTATTATGATGACGTTCGAATAACTACTCATTATTATGAGAAAGATTTCGCAGATTCCTTTTATTCTGTTTTGCATGAAGCAGGTCACGGTATATATGAACAAAACTTGTCTAAAGACTATATTTATCAACCTGTCGGAGAAGCTTCTTCTTATGGTGTTCACGAGTCTCAATCACGGTTTATTGAAAATATTATTGGGAGAAGTCGTGAATTTTGGGAATATTACCTGCCGAGACTAAAAGAATTAACTGGCGATATATTTTCTGATTTGGACGTCGACTCTATTATCAAAACAATCAATCATGTGAAACCATCTAAAATTCGGATTACTGCTGATGAAGCTACTTATTCTCTACATATAATTATACGGTTTGAAATCGAGAGAGATTTATTAATGGGTAAAATTACTACAGAGGAATTACCAAAGATTTGGAATGCAAAATATAAAGAATATCTAGGTCTTGACATTGAAAACGACTCTGAAGGAGTAATGCAAGATACACATTGGGCAAGTGGATATTTTGGTTATTTTCCAAGTTATGCTCTAGGGAACATTTACAAAGCTCAAATGTTGACCAAATTAATTCAAGATATCCCAAATTTTAAAGGTTTACTGAGTGATGGTAACTTCAAACCAATTATTGAATGGCTTATTAAGCATATTCATAAACAATCTAAGTTATATGACCCTCCTACACTGATTAAAAGAATCACAGGTGAGGAGATAAATACAAAGTATTTCATTAAGTATCTTGAAGAAAAATACTCTGATATTTATGGTTTTTAAATCATGACTATCTTTAATTCTTTTTTATTTCCTTTAAAATAACCAAGCGTAAAACAAAGAGAGAATTTTTTGGACATTCAATGAAATTTGATCTTATTTGATAATTTGCTAATACATAAAAGAAGAAGAAAATAATAATTAACTAACCATATTTTCAAATAATCATTCAGAATTACTTGAAAAAAATTCGATAAATTTTATTCATATTCAACGAAGAGGAGAAGACAAATTATGAACAAAAAACCAAAGATCGTAGATAGGATTTCTATTGAAGCAGATAGAACAGAGCTCGGGATGCTTACCGAAAAAGTTGGTCAAATAAAACATCAATTGAAAATTTCGGAAGAATTAGCTAGAACTGTTTTGGATCAGATAAAGCACAGTTATGAAGATGCACTAGAAGCAATTCAACTCGTGGGGGGATCTGATGATGATTTAGCTAAGATGTGGGGATATAATTTTGGTGGGATCTTATATGATTATCTAGCGAAGAGGGAGGCGATATCAGGCAGAAAAGCATTATCATTCATTAGAATGCAACTGGGTTATGAATTAAATACCCGTCTTGAAGGAAATGAGATTCAGGTTGCTAGTTTTGTGTTAGGACTCAGTTTACGTTTCATGAAAGGTTTTGAGAAATTGAAAGAGAATTTAAATGACCTTGAATCAGCTTTAGTTAAGTTTGAAAAGAATAATTATGTTCCTAAAACCCAAAACGAAGAAGAAGTTAAATCGGATCTTTTTGGAAGAGGAAGTCAAAGAAATCAAAACAAATAGGCTATTAACATTATTAGAACATATTTTTTCAATTAAACAGTCTGTTATCATCTCTAACTTATAGTTGCTAAGAGTCCTAACTCTTTAAATATGATATAGTACCTTGGGAGGGAATTTTCTAGTTTCCAAAATCAAACCAAATCGTCTAGGTTTTATAATGGAGAAGTAATTTCAACATCGGAGAAATTTCATCTTATTTCATTTTATAAGGAGAAATTAACTAGATCGATACATAAATATCAAAAATTAAATATTAAATGCCCACGCAGAGACATTCTAAGTTATTATCTCGTTTAAATTAAATTATATAGTAGTTCAACGATTCTGATGGATTGATTGAATTGCTTAACCTAAAAATCCCCAAAGGGGATAAATTTAATGGCTGTTCCCAAACATTCAGAGAGAAAACTATCGCTAATTTCGGATTCAGATCTCATCATTCAGAGCTCTCTCTCGATGCAGATTCGGGGATCTAATTTTCAAAAAGAGCCCGCCACGATTTTTATTGATAAAAGTCAAGGCCATTGGTTATGGAAAGATCAAGCAATAACGTCATTAACACGGGAATTTGTAGTATCTTTTTTAGCGTCCCAATTAGACATTTCAATCCCACGATCAATAATTGCAAAAAAGGGTCGTTCACTAGGATTAATTCAAGAATGGATTTCAAACGGAAAAGAATTACAATCTTTTTCAAACTCTCAAATGAATTGTAATAATAAAGGTAGAATTCTTGAACTTATTATTTTCGAAACTTGGATAGGGGCCTTAGATAGACATGGGGGAAATTATCTTATCAGTGAAGGAGAAGTATGGGCAATTGATTTTGAAGAAAGTTTTGGTCTCGAAACCAATGGAAGTGAACTCTATCTTTATTTTCCTTGGATTAAAGAAGCAAACGAAGAATTGGTTGATATAATTAAAGATTTTAAATCAAAAATAAGAAATAGACGTCTTTTAAAGAAAGAAACTCTGTTTGAACAGTTTTCAACACTCCTAAAGATACTCAAGGATCCTAGAGCAAAAGTTGCGCTTCATAATCAACTTAACCACATTTATGATTTATTAAATGAGAATTATCTTCATTTAGAGAAATTAGTCTCTAGCCATCTGCATCAAAACCGTGTTTCCTTAGAACTTACTCTACATAATAGGAAAAGTAGGTAAATCTTTATGTGTTCATAAAACCTGGAAATAATACAGGGTAATGGAATGGTTCAGAAGATGATTGATGGCACAATTTGTCAAACACACAATTGCCATCAATGTTGTATAGAAACAGAGATGATAATAACAAAAGTAGATATTTCACGAATCTTCCATAATACATTAATTCCTATTGATGAGTTTGTCAAGATAAATGAAGATGGACATCGAATGTTAAGGAATAAGGAGGGTGAAAGCGAAAAGAGTTGTGTTTTTCTTAATAGTAGTGGTTTGTGTTCTATCTATGATCACCGTCCCGAAGGATGCTGTTTTTATCCAATAATCTGGGATTTAAATGAAGGATACCCTCTAGCTGATGATTT
>JBHLKC010000031.1:0-22319 GCA_048887065.1 Candidatus Hodarchaeota archaeon
TTGTCTGCTGCCCATCCTGAGGGAAATACAAAAATTGTACTGGCTAATCCACTAACTGTAAAAAGATTTCCAAGCACAACATTTGTAGTACCTAATCCATTAATCACATAAACAGCGAACGCTGTTTGTATGATCCCAAATCCAATTGAACTTGACACAGTTTGTATATAAGCAAGTCGAACATTCCAGTTCATTGTCATTTCACCTCAGATGAGAGTTACCAGAAAAAAGGAATAAGTTATTAGAACTACTTTCTTATTAACACAGATGTTCATATTAATATGGATTTTTTAAGAAATCTTAATGACAATATTGATTAAAATAGGAATACTCAAAAACATCATTGAAGTGGCAAAAGTAGATAACTGAAATTAATTTATTTAGGTGAACTAGAAATGACAAGAGCGACAATACAAACAAAATACGGTGACATTACTATCGAATTTTTTGACGAGATTACTAATACTGTGAAGAATTTCGTATCATTAGCAGAAAAAGGTTTTTATGATGGCCTAACTTTTCATAGATGCATTCCAAACTTTGTAGCACAAGGGGGATGCCCAATTGGAAGTGGAACAGGTGGACCCGGATACAAAATTCCGTGTGAAACAGAAAAAAATAAAGAAAAACCCAATCACAGACATCTCCGAGGCGCTATTTCAATGGCACACGCAGGAAAAAATACTGGTGGATCTCAATTCTTTTTAGTACGAGACTCTCAACCACATCTTGATGGAAAACACACAGTCTTTGGTACAATTATTGAGGGACTTGATATTATTGATAAACTAGAAAAAGGAGATATAATGAATAAAGTTATTATAACTAATCAGAGTCCAATAATAGAGAATCATCGATTAATCAAAATGCAGTTAGATTCTTGAATATTTGAAAAAAATCAAGATAAAAGCTATTGTAACTGGTTTAATACAATAGCGTTTTAGACTAATGAAAATTCTTCCTAGGAGGTTATTTCCAGTAGAAAGGAGGTTTGAAATATTCCTGTATGTCGGAAGTGTTTGAATTATGTAATGACAAAGGAAGATGATTTTGAATGTCCTCATTGTGGAAGTAAAACGTCTTTGACGGAAAGAACAGAGAAAGACTTTAAACCGATCATTCCAGAAGATCTGCAATATGATTGGCGAAAGGACATATCATCCGTAGATAATGTATATATACCTCCTACTCCGAAGGAATTATACTCAGACAAACCAAGACCACCCCCTTTACATCAAAACAATGTTGTTTCAAAACGAGTCTCGCAGGATATCCCTTTGGAATCGATCTTCCGAACTGTTGATGATCCATCAGTTAAGCTAGATCCTGCATCCCAAAAAGTATACTTTCAATTGAGCATTGAATTTCAAATTATATTAGATAAAGCCCCAAATTATCGAGAGGGAGTTCACAGATGGAATCTTATATTAGATGACCGATTACAGGCTTATGGGCTCACTAGAGATGCATGGGAAAGAATTAGCAAGATAGGTGATAGTGATTCAAAAATCCAGGCACAATTAAGTGAAATATTAAGAAGAATTTTTGATTAGAAATTGTGCTAGAAACCTCCGAATTTTTGTCTATTATTGATTCAATGAATTTTTTATTATTTCCCTTCATAATCTATAATCTTTTTTAATATATCAGCCTTACTGAATTTTTTCTGACAGAAAAAGCTGCAGTAATCCCTCCTTCAGATAGTTTGCTTCTTTAGCAATATTATGTGTTGTTTGAATTGTAGAATCGACTGCTGAGAGAACTTCGGCAATTTTCTTCTGTTCAGCAAGTGTAGAAGGCAAGGGAATCTGGATTGATTTGAAATCAGATCTATTTATCCCCCCAATGATTCCATGAAACCTACGTTTGAATTGAATCTGGCCAATGGAAGAGAATAATAAATAAAAAAGGAATTTATAGTCTAATTTTGTATTATCTCTAATTCGCACGATAAAAACGTGTTCGTTAACAGCAGCTTTTTTAAATGGTATTTCTTTTACTAAAGCGACTTTACCAGTTGTAGCACCGTCTTTGACAACTAAAATATCATTTACTTTAATTTTGCCTTGTGTAAGCTGCTCATCATAAAAATCTTCTTGAATAAATTTAGTATTTTCCCATAAAACCTGTCCGTTGTCATCTATATGTTCCCCACCTATACTTGCTACAAAACCCTCTCGTAATGCTCCTCCTTTACCTCTTTTACCTGTTTCTAATGTTATAAGCTCTCCTAAATTAACTATATTCCAAGTTTTTGGAATCTTGGTATGTATTGCATTTTTTACCAGAGAAAATGAATGAGTTTTTTCTAGAATATCTCGATAGAGATTTCTATAATTCTGATCTAGCTGTTCCAATTTTGTTAGAACATGAGTTATATCAATTTGCTCGTTTTCTTTTAGTGTTGAAGAAACATATAAAGGGATGTTTAGATTATAGCTAAGATTGCGGATATTCTTCAATGGAACTTCTTTGGAATAATTTCCAATTGTTTTAAATTTTTTATATGTTTCAACGATCTTTTTAATATCTTTCTTTCTAAGAAAATTTTGCGCACGCTTATCTGCATAATCCATAGAAGCATCAATAAACAAAATCCGTTTTTTTCTAGTAGGATCCTTAGCTTTATTAACTAATAATATACAAGCTGGAATACTTGTCCCAAAGAAAAGGTTTGGAGGTAATTTTACAACCAATTCTATTTGATCTGAATCAATAAGTTGTTTCCTAATTTGTTTTTCTGAACCCCCCCGAAATAAAACTCCTTCAGGTAATATAACTCCCAATCGTCCATTTGAACGTAAAGTTGCTAGCATGTGTTGAAGAAAAGCAAGGTCTCCATAATTATTTGAAGGAATCCCATATTTGAATCGATTGTAAGGATCCTTTTCGGCTATTTCCATTCCCCAATTTTTTAATGAAAAAGGTGGATTCGCGATAACGATATCAAATAATAGCAATTGGCCATCTTTCACCAATTTGGGATCTCTAATCGTGTCTCCCTTTACAATATGTGAATCTATTACCCCATGTAAAAACATATTCATTTTACAAATTGCCCAAGTGTTAATATTTTTCTCTTGGCCGAATAATGATAAATCTTTCCAATTTCCTCCATTCTTTCTTACATATTCAACACATTGGATGAGCATCCCCCCAGAACCGATTGCAGGATCGCAAATCCGCATACCTTCTGTTGGACTTAATAATTCAACTAGGAGATTTGCTACTCTCTTTGGAGTATAGAATTCCCCTCCTTTCTTCCCTTTTTCAGCAAATTTTGAAATCAAATACTCATAAGCTCTTCCTAAAATATCTGGATCAATTAAATCATTATTACCTAATTTTACCAGATTTAAGTGCTCAATTAAACTTTTTAAAGTCTCATTAGGGACTTTATCTGTGAAATCAAAATTGGTTGAAGTCAATACACCATTTAATACTGGATTGTACCTTTCAATTATCCTACAAGCCTCATTTAACACATGTCCCAAATTTTCGTACCTAACAAGAGGGAATTGATCCCAACGTGCTTCTTTAGGAATGAAAAATACATGTCCTTCAGGATTTTCTTGTACTTTTGCAGGATCGTCATGAGTGTTAACTGATTTTTCAACTTCTTCCTCGAAAACGTCATTTAACCGCTTGAGAAATAACAGCCCAAAAATGTAATTCTTGTATTCGCTTGCGTCCACACTACCTCTCAGAATGTTGCTAGCTTCCCAAAGATGTTTTTCAAGTTCTGTCTGAGATAAACTCATTGTATTCAAACTTTTTATTGTAGTGATTTAACAATGTTGCTGAAAATTCTTGATCTATAGAAATTTATGAGGTGATTCAACTTATTTTCATTTTTTATTCAGGATAAAAAAGTTGGAAAGCCTTAATATATAGTGAAGCCCACTTATAAACTTAGAATTATGCAAAATGATTATTTATATAGTCAAATGCATTTAAAACGATTTCAATCAGATCATATAGTTTCAAACTCCCATGAGATGTTCGTTATCGAGACAGATCTCGCGTGGAATAGTTTGAAAGGTGTAATCTTAGAAGAAATAATCAATGAGAGAAAAATACTACTTTTTGATGATACAATTACAGATAGATCGATTTTAAAACCCGATTTGAATCAATACGTCAGTAAATCATTGCAGAACGAACAAGTACAGCAAATCCCGCTCGGAGAGCTGCTCAAAATCGCATCTGGATTTAGATTTAGTAAAATTAGTGAAAAACTCCAAGATTATGTCTGGAAAGCAATCGGTAAGGATTTCCAAGGAATCTTTTTTATTTTCAACTTTGAACATTCATTGAAGACTAATCGGATTTCAGTCTTGAATCTTGAACGTGTCTTGGCTGAATTATTTCGGAATTCTTTTGGTTTTCAAATAATGTGCAATTGTCTGTACCCCTCATCATTAGGGGTAAAATATTTCGCAGAACTGGTAGCTCTTCATACCAGATTTCATATCTTAGATAAATATCAAGACCCATTGTTGAATCAATCTTTACTTATGACTCAATCAGGCGATATAGAAACTAATGAAGCAGAGAAACAACAAAATCTCGAAGAAATATACCCAAGCTCTATAAAAGACTATGAAGTTTTATCAGGGATTGCTAAACGAGCTATATCTGGTAATGCTAAACCCTTTTACTTTCAACAAGGAGATAATGTCATCGGAATAGCAAATGATCTTGAGAGTTGCAGTGATATCTTAGAGACTATCCCGTTGGATGTTTTTTGCTTCCATTGTTATAGGACAACTAGTCAAGTATGCCACGATGGGAAAAATATTGATATTATACCACGAAGCGACCTTGCTTTATGGATACAGTATTCTATTGGAGATACCAAGCTTGCTCATCAAATTTATGAGACAATAAGACTGGCTCTTGGTAGAATAAAGTGCCTAGCGTCAAGCTCGAAACTTACTCAATTAACAATGAAATCTACGATTCTAAGATTAATAAGAGAAAGGATTAGCACTCTATCCTCAGTTTAATACGAATATTTTTCTACCATTCTTTGGAATGTTCTGTTCTACATAGTATTACCATAGTTAACTTCCTTAAATCCAATTATAGCTAGAAAAAATGTATTTTAACGGCTGTATGTTGAAGAATACACTGTTAAATCACTATTATTTCTTTACAATTCAATATGAAAATGTGAGGATGGTTATGAAATCAATTTATTTTAATAATAAAGGACCAGAAAATACTCAAGATGCTCTTAAACTAGCTTATAAATCAGCAAAGGAATTAGATATTAATATTATCGTAGTAGCTAGCACTAGAGGAAATTCAGCTATTGAAGCAGTTAGAATATTTCAGGACGAACAGTTTCGCTTGATAATTGTGCAACACCATGATGGATTCAGAAATGTTGGAAATGAATTTTCAAGTGAAATAAAAACAAAGATATTACAACAGCGACCAACAACGATTTTTCATATTGGCTCTCATGCTCTTTCTGGAGTAGAACGAAGTTTCAGACTTGCTCACAACACAATGCTACCAATTGAAATGCTCGCTATAACTTTAAGAAACTGCTTTGGTGATGGTACTAAAGTTGCTATGGAAATGGCAATAATGATAGCTGATGCTGGGTTTGTTGTTCCTACCAATGAGATTATATCTATTGCTGGAACAGGTACAGGACTTGATACAGCTTGGGTAATTAAACCTTCATATTCTAATAATATATTTGACTTGAAGATGAGATTTCCAATTTGTAAACCTATAAATTTCTAAAAATTTATATAGACTGAAAAAACCTTATGAAAGTAAAGCGTACAGTAGAGATTGCGGGAAGAGGACTAGGTTATGAACCAAACAGAGGTCAAATCATTTCATTTTAAAATCAGTTATCAAGAATCCTGTATATTATTGAAAAAACTGAAACAAATCAATAAGGAAATCAGCTTTAATAATACTAACAAAGACTTTCAATACAAGAACACAATTTCTTTGTTTTTTTTCAAACTAAAACTACCTACCTTATTCCACATCTTACATCCTAGTATTAAGAAATTACACCATTTTCCTGATCTCCCAGCTAAAACACCCAGTTATTTACTTCTCCTCATACGAGCAGGGGCCAGTTCTTTTGGGATCGTTAAACAAGGAGAAGTTAAGTACCATAAAACAGTTAGGAAGTATATGGTTCGCAAGAAACAAGGGAAAGCTCAATTAATATATCAAAATCTTAGAGGAAAAGCACGAGGTGGGTCAAAACTTCGTTTAGAAAATTCTAAAAAGTTCTTTGAAGAAATCAATTTGAAACTCTTGGAATGGAATGAAAATATCGATAATACTGATTTAATCATTGTACATTGTTCTTCTCGACTCTGGAATGGCCTATTTACAGCTAATCAGACGCCTCCTTTTTCTATGACGGATGAAAGAATAAGAAAGATCCCTATAACCACTTATAATCCCACTTTTAAAGAGCTAAAAAGAATTAATTATAATTTATTACATGGAACAATTTTTGTACAATCATTAAAAGACTTCAACAACGCGAACGAGGTTGTACTGTTCCTAAATTCCCTCTAAATTCTTTAACTCTTTTAATAATTAAGTATACCTACTATGATTCTATTATTAAGTATCTAAGGATTGGACTTGTTCGCTATTAATCAGTAACCATGAAAATTTTGTCATTTAGATTTGGATAATTTTATATTTCTTGAAAAAGTGGAGGATTGATTGGTGAATAAAATGTCAAAAGTGGCATTTTTAAAAGAAATTGATTTTTTTTATGTAGTTACAATCGGATCGATTATTCTTTCATTGATCGGAATTTTTATGACCGCTAGTGGTTTTTCTACTGGCCTTTTCAGTAATTATTATGAACTTTCAGAGATTGAAGGTATAGTTCAAATAATGGCACTAGGTTTTATAATTATACTAAATCTAGTAAGTATAATCCTTAGATTAACAAAAGAAGGGACAGGGCAGAAGTACCCTAGGTAATTTGAACTTTCTATTCGTTAGAGTAATAAGAGAGAGTATCCCAGCTATCGATCTCGCGGGTAGGTACACTGCTGACAATAGGGCTCTGACATTAGATGAAGCTTACAATAGGCTTTGGTTTGTTTCCTAGTGATTAATTTTCGACTGAACTTCAAGCAATTTACGAGATAACCCTTTGCTTCAAGTTTTTCGAGACTACCAGGAGCTCCTGCCTTGAAATAAGGGCAGCGGGCCTTACAAGATTCATTCCAAACTTTTAGGGTTAAACAGTGTGTCAAAGTTTTATCCTGAGAGGTTACCAGATTGAGACACTCATAATGGGTTGGTCTTGGTACTTCAAAAGAAATCCAACTTCTTTTCAACAAATATTCCATCCATTGAACTGGTTATCACTAACCTCCCCAATCTCCATATAATTACCCAAATTTATGCAGATCAATTAGAGTACAGTTTGTAATCTACGGGAGATTTTTATTAATTTCAAAGTTTTACTCTTTTTTGAGTTAAAATGAGGAATGGTTATCATAATCGTCTAATTAGATTAAATCTCTCAACTAAGAGAATAGAGAAAGAAACATTGCCTAAAATCATACACACATTCATTGGAGGTAAGGGATTGGGCGCGTATATATTAACAAAAGAATTACCTCCTAAAATTGACCCGTTAAGTCCTAATAACAAGATAATTATAACTACAGGGCCGCTTCAGGGATCGATCGTGCCAATTTGTGGGAGATATTGTATTGTTACAAAATCTCCATTGACAGGATTATTTCTAGACTCCCACGTTGGAGGATCATTAGGGCCTGAATTGAAATTTGCGGGTTATGATGCAATCATCATTGAAGGGACCTCCCTAGACCCGTGTTACATTTCCATAAATGATAATAATGTTCAAATTCGAAATGGAAAATCTCTCAAAGGCCTATCAACACAAGATAAGGAAATCTGGATTAAAGGAACTTTAAACGAACCAGAAGCAAAAATCATGTCTATTGGACCAGCAGGGGAAAATATAGTAAAATTTGCTTGCATCACAAGTGAAGGCTTTCGGAACGCAGGACGTGGCGGAATTGGGGCTATTTTTGGCAGTAAAAATCTATTAGCAGTAGCTATTAAAGGAACATCCAAGAAAATTTCTGTAGCTGATCCTGAAGCACTTGAAAAGCTAGCTGCAGATCTCAATAAACGAGCTGCAGCTGCTAGAAAAGCTGGTCTTAAAATTTATAAGTATGGTACCCCAAATTTAGTCACCGTGGCTTCAAAACGCGATCAAATCCCTGTTTATAACTTCCAAGCAGGTACACTGGATAATCCTGCAACTATTGGGGAAGAAGCCACAAGTCAATTTGAAACAAGAAAGAAACCCTGTTATAAATGCTCAATATCATGCGCTCATGTATATAAAAAGGAGTTTTCATTCGCAGAGAAAAAGCATGTCGTGGCAGTACCTGAATATGAAACACTTGGAATGATTGCTTCTAATTGCGGAATAGACATCAATACAGTCATTGAAGCAAATTACATGGCAAACCAGTATGGATTAGACACTATTTCTCTTGGAAATGTTATGGCATTCTTCATGGAATGCTCGGAGAAAAATTTGATACCAAAGGAGTTTGAATCTTCGAAAGTTTTCTTTGGTGATAATCGTGGTACACTTGAACTGATTACTAAAATCACAAATCGCCATGGTATAGGAAATATCCTTGCTGAGGGTACAAAGAGAGCAGCAGAGATATTTGATCACAATTCGGAGGAATTTGCGATTCATGTTAAGGGGTTAGAAATGGCAGCATGGGATCCAAGAGGTAAATTAGCATTGGGATTGAGTTATGCTACGGCAGCTGTTGGAGCCTCACACCTACGTGGGTGGCCAGCTACATCGAAAAACCCTAAGGATGAACCCATAAAACCTCCTATTGTTGAAACTTTAGTTGAAGGTCAAGATCTAAAGATTCTGAAGGATTGCCTCATTATTTGTCATTTTACTCATTCTATAAAACCAGCTTTAAGTTTAGAAGACACACAGGCCCTTTATTCAATTGTTACTGGTTCAAAGACTGACGTAAGAGAAATTGCTCAAAATATATGGAGCTTAACACGCTATTTCAATATGAGAGAATTTAAAGAACCTGCAGGAACATATGACCGATTACCAACACGTTTAATGAAAGATCCACTTCCAACAGGAGCAGCAGCAGGTTCTAAAGCTTTTCAGTCGGAAGTAGACTTCAATAATGGATTGAGAATTCTCTATGAGCAAAGGCATTGCCAAACTAATGGAGATCTTACAGCAGAAGAGAAACAACGAATTGAAAATCTTATCGCATAACTCTTACATTTAAAAATACTATTAGCTATATTACTAATAAATAAGTTCTAATACTATCTAATTACTCAGGTAGGTCGACAAACCTTTGATTGAGAGTCAACGATCTGGTGAGATTGTACTAAAATTATGTGTACTGAGTCATCCAGATGAGCTAGCGATTGACTTCATTAAAAAGTTAGTTACTGAAAATCAAGGACAATCCACTGAATTTGAGGCTTTGGGGGTTAGTATTGCAACAATCAAAGTGCATTTCGATGATAAACGAATCAAGATAGTATTACTTAGAACTAACGGCCAAGAATTCTTTAAAAAGTTACGATCCTCCTACAAAAATACCTCTGGAGCTATTATCTTCTTCACAAAAGAGAATCCCGATTCTTTTGAAAAAGCAAGACAGTTTTATCACTTTTTTTGCAAAATTGTAAATGACCCAGTTGTTCCTGTAACTTTTATGGATGTAATTGATAGCTCAAAAGAAATTCTTTTTGTTGATCCAGAAGAAGCAGAGGATGGACAGACTCTTTACTATGAGCTTAATATGGATGATATACAAGCGTTTGTTAAAATTCTAAAGATTATTGCCAGTAAGTATCTAGCATCATTTGAAGAATAGACATCATTGTTTCATTTGTTAAATAAAATGCAATTTTTACGAATAACAATAGATCCATTTATTATCTCATATCAACTATGATTTGGATTTGATTGTATTACTGAAATCTGTTGCCCAATTTCTTATTCGCTGCCAATTTCGGAAGTCATTGAGTGTACCATCATGAACGATGAATCCATCATCTCCAGATTGCGCAATGCGCTGTAGAATCTTTTTCTCAATATAATTATAGTTTGAATTCATGGAAAAGTCAAATATTCCCCCAAAAGCCTCTCTCATGACTCTTTCGCTATTAATACCAATATTCAATAAGATCTTATCGATATATTTTTTCTTAGCCTTTTCATAAGTATTTGGATTTGCAGCTTCTCCAGAACTGATAAAAACTCCTAAAGACTTATTTCTAAGAATTTCTCGTTTCTGTTTCAAAAATTTAAGAGCTTCTTTTGTCCACCTTCCCATTCGAATCCCAGTTCCGACTAAGATGCCATCATAATTATCTAAGGATGGTATTTTAACACCATCTTTTAAATCAATTAATTCTACATCCATTTCATTCTTTTCTAATGTTTCTGCAATCTCTTGAGCTATCTCAGCAGTACTGCCATAACGGCTAGCATAAACAACTAAAATCGAATACACTTTCTTCACCTTGTTATTTGAAGGAGTTCATGATAATTTTACGTGTATCCAGTTCAAAGAAGTTCGCTTACGATTTTCAACCGTGAATTTTAGAAAAAGAAAATATAAGGTCTGATAAAATAAGTAAAAATGGTTTTAGTTTAGAGTAGTTATAAGCATAATGACTCTATCAGTGCTACATTATTCTCTTTTTCTAATAAATTCTGATGTTCTTTGGTATCTCTTCCTAACCTTATTGGATATTTTGTTATTAGCAAATTTAAACCTAGATAAAAGATCGTTTTAGTGTTCTCTACTCCTAATAATCTTACTAAATCTTTGTTGTAAAATGCCAATGCTTTTTATTATGAATGGAAACATAATAATAACTACCAAAAGGACATCTAGTGTTGTTAAAACCGAGGCTTCAAGATCATAGGTAAGTTTAAAATTAAAAGGCTCTTTTATGAACCCAATACGGATATCCGAGATTATAGGGGGAATTGATTGGATAATATTAATATCAAACTCCAGCATGTACCCATTTAAATCTAATGGATAGAAAAGAGGTACGAAACCCTCTAAATCTAAAATCATATGGGAAAGAAAAGCCAAAGAAGCTAAGAATAAATAGTTAGCAATCTCTGTATTGTTTAAAGTGTTTTCTGGGAGGGTATGAAAGAAATACTTTAACGAGAGATTAATAGTTAATAAAAGGCTTCCTGAGATTAGGAGTGAATGAAAGGGATAACGCGTTCCTGTCAACGTTTTATCAATAATGTCTGGCAGTATTGCAGCAAGAGACAATAATATCAGAATTTCCAGAGGGATTTCAAACTTAAAAAGCCTATTAAGAAGGATAAACCCAACTAAGGCACCTATTATGTGAAGTAGTAGAGATGTCATTGGAAATAATCCATATTCATTTGCGATATCAGTGGATCTAAATGATAAATAGATTTACATTCAATAGATACTTAATATTAATAATTATCAGATAATAATTAATCGTTAATCGTTTGATATGCTAGTTTTTAGATCACTAGAAGAAATTAATGGACCAAATATCTCTTCTACAATTTCATCTGCGTCCTCAAACAGTGATAAATCTCCATTCCAATCTTTAATGACCTCTAGATATTGATCGTTAAATCGCTTGGTAAAACTTTTGAGCAGCTTACGGAGTTCATGACTAGCTTTATTCGTTATAAGATTCGCGCGAATTGATCCTTGTTGATCATTAAGGATATAGTAACCAGCATGAAGGACATATTCCATGGTTCCACGTTCCAAAACTTCACGCATGAATGAGTCAATGGCTTCTAAACCTCCTGATATTAACGCTAGTTTTTTAAATTTCCATAAATTTTTCTGAAAACCATTTGAATATAATAAAGTCCCTCCCTCCATGCGTACGAGTAATAAAAGAAAACTCAAAGGTGGATAGGTATCATCCATTAGGCTAAGCGGATATACCGCTAGAGCAGTTACAAAAAGCATGATAAAACCTAATATGCTAATACTAGTAGTGATGTCACCTAACTGATCTATTAACACGAAACTTAAAAGACGTCCAAATGATAATCCTGTAATTAATGATATCAGACCAAAAGCAGTATAGCGCCCTAATCCATCTCTTGGCGAAAGATCCATCCACATAGAGGTGTCTAGGGTGAGATTAATTCCCGATACACCGATTCCAATAGCTATTGCAGCAGCTATAAGACTTATTAAGGTTAAAGAGACACTAAATCCTAAAAGAGCAAGAGATATTGTATAAATACCTATAATTGTAAATGATTTTCGTCCAAATCTATCAACAAAGTAGCCAATAACCCAGATTGCAATAAAATTACCCATGAAGAGAATACTCCAAAATACATCTACATAATCAACTCCAGAGAGAGGAAGCCATTTAATATCAATATCATTGAATGGATAAATCCTTACTATATCGATTATGATGGATATAGCAAGACCAAAAACCGAGAACACAAGGAAATGGCTTATAATTGACAATTTTAGAGGATGACGCTTTATTATATCATGAAGATTTGTTGGCCAGCGATCATTGGTCCATCCAATTTGCTGATTCTTACTTATTAAAATAGTTAAACAGAAAACAAAAAATGTTACTAGAAATAGGGCAAAAAGAATAAGAAAATCTTTAATTTCGCCAACAAAAAAGAACCATTTGAATGTCTCTTGACTAACGACATTTAATCGAATCAGTGATATTATTAGGATTAATAACGAACCTAATCCAATCGAATGAGAAATATGAACTCCTCTTTGATGAATAGGTATAAAACCTGCTAAAAAATAGATTCCAACACCACCTACTAGGGAACTACCTAATCCAATAAACCAAAATCCAGGTAACACTAAGAATAAGACATTATTTTGGAGGAACAGAAAAATGCCTAGGAAGCTTAGGATTAGACCTAAAATTGCTAAGTATTTCCCTCTATAAGGATTAAAATCCAAACTTTTTCCTACAAGATAGAGAAGGATAATGCTAAAGACAAAAGTAGTTCCATAAATAAATAACCGACTGAATATTACATCTAACTGTCGACCTATAGCTAATTCACCAAATTCTTCTAGGGGGATGATCAATAATATGACAATAATTGTAATCCAAGCTACCATAAACCATAATTCTCCTAATAGAATACCACGTTTTAATTCAGCATGACTGATCGGTTGGATTTGGCTTTTAGACATTCAATCTAGCTCCTGTTACAAGTATAATATGATAGATAAAAGAGTTGAATTAGTCCATTATTTACTCTGTTAGCTTTTATTTAAACTAGCTTACTTTCTAAAGCTTCATGCTAATCTTGTTTCTCTTGAAGGTCAATTATAATATTATGAATGAGGGCTAACATCTCATCTAGAACTTGCAGATTCTCAAAAGTCAACAGTAATGCTGCAGTACCTGATTCTGATAGAAATTTTTCATAGTTTTTCAACATTGATCTATAAGAGAAATTGGTAATTTGTGACTTTTGATACTTCTTAGTCTGCTGAAGAAACCATTCATGCCATTTTTTAATTGTATCATCTAATGTGGATAATTTAAGGCCTAAGTTGGCCATTTTTCTCAAATCCTCATTTTTTATTACTTCTTCAGTTATCACAGCTTCTTGGGGAGGCTTTGGAATAACCTGGTCAGGTTTGTCTTTGGTGATCTTGTCAGTTCTAGCTTTTATCGCCCTTGTTGCTGATCTTGTGGCCTTATACACATTCTTCAGGCCTATACTTTTTCTGTTTTGAGCTCCCTTGATTTCGGGAAGTATACTATTGACTAACATTTTGATTTCATAATTTTGATGATTTCTAAAATTCCTAACGACTTCAAACGTTGTCGATGAAAGATTAGGCATTTTTTCAAGTTGTTGAAGTAAGAAAAAGATTCTTCCAGTCAACGAGCTATCATATAGGGTCTTTAACTCATTAACAATATCTAATTCCCGTTGACTTTGTCCTTGAAGATCAGCACCACAGTCAGGACAGTACGTCCATGTTATTTTTTGAAATTGTCCACATTTATGGCATTTTATGGACTCTGAAATTTCTGGAGTAACTTGAATTTCTAAATCATCTTGTATTTCTTCTTCTATTAAAATCTCAGGTTTATCCATTGTTGTTTCGCTAAAAATTTTGGCCCCACAAAACGGACAACTTCTATTTTCAGTTTTAATCACTGCTTCACATGACAGACAGCGATTTTCACTGAATTTTTCTTCCTTGGAACTTTTTACGACTAAGACGCTCTTTTGAGCAATCTGGGCTTCCTTTTGAATTGCCTCACCACGAAACGGCAGGAAATACAGAAATATTAAAGGAACTAAATATATAAAAACCAAAATCAGAATAAAACTGAATATAAAGAATAGAATCACGAAAATATAGAGAAATGGCAAAAGATTCGCCTTTCCGCTTTTCGTTTTTGGTAATTTGTTCTGAACGGTGGTCCAGTACCCGCTAATTCCTGTTCCGTAAAAATGAGGTCGTAAAATGACAAAAAAAGCGATTGAACATATAATTGTGCTAATTATTGATGAGATTACCATCTGATAAATTATGTTCGAAGAAAATTGATGAAAGAGAAATGTCGAATATCCTAGATTGAAAACAAAGAACCTAAAGCCAATAAACTGATCTAAAATTGGTAAGATTAGAGGGATAAGTAACCCGTAAAAAAAGTATACAGAGAATGTAATAAGAACATAATAGTTAAAGGAATTCCAATATTCCTTTGTAACTCTGGAGGGTTCAACTATCCGAGAAGTCTCCCAAGGACTCTTGGGATATTTAATAGGTTTGAAATCCCCTTGTGTTTCTTGAGGCTCTTCAAGTACCATTGTTTCAGAAACAGGGAGTTCTTGAGTTATGGAAATTTCTTCCTCTTGAATTATCTCTTCTTCAGAGAAATCTTGATCCGTGGTCGTTTCAATTCCAGTATAACCATTAAATTCTAGATCTTCAATACCTTTTGATTGTAAAAAGTCTAGGTAACGTTGGATAATCTTCCGATATGTTTTCTCATATGTTTTTCCTGTACTAAACAAGTCCGTTTGTTTAAGGAACCAGTTATGCCACTCACGAAACTCCTTATTGACTGGAGCTAACCTTTGGCCGAGCTCTATCAAGTTCTTTCTGAGGATAAAAATTGGAAGTTCATCTGTTTCAACTTCCTGACTTGGTTCAAATTGAATTTCTTGATCCTTTTGAACATCCACGTAACCTTCTGGTTCTTTTTCGTCAGTGGGACTCTCTATTGTCTCTTCTACATCTTTGGTAACAATCTCTTCAACTTCATCTTTTATTCTAGTGTCTTTTATTATCGCCTCAGTGACTTCAAAAACTGCTTCTTTAAACACAGGTTTTTGATAGATCGTTATCCAGTGAGTATACCCGCAGAATGGACAAGGAGGGTTCTCAGTTCCCTTAACTTCCATGAGGGACATAAACTCTCTTCTTTCAACCCCACGAAGACAACGAGTGCAATAAACCGCTTCAGTAGCTTTTAACTTCGTGCCTGTTAACATTGAATAAACACTTACAACCCGTTTTAATACAAAATTACCTGTTCTATTAACAATATTAGACATTCGGTCATATCGTGGATAGATGACACCAAGAGAAAAAAAGAAGCCACCAATAATCAATAACTCAAAGTTAACGAAAAAACTATGTTCCAAAATTAACAGTAAAAAGATAAGTCCAATCAATCCAATCCAATGAACATTATACCATATTCCTTTCGAAAGGGATTTAAGACTTCGACCAACTAATCTCAAAAATTGTCCGAACCTACGAGGTAAGTTGAAGAAACCTTGAACAATATACTTCCCAATACCTCCTAAGGTCGTACCTATTAGGATTTTAAATGCGGAGAGAGATTGTTGGATACCGCCCGCTTTCACCCACTCAATGAAAATGAAAAATTGAGTAGAAATCTTTCGGTCCAGTTCTGTGGCGTGGGAAGCAAATCCAATAATCATTATTATTACTCCAATCGTGATGATAATAAAGGTTAAGAGGTTATGTATTGGAGTAAATATAAACAAAATTATTGGTACGAAAATGAGAACAATACCGAGATATGCTATGATTGCTCCTAGCGCTCCCCACTCTGTAAAATCTCGCCATCGTAATAAGTCAGCAATAAAGCAAAAAACCAGGATTAAAAAAGATAATACTAATATACCAAGAGACGAACGTTCAATAGGGATTCCTGGGAGTTCTAATGCAAAGATCGAGATAATAGCTATCATAATTACCGCAATCACGAACACTCCAAGGCCGTATTTACTCCAAACTGAAGATGAAATAAAACTCCCTTTGTCTATATCATCAGGAATTGAAGCAACATCAATTTTAGCATCAAGTTTAAGGTCAGCATCTAGTTTTTCTTTATGTTTTGAGGATTTCTTTTCATCCATTTTTGATCATACCACCATCACTTTACACCCTCTTTTTAATAGAAATATTAACAGGCGGCTCTGATGTTTTAAAAAGAGTATTTAAACGCAAATTTTCTCGATATTTCAAACCAACGATATACATTATATACAAAGCAGCAGCTACTATGAAAGTTCCTAATACTACATTCATAATTGGAGGGAATCCGTTGAAAAAGCCAAGGAGTGACCCACCCCACTCTTCACCCCATCCCTCACTTGCATAATTACCTGGTTGAAAAATCTGAGCAATATTTTCTAATAATGGAATATTATCTATTAAAAATCTGTCAATTGTATGATTCTGGTCAATAAACATTGTAACAACTAGTAGGAAACCGTACAATCCTATGATAATTGCTATTGTAAACATAGAAATTGGTATTGTTAAATCGATAATTTGGGAAAATGTCCTGCTAACGATATTTTTTAGAGCCTTCCAAGCTTGTTTTAACGCTGTCCAGCTAGCTTTCAACAACCGAATGATCTCTTCATGCCAAGCTAAGACAATGAAACCGAATCCACTCGCACGTATTAGTAGATCTATCAATGGTTCTATTGTTATTGTAAGAATCAGATTAATTAGTGGTGGCCCAGCTAACAAAAGGACGAACCCAATTATTGTGCCACTGTATTTGAGGATCTCCCACCTATAGGTCCTAAGGAATAGTACAAAACGCCTCCAAGCTTGTTTCAATGCTGTCCAGCTAGCTTTCAGGAACCGAATGATCTCTTTATGCCAAGTTAAAACCATGAAACCGAATCCACTCGCACGTATCAGTAGACCTATCAATGGTTCTATTGTTATTGTAAAAATCAGATTAATTAGTGGTGGCCCAGCTAACAAAAGGATGAACCCAATTATTGTGCCACTGTATTTGAGGATCTCCCACCTATAGGTCCTAAGGAATAGTACAAAACGCCTCCAAGCTTGTTTCAATGCTGTCCAGCTAGCTTTCAGGAACCGAATGATCTCTTTATGCCAAGCTAAGCCTAAAAGAACTAATCCAATCAATCTAATCCAGAAATCGAAATTTAACGCTAAATCAAGAGTGAAAATCAGACCTACTAATGGCGGTCCGACTAAGAGGAGAAGGGCTCCAATTAATGTAACACTGTACTTGAGGATCTTCTGCTGATAATTCCGAAGGAATTGCACAAAATTATCCACGGCTTGAACTAGGGCAGTCCCAGTAGCCTTGAGGAAGTCAATAAAGGCTCTCCAAGCTTGTTTCGATACGGTCCAGCTAGCCTTCATAAAACGAATGATCTCAGCATACCACGCTATACCTAGAAGAGCAATGCCTACCCCTCTAATACCCAAATCGAAATTAGAAATAAATTCTGGAGCAAAAATCAAACCAAGTAATAAGGGACCAGATAGTAAGAGTAGGAATCCGACGATAGTAGTACTGTACTTGAAAACCTCCGACCTATATTTCCGAAGGAGCTGCACAAGATTATCCACAGCTTGAACTAGAGCTACCCAAGTAGCTTTCAGGATTCGCATGATCTCTTTATGCCAGACCAAGACTATAAAAACGAGACCAATCGCACGTACATAAAGATCTAAAATTGGTTCTACTGTTGTTGCAAAAATCAAACCCATTAGTGGAGGCCCAGCTAGTAAGAGGAGAATTCCAATTAGCGTACCACTATATTTGAGGATATCCCACTTATAGGTTCTAAGGAATAGTACAAAACGCCTCCAAGCTCGTTTCAGAGCTTTCCAAGCTATCCTCAGACTATTCAACATTACATCAAGTGTTCTTTTAAAAAACACAACAGCAGCGGTCATAGTTTTACCAATCAATTGCTTAAGCTCTCTCCTCCATAAGTAACCATCAACACCAATACCTGTTACAATAAACCCTCCAGTAATCAAAAGAGTTGCAAATTCAGTAAAATCGACTTCTGATAGGAGGAACATACCCCAAATTAAAACTATAGAACTTAAGGTCGTTGTAATGCCCCTAAATTTCGAGTGTTTATACCAGATCATGCTACCGCTAAAATACCCTAAAAGAAAAATAGATATGAAGGATAAATCGAAGAAATTGTGACTTCCTATAATCAAAGGCCCTAATGATCCCATGAACATCAAAACAATTGCTAAGATCGTAACAAGATGGCGATAATAAGCCAATAAAAATTTCTGAAAACCTAATACAACTTGTATGATTAATTGTTTAAGCTCTACTCGCCATAAGAAAACAGGTAAGACTGTCCCTGTTCCACCATAAATAATGAAGGTGAGGAGATCAAAAGCTAGAATAAGTTGAGCCAAACCCCAAAAGATCAGTATAACGCTTAAAGTGGTCGTGACTCCTCTGAAGTAATTGTGACGTGAGGGAATATACCAGATGATAGCACCTAATAGATATCCCGCAAAAAAGAATGCAAAGGCAGCCTCAACAACAGACCAACCAACAAAACCCATGATAATCAAACATAATGCAAGAATGGTAACAAAATGGCGATAGTAGGTCGTAAAGAACTGAATACTCGTCTGAAATGTCTTCTTAGTAAATTGATTGATATTGTCAAACCAAACCCGATATAGTAACAAGACTCCCATCCCTGAATAATAAAATTGGATAATTAACCACTCTAGACTTAATTGTACAAAAAACCCAATAAAAATCAAGATTACTCCAATCAAAGACATGAAAATTACACTTAATATCCTTGTTACTCCACTAAACTGGTGTTTTATCTTAACTTTAGATATGTATAAATCAATATAACTTATCAATAGTCCACAAATACCAATAATAACCGAGAGGCTAAATATGCTAAATGCCTCAGAGAGTGTTTGATAGGTATTTGGCAAAGAGAACAGAAAAAGAGCAATAATAATTATTAAAATCTGACTAATGGTCAATAAAATTGACCTTAAGATGAATACTCGATTCTCCCAAACTACTTGGTTGATTTGATGGAGCCAAGATCCCCATACAACGAATATTCCTATTATTACTAATATTACACCCCCAAACATATTCCCTGGCCAAATAAATTGATATAACACCCCCCAGTCAAGTAATATTAATCCTAAAATCGTTAATATCCCCCAGTTAATTAAAAAAGAGCCTATTATTGTAAAGATATAGCGTACAAATACTCCAAAGTTCAGTCTGATGAAATAGATAACAATTTCATCAATTTGGGAAACCTCTGCAAATACTCCAATAACTATTAGAAAAAGGCCTAACCCTAATACAACTGTGAGAATGTTTGAAAATATAACTCCTGGTAATAGTAACTCACAGGAACATGGAATACCAGTCAGAAATAGGCCAAAAAGGCCAACAGTTCCTCCAAGATTGGTGGTTTTCCTTCTTCTTTCGTTAACAAATCGTAATTGAAAGAAAGATATTCCTAAACCAATCAAGAAAATTACTAGAAGGAATAAAAGCAATACTAAAGATATTAATCCCATAGTAGATCTTAAATAATCATTAAGCTCTAAATTATGTAAGAAATTAACAATTAATAACCCCACGATAACTAAAGAGGCAAGTTGCACCAATTGCCGAATTAATTTTTCCCGATCAGTATATTGGGGGGTGGAGAACTCTTCAACGAGAGTACTATCTGATATATCTTTTTCAATCATATAGTCTCTACTCCTTTCTCAACTTTCTTACGACTTAGAGATCTGCTAAGCTTTTTACCAAGGTAGAGTTCAGGAATAATAGCCAATAAAGCCATTATTATAATAAAAAAAGTAACATCTGGTGGTGGGGGTGGCGCATTGTACACAGAAAATGTCCCTTCGAGAATATTCTCGGAATTTAAGCCATCTATACTGGTTGCTACAACTTTAACTTTATAATTAGTACCATCGGGCAAATTATTGGTATTCCAAGCATAACTGGTGGTAGTAAGTCCTGAAACTACTGGAATCCAGGTTAATCCGTTATCTGGAGAATAATATATTGAATAGGTGACATCTTGACCAAATGAATCGGTTGAGGCCGTCCATTGAATAGTGACAATACCTTTAAGGGTTTCACCTTCTAAAGAAGACGAAATAGTAGGTGTTGTAAGATAATGTACCATAAATGGCCCGTCAGAGACATCCTCGGATATCAATTCCTCTGTACAAGTAGCTTCAACCTTGATCGTGAAACTAGTCCCTGTAGTCAGAACTGTTGTATCCCAATCATAACTAGATGTTGTCAATCCTGAATCAAGTAAAATCCAAGTGCTACCATCGTTGATTGAATAATAGACAGTATAGAAGACATTATGATCCAATGGATCAAACGAGGTTGACCATTGAATTGGGATTGTACCATTAAGTATTTCACCACCATTGGGAAATAAAACTGTTGGTGAGGAAAGTGTATTGTGAACAGAAAATATTCCATCAGAAGTATCCTCAGTTTTTTCTCCCTGTGAACAGTTTGCAATAACTTTTATCAGGTAAGTTGGCCCATCAGCGACTTTGAAGGTGTCCCAACTATAATTTGTTGTGATTACCCCTGATATTAATATCTCCCAAATGAGCCCATTATTCGCAGAAATGTTTATTGAATAGCCCACCTCATGTCCTAGCGAATCAATGGCTGGTAGCCACTGAATACCTTCGTTCAAGGAGTATATTTCGCCTCCATTAGGTACTAGAAGAGTAGGTCTCGTAAGGACATCGGTTATTGCTGCAGGATATTGATATGTTAATGGATAAGGATCTTGGTTACCCCCATCAATAGTGTAATGATTATCGACAAAGCCATCAGTATCTACATCGGGGCTTGTCCATTCATTCCAGTAGTTGAATGCGAAAATGTTATTTGATCCATCATCATTAGCTTGACCAATGTTATCAATAAAATTGTTCCATTTTACTATATTATTAGATGATTCGGATAAAAATATGAGTCCCTCACCATTGTTATAACTAATATTATTTCTGGAAATTAAATTATTGCGGGAAGCACTAGCAACTATTCCGTCCGTATTGTTGTAGAGCGTATTATTGGAAATGGAGTTATAATTCGATTCCTCAAATTCTATTCCACTTAATCTATTATCATAAATGCTGTTGTTAAGAACAGTATTATTACAACTCCCGATATTTAGCCAAATAGCATGGACATCATTATTGTAAATAGTATTATTGACAATAGTATTATTATTTCCATTAACGTTTATACCCATATTATTATCGAAAATGGAATTATTAATAATTAGACTTGTTGAAGATTCGAGAATAATCCCTCCATCCGTAGCTTTATTATTACATATGATATTGTTCTCTACTCTTCCATTCATAACATTAGAGAGGTATATTCCTTCTGTTGGAAATTTTAATCCATTAACTAAATTATTTCGAATGCAGAAATAAGCAGTCGTATGTCTGATGCTAATCAAGCTCCCACCGTAAGCAGTGATATTAAGTCCTTCAATTATATATGGATCATTATTTGTCCCTGTTCCTAGAAATCCTTGTTCAGAAAAATGGTTGTTCGAGGTGATAAAGATAGGATCATGCTCTAAATAACCAGACGAAGAGATTTTAGGAACTGATAAAGGGACATCAATATTCTCTGAGGTGACAAAGTCGTTGGTCTCGTGGGAAATTGACATTGTTTGCACTAGATTATCACTATTCCCATAATTTAGGATTATAGTAGTGATTATTAAAAATTGTAAAATGCTCCATTTTCGCCTTAACAAAGTTTTTTTCAATTAAATCCCCTTCTTTCTCTCTTCTAAGCTGGTTTCACTTATGATTTCATTTATCAGGAGTTCAGGATGAAGTAATATTGCAAAATAACGTATTTTC
>JBHLKC010000032.1:0-22302 GCA_048887065.1 Candidatus Hodarchaeota archaeon
TAATAAAGCCAAATCGAATCTACGCCACTAGCATTGACGGGTTCGTTTACTGTAACAGAAACAGTATTAGTCTCATCGCACTCAGGGTTCAGATTGGTTTGACTAAGACCTGAATAGGTAGGAGCAGTTGTATCTGTAACTAAAAATGTATTAATAGTAGTTTGATTAATATTTCCTGCCGTATCATTGAACCAAAAGTACCACTCGTAAGTCTGGCCGTACTTGAGCATGTTCGCGGTGAATGTATAGTTACTTGTCTCGGTTACATTGATTTTTATCAAGGATCCTCCATCAATTTGATAATGAAGCCAGATCGAGTCTATACCACTAGCGTTAATAGGTTCATATACCGTAACAGAAACAATATTCATCTCATCATATTCAGGAGTCGGATTACTCTGACTGAGACCTGAATAGGTAGGAGCACTTGTATCTATTACAGTAAAGGTACTGATTAAAGTTTGATTACTGTTTCCTGCCGTGTCGTTAAACCAAAAATACCATTCGTATGTCTGATCGTATTTCAACATATTAGCTGCAAAGGTGTAACTACTCGTTTCTGTGACATTGATCTGGATCCATACTCCACCATCAATTCGATAATAGAACCAGATGGAATCGACCCCACTGGCATTCACAGGTTCACTCACAGAGACTGAGACAGTATTTGGTTCATCATACTCAGGATTTGGATTCGTCTGACCAAGATCCGAATAGGTAGGTGCAGTTATATCAATAACAGTAAACGTATTGATACTGGTCTGATCACTATTTCCTGCTGTATCATTGAACCAGAAGTACCAATCGTACGTTTGGGTATATTTGAGCTTATTTGCAGCAAAAGTATAACTGCTCGTCTCGGTCACATTGATTTGGGTCCATATTCCAATATCAATCCGGTAATAAAGCCAAATGGAATCCACACCACTCGCATTGATAGGTTCATCCACTGAGATTGACACAGTATTTGTCTCGTCATATTCAGGAGTTGAACTAGTCTGAAAAAGGTTTGAATAAGTAGGAACAGTCATATCTGTAACAGTAAAGAAGTTAATTATACTTTGATTATTATTTCCTGCCGTATCATTGAACCAGAAATACCAGTCATACGTTTGGTTATACTTCAACATATTTATAGTAAATGTGAAGCTGCTTGTCTCCGTAACGTTAATAACAATCCATATTCCGCCATCAATCCTGTAATAAAGCCAAATTGAACTGATTCCGCTAGAATTCACAGGCTCACTCACAGAGATTGAGACCGTATTTGTTTCATCGTACTCAGGAGTCGGATTGGTTTGACTGAGACTCGAATAAGTGGGTTCTGTAGTATCTGCAACGAAAAATGAATTTATAGAAGTCTGGTTAATGTTTCCAGCCGTGTCATTAAACCAGAAATACCACTCATACATTTGATCATACTTCAGCTGATTTGCAGCAAAAGTATGATTGCTCGTCTCGGTTACATTAATCTGGATCCAGCTTCCACCATCAATTCGATAATAAAACCAAATGGAATCCACACCACTTGCATTGATGGGTTCATCTACTGAGATCGACACAGTATTTGTCTCATCATATTCAGGGGTTGAGCTTGTCTGATCAAGATTTGAATAGGTAGGAGCAGTTGTATCTATCACAGTAAAGAAATTGATTGATGTTTGGTTATTATTTCCTACTGTGTCGTTAAACCAGAAATACCAATCATATATCTGATTATATTTTAACATATCAACAGTAAAGGTGTAACTACTCGTTTCGATGACATTGACTTGGATCCAAGCTCCAGCATCGACACGATAATAAAACCAAATCGATTCCACTCCACTCGCATTGAGAGGTTCACTCACTGTGACTGACACAGTATTCGTTTCATCGTACTCAGGAGTCGGATTAGTCTGACTGAGTCCCGAATAGGTAGGAGCTGTAGTGTCTATCACTGTAAAAGTATCAGAGGAGGTTTGATTGTTATTTCCAGCTGTATCATTGAACCAGAAAAACCACTCATACGTTTGATCATACTTCAGTTGATTTACTGAAAAAGTATAGTTACTTGTCTCGGTGACATTGATTTGGATCCAGCTTCCACCATCAATTCGATAATAGAGCCAAATCGAATCCACCCCACTTGCATTGATGGGTTCACTCACTGTGACTGATACAGTATTCGTTCCGTCATACTCAGGACTTACGTTTGTCTGTTCAAGGTTTGAATAAGTAGGCGCAACCGTATCATCTACAGTAAAGGAGTTTATCAAGGTTTGATTAGTATTTCCTGCTGTATCATTGAACCAAAAGTACCAATCGTACGTTTGGTCGTATTTCAACATAATAGCGGTAAAGGTATAATTACTCGTCTCGGTCACATTAATTTGGATCCATATTCCATTATCAACTCGATAAAAAAGCCAAATGGAATCCACTCCACTCGCATTGACGGGTTCACTCACTGTGACTGACACTGTATTTGTCTCGTTATATTCAGGAGTCGGATTAGTCTGACTGAGTCCCGAATAGGTGGGAGCTGTGGTATCAATGACTGTAAAAGTCTCGGACGGGGTCTGGTTGATATTCCCTGCGGTATCGTTAAACCAGAAGTACCAGTCATATGTTTGATTGTATTTGAGCATGTTTGCGGTGAATGTATAGTTACTTGTCTCGGTCACATTGATTTTTATAAGGGGACTTCCATCGAGCCGATAGTAAAACCAGATCGAAGCTATACCACTAGCGTTCTCGGGTTCTGTCACTACAATGGAAATAGTATTAGCTTCATCATATTCAGGGCTTGAATTATTTTGAACGGGTCCTGAATAAGTTGGAGCCATCGTATCTGTCACCGTAAAGGTATTTAAGGGAGTTTGATCACTGTTTCCTGCCGTGTCATTAAACCAGAAATACCAGTCATATGTTTGATCGTATCTGAGCATGTTCGCAGTAAAACTATAACTGCTGGTCTCAGTCACATTGACTTTTATCAAGGATCCTCCATTAATCTGATAATGAAGCCAGATTGAATCTATACCACTGGCGTTCACAGGTTCTGACACTACAATAGAAACAATATTGGTTTCATCGTACTCAGGGGTTGGATTGGTTTGACTAGGACCTGAATAAGTGGGAACTGAAGTGTCTATGACTGTAAAAGTGTCGAGAGGGGTCTGGTTGTTATTCCCTGCGGTATCGTTAAACCAGAAGTACCAGTCATATATTTGATCGTATTTGAGTATGTTCGCGGTGAATGTATAGTTACTTGTCTCGGTCACATTGATTTTTATCATTGGACCTCCATCAATTTGATAATAGAGCCAGATTGAATCTATACCACTAGCGTTCACGGGTTCCGATACAATAATAGAAATAGTATTAGTTTCATTATATTCAGGGGTTGAATTACTCTGATTTAGACCTGAATAGGTGGGAGATGTAGTATCTATGACTGTAAAGGTACTTGGGGTAGTTTGGTTACTATTACCAGCTGTATCATTGAACCAAAAGTACCAGTCATATGTTTGGTTGTATTTCAGCATATTAGCTGTAAAGGTGTAATTACTCGTCGCTGTGACATTAATTTGAATCCAGTTCTCACCATCAATTCGATAATAGAACCATATTGAGTCAACTCCACTTGCATTGACAGGTTCTGAAACTACAATTGAGACAGTATTTGTTTCATCGTACTCAGGAGTCGGATTAGTCTGACTGAGTCCTGAATAGGTGGGAACTGTAGTGTCCATGACTGTAAAAGTATCATAGGAGGTCTGGTTGTCATTTCCTGCCGTATCATTGAACCAGAAGTACCAGTCGTACGTTTGGTCGTACTTCAACATATTAGCAGTAAAGGTGTAACTACTCGATTCGGTCACATTAATCTGGACCCAAGTTCCACCATCTATTCGATAATACAGTAGTATCAAATCCACTCCACTGGCATTGATAGGTTCATCCACAGAGACTGACACTGTATTTGTCTCATCATATTCAGGGGCTGGATTACTTTGGGTGAGGCCAGAATAAGCGGGAGCTGTAGTGTCTATAACAATAAATGAATTTATGGAAGTTTGATCACTATTCCCTGCTGTATCATTAAACCAGAAGTACCACTCGTACGTTTGGTCGTACTTCAGCATATTAGCAGTAAAGGTGTAACTACTCGTCTCAGTCACATTAATCTGGACCCAAGTTCCACCATCTATTCGATAATACAATAGTATCAAATCCACTCCACTGGCATTGATAGGTTCATCCACAGAGACTGACACTGTATTTGTCTCATCATATTCAGGAGTCGGATTAGTTTGACTAAGGCCTAAATAAGTAGGAGCTGTGATGTCTACGACTGTAAAGGTATTTATAGTAGTTTGGTTACTATTCCCTGCTGTATCATTAAACCAGAAGTACCAGTCATATGTTTGATCGTATTTGAGCATGTTCGCAATGAATGTATAATTGCTCGTTTCGGTCACATTGATCTTTATCAAAGGACCTCCATCAATTTGATAATAGAGCCAGATTGAATCTATACCACTGGCGTTCACAGGTTCTGACACTACAATGGAAACAGTATTAGCTTCATCATATTCAGGGCTTGAATTATTTTGAATGGGTCCTGAATAAGTTGGAACCGTCGTGTCTGTCACTGTAAAAGTATTTAAGGGAGTTTGATCACTATTCCCTGCCGTATCATTGAACCAGAAGTACCAGTCATATGTTTGATCGTATTTCAGTATATTAGCGGTAAAGGTGTAACTACTAGTCTCAGTGACATTAATTTGAATCCAGATCCCTCCGTCAATTCGATAATAAAGCCATATAGAATCGATTCCACTCGCATTGACAGGTTCGGAAACTATGACTGAGATAGTATTTGACTCATCGTACTCAGGAGTTAAACTGGTCTGACTGAGACTAGAATAAGTGGGAGCTACAGTATCTATAACGATAAATGAATTTATGGAAGTTTGATCACTATTCCCTGCTGTATCATTAAACCAGAAGTACCAATCATATGTTTGGTCATATTTCAGCATATTAGCGGTAAAGATGTAACTACTAGTCTCAGTGACATTAATTTGAATCCAGATCCCTCCGTCAATTCGATAATAAAACCATATAGAATCGATTCCACTGGCATTGGCTGGTTCCGAAACCACGACTGAGACAATATTCGTCTCATTGTACTCGGGAGTCGGATTGGTCTGATTGAGTCCCGAATAGGTGGGAGCCGTGGTGTCTGTCACTGTGAAAGTATTGGAGAAGGTCTGGTTGTTATTTCCTGCCGTATCATTGAACCAGAAGTACCAGTCGTACGTTTGGTCGTACTTCAACATATTAGCTGTAAAGGTGTAACTACTCGATTCGGTTACATTAATCTGGATCCAGGTTCCACCATCTATTCGATAGTAGAGCCAAATAGAATCTACACCGCTCGCATTGATTGGTTCATTTACTATAATAGAAACAGTATTGGCTTCATCATACTCAGGAGTCGGATTGGTTTGACTGAGTCCTGAATAGGTGGGAGCTGTGGTGTCTATAACAATAAATGAATTTAAGGAAGTTTGGTTACTATTCCCAGCGGTATCGTTAAACCAGAAATACCACTCGTAGTTTTGATTGTAAGCAAGAATATTGTTATGAAAAGTATAATTACTTGTACTAGTGACATTATTTGAAATCCATAGACCCCCATCTACCCGAAAAAAGAGTAGGATCGTATCTATCCCGCTGGCATCAATAGGTTCAGAAACATTTATGGAAATTGTGTTATTTTCATAATATTCTGGTGTTAAACTAGTTTGATTTAGGTTGGAATAAGTGGGAGGAGTAGTATCATTAACAGTAAAACTCAGAATCGGTGTTTCCCCACTATCACTTGCAGTATCATTAAACCAGAGATACACCTCCCAGTTACCATAGGATAAAAGAGAAGATGGAAAAGTATAATTCTGTTGATTCGTAACTTCCACATATTCCCATTCTTCCATATTTACTTGATAATAAAGTAAAAGTGTATCATTTGTTGGATAGTTATGTAATCCAAAATAAACTGAATGATTTTGGTCGTAATTCATCTGATGTTGTGTTTGATAAATCCAGCTGTTATTAAAACCTGCTTCAAGATGAATATTCTCTATTGTTCCGCTTGAACTACCTTCTCCTCCAGTTAAATTATTAACCACAAATGTGATATCATTCTCCGAAGAGTTGATTACATAGAAACCTGTAGCACTCCCTCCAATAGCATCAACTCCATTAATACCTCCAACTCCTCCAATACCACCAGTTATGTAAGCTATTTTGCAGTTTGTAAATGTATTGAAACTAGAATTCACTATATAAAAACCAGATCCTAGACCCCCTACTCCACCATCAGCATTATTACCTCCAGCCCCACCTGTGCCTCCTGTCACATTTATTATATCATTCCAATAAAATTTATTATCACTGGAATTATACAAATAAATTCCCGCTCCAAAACCTCCTATTCCCCCGTTCCCTTTCGTACCTCCAGCCTCAGCTAGTCCCCCATTGATATTACTAAGGATATTAGATTTCAGAGAATTATTAAATGAATTGGAAATCCAAATCCCAGTTCCAGGGCCTCCTGGATCGCCATCAAATTGAGAAGGTGCTTGCCCATCCATCCCCCCTGTGATATTAGTCAACATGTTATTTGAAACAGTACAATTATGACTTAGGTTGAGTATTATTCCTGCACTCATATTAGGAAAGATCTCTTCGAGATCTTGAATTATATTGGATTGGATGTTAATTGCGTTGGAATTATTGATAAATATGCCTGTTTTTCCACCAATAATTGTGTTTCCTACCACATTTTGATCAGAAACACTTTCTAGGACGAGACCATAATATTCAGAATTAATCGTATTATTCTCAAAGATAAATTTCTTACTTCTATTTACATATAAACCTGCCAGATTAATCACAAATGAATATCCACAATATTCTAAGAGACTATTCAGCATTCGAAAAATGCTTCCTGACATTGACCAGAAGGTGTATTTATATACTACCTCCCCAGCGGAAATGACGGAATTAGATAGGATATTGATTTCTCCCCCATCTAGAACCTCTATATGAAATTCTCCATCATAACTAGAATTAATTACATAGTGGGTTTGGATTAGTGTAAGATTCCCTCCTTGGTGAATAGTAGTATTTCCATTTAAGACAACGGTGATATTTTCCATCAAACAGCTACTATTATAAAGATTCAAATGACCAAAAATACTATTACTATTTATTGTTAAATTTGACTCTGCAATCTCCAATTGAGATTCAATAATTCCTTCCAAAGGTAATGTAGAATTAATGGTTTTCACAACTGTCACCTTGTCTCCATAAACCCAGTCAATTTTTTGTGTTAAAGCAGAAAGATTGGCTAAACTAATATTTTGATTTTGACCAAGGAGAATATTATTTCGTGTATCCATGACTGTTGAATCGCTGATATCAACTTTTTGACTAATAAATGATGTTAAATTCTCATGTGTAACCATTCCATTAGTAAGAATTGTTGAAGTTTTACTTAATTGCGTTATTTGATCAAAAGATGAATTGAAGGTTGAAATTTGAAAAAGCTTCAGAAAATTTAATACAGAGCTATTTGAAACAATCGTGGAAAAATCGAGGAGTTTAGCTTCGTTAATAGAAGTTTTCTCTTGATGGAAAGTAATATTATCTAGTCCTTTAAAATAGCTAACTTTTGAATGATTTAGTTCAATTATAGAATTACCTTTTGATAATATAGCTGTTGTGTTAGTATTAGTTCCATGAAATATGCTGAAGTTTTCTCCTCTAAATAGTTCAATTTCACTCCAAGTAGTATTAACCAAAGAAGCAGAATCGGCTATGATCATTGAAGGCTCATTTATAGACCGAATAGTAGAATTAACTAGATGCAATTCTCCATTCCCAATTACCTTAATTCCCCAAAAGGAATTAGTACAATTAAAGGTGATAGTGGTATTAAAAAGAGAAAAAATTGATGAATTTACAATGATTGTATGATTAATAACGATATTGATATTCTGCCAAGAGGTAGTTTCATTTAAAACAATATCATTAACTGATGAATTGAGATTCTGAGAAATTCGCTCGATTCTAACTTCTGATCCATTTGGCGATTGAACCGTCACTGGGTCATCAGTTGGATGAGTTATTTCAATTTTACCACGTTGTGGATTACTCAATAACTGATTATTAACCTCCTCACTCTTTTCTCCTAAATTAGTAAGATAAATAGTGGAATTACTCTCAGATGTGATATGATCACAACTTGATCGATTTAAACTCCGTAGCATTGGTACATCGATATATTCTGTTGGTTTATATTTAGCTCCTGCAGTTTTGATTTCATGATCGAAATAGATAGCAGTTAAAGGTATTATTAGTATCATAAATAGCAACAGTGTCCCATATAAGGTTTTAGATTGATTTTTATCCATTAATTGTCCAATCCTGTCATTAAATTCTTACTTAAATTACAAGGTAAAGACTAAATACTATTTCAACCAAATATGAATCGCTCTCCCCGCTATTTGTTCAACCATTCCGGAAGATACAAAAATGGGGAAGCATCTATTCAGTCTTTCCTTATTAATCAGTTTCTTGTATCTCATGAATTATGAAATTTCGAATTTCTTGCGGATAGTTTTATGAGGTGGATTTATTAATATTGGAAGTGAGTTATGTGAATAGGTGGTTCCCTGTACTGGTAGTCCCTATAATTAAACCAGTATAGGGGTTCCATCTTACCGAAAATAGCTGCATAAACACAATAATTGTGTTTATATTGGGAATTGATGATGATTTAGGTCTTCTACCGACAATATCGTGAAGTCCTGGTTGTTCTCTGGTTCACATCCGGTCCATTTTTGGATGAATTTGAGGTCTACATCTTTTCCTGGGATTAGACCTTCCTCACAAATACCGAACCAGCTATCTACATATGGATAGTAGCTACTATCCAAACAGATTGGCTCACATACAACGAATGTTGCTAACCAGACATCATAGCAGCAATCATAATGACCATAGTGGGTCCATTCTATTCCAATGAAGTGCTTCTCGCCTTTCTGTTCAACGACAACGTATCCGTCGTAAGGCTCGTATCCACCATGGGAAACCATGTAGAGATACCAGTCGTCAATCTCTGCTTGAGTTAAGCAAATTGGTAACGGATTATCTATATAATATCCGTCGGCTATAATCCAGCCTTGTTCGACCAAGAGATCATCCATGCAACCCCATTCCGATGTCGGTAGACTTTCGACGCTTGTCGATTTTTTCTTATTCTTCTTAATTTTCTTTTCATCAATTCCCTTTGATTTTTTCCCATCTATTTCTTTAACGCTCTGATCACTTTGATAATCATTGATTTCTGACTGTGTCAATTTATCATCATCATTAACATCAGATTTAATTGTTTGGTGGTCAAAGAATAGATTGGGGTTAATATTTGCATTAGATATTTTTATTAGTCCTCCCACATTGCACACTACTAGAACCACAAAAACTAGTGCCAAGAGGCCTGTAATAAATATCAAGATATCTTTGAACGGTTTTTCCCGAATTTCTTGAAATTCTAGGAATTCCTCTTGTTCTAGTATTATTTGAGGCTCGATTTGCGAGCACCCCTCTATTATTGAATTGTCCTTATTTCAATAACGTAATTGCTTTTTGATTATCTGAGCGACCCGTTTTCTATGCTTTCTTTTGATTCGTTTTTTGTTGGTTTTTTACCATCTAGAGTTTGAATACCTTAACATCCATCTAGGAGATCTACAAATGTTTTCTGGACTGTCCTTTAGGTCGTTCTTTTACAGGCTATATTATCCCCTCCACTCAATATATAAACTTTTCTTGTTTGAAATGGCTTTTTGAAAGCAAAGAGTGATAGTACATTTACCCCTATTTAAACTTTTTGAGGACGAATGTTTGTCTGTTTAAATATAATTTCTAGAAATTTCAGTTTGAGAAAGATGTATGAGGATACATACATTTATAAAACTATTTAGTGTACTATAAATAAAGAAATTATAGACATGTATATGTAAATACACGCATCTAAAATAATAGTATATGTTTCTAATATGTTGATAGAATCCGAAAAAATATTGAAAATTCGTAATGAGTGTGCATTCAATTCGATTTTACTTTTCGTAAGATCTGAAAGTTATTTCTCTTCCAATAAGAAATTACTATTTTCCAAATCATCTTGAATATAATGTTTTCTCTAGAGAATCTATTCATCCATTGATTATTATTAGGAACAGGTTATTTAGTTAATATTTTAAAACAATGTTACTCTTCATTACAAGGGTGGAAAAATAAGACTTCTTATAGTATCACATATCGGAATAATACTTTATCATGATTAGTATGTTTATCAAAACTAAAAGTTAGAAACGCTTAATATAGCATCACAGGTGATAGCATCAGAATGAAAATAGTTACAAGTGAGAGTGACAAGACACTCGATATAACATTGCATAATTTTATTGTGAAAAAATTATCCAAAAATGCCAAAAAAATGCTAGATTTAATTCATGAGAATCCTGGGATAAGTCCAAGCTCGATACAGAGAAAATTTAGATTTGAAAGTAGACATACTTTACTAAAATACATGAAACAACTGTTGGTTAATGAATTAATTGAAGTCAAAAAAAGCGAAACTGATAAAAGACAAAAGCAATCTAAGCTGACAAGTAAAGGTCATCTTATTAGAAAATTAATTATTAAACAAGATATGAAAGAATGTCTTAGCTGTTTTCTTGAAAATTGTGAAAAATTATACCTTACAAAAAATCAAGGATATAGTAATTCCTATAGATGGATGAAATTCAAACAAGCTGGTTATTCTGACAATATCATTAAAGCACTTGAAGATCAAGTTTTTGCATATATATCAGAGAAATTAAATTCTGATTATTGAAATTATCTTCCGATATTAAAATAATCATCCATAGAATGGGGGAGATTTTGAATCCTGCTCTAACTGCCTTTGATCTATTTTTATTTCGCCAAAACGTTCTTCAAATTGTTTCAATTGGTTTGCCATCCAGTTTGCAAGTCGTTTAAACACAACAGGATTCATTTTAAGATTTACCACAAAAGTTTGTTCAATTGAATCCAAAACTATCTGTCCAGGTCTTTCTCCTTCTCCTGGGATAAGATTGTCCTGAAAAAAACTTATACTTCCTTCATTAGGATTAATTCCACCAAAGAATCCTGTAATGGAATAAGATGGAACATTTTCGAACTTTACGTTTACTTTAGGTCTCTTCGTACTCATAATTTTACCCTTCTATTATTTATTTCTAATTAAACAATTGAGACTGTATATATTTATTAACCATATTTCTAGGTTTCTTTTAATGAAAACAGAATCATATGTCTTATATAATTAAAGTAATATTCTGAAAGAATATTCTTCTAAAACTGGATCATTCTATACGTTTCAAGGTTAAATTAGGTGATTTAAGAATTTAGAATAATCAAATAACTTCAGCTAAGAGTGGATCTAGATATGAATGATGAAATATGTATTCGACGTGCAACGCTCAAGGATTTAAAAGCTCTTATCAAATACAGAATTGACCTATTTCAAGAAATGGGACATATCAATGACTTGCCAACTGAAAAAGCCTTTAAAAAAACTTTAGAACGATATTTTACAGAGGCCATTTCAAAAAATGAATTTATCTCCTGGGTTGCAGAGTTTAATAGTAATATCATTGCTTCTAGTGGGCTGGTAATTCTCAAAAAACCCCCAACACCTAAAAACCCATCAGGGAGAGAAGCGTATATAATGAATATGTACACAAAACCTCAGTGGCGAAGAAGGGGAATAGCCACGATGTTGCTAGAAGAAATTTTTTCATTTTTACAAGATATTAAAATAAAAAAAATGAGTCTACATGCTACAGAAATTGGTAAAGGTGTCTATGAAAAAATGGGTTTCCAGAGTCTCCATATAACTGAAATAGAGATGATTCGGCAAAAGGACTTTTTAAATTGTTAAAAGCAAACATGTTCAGTTCTTTTAATTATTTCTTCTTGTAATTCAGGAGTAAGATCAACAAAGTAGTCAGAATAACCTGCAACTCGTACAATTAAATCTCTGAACTTTTCTGGATCTCTCTGAGCTTTTCGTAAAGTATCTGCGTCAACTACATTAAACTGAATATGATGACCATCAAGTCGAAAGTACGATCGAATTAAGTGTATTAGTTTATCAATACCCTCTTCGGAACTCAGAATTTGAGGAGTGAATTTTTGATTTAACAGGGTACCACCTGTACGCAAATGATCAATTTTGGATACGGATTTTATTACTGCAGTCGGACCATGTGTATCAGCACCTTGAACAGGGGATATTCCTTCTGAAAGAGGTTCACCTTTCTTTTTACCATCAGGCATTGCACCAACAACAGATCCAAAATAAATATGAACGGTAGTGGGAAGAAGATTGATCCTATGATGACCTCCTTTTGTGTTTGGTCGTCCATTCACAGCATTAAAATAGCTCTCAAAAACTCGTATTGCAAGGTTATCGACATAATCGTCATCATTGCCATATTTCGGGGTATCAAGCATAAATTTTTCCCTAAAATGCTCATATCCTACAAAATTACTATTTATCGTTTGAAAAAGGTCAAAAAAGTCTAGAAAACCATTTTCAAATATATTATATTTTAATGAGGCTAAGCAATCAGCGATACTTCCCATCCCCACACCTTGAATATATGAGGTATTATATCTAGCTCCCCCAGCGTTATAATCCTTTCCATTCGCAATGCAATCATCAATTAATAACGAAAGGAATGGAGAGGGCATATATTTAGCGTATATACGCTCGATAATATTATTTCCTTTAATTTTAATGTCAATAAAATGATTTAGCTGCTTTTCGTACTTATTATAAAGATCATCAAAGGTTTGGAACTTAGTTGGGTTTCCAGTTTTCAAACCGATAAATTTCCCTGTACGTGGATCAATACCATTGTTCAGAGTAATCTCTAGTATTTTAACAAGATTAAAATAGCCTGTTAGAATGTAGCTTTCAACTCCAAACGCTCCTGTTTCCACGCAACCACTAGCACCCCCTTTACGCGCATCAATTATCGATTTGCCTTGTCGAAGTAATTCTTGGATTATTGCTTCCGTATTGAAAATAGATGGTTGTCCATATCCAGTTTTAATAATATCAAGAGCGCGTTTAATTAATCGATTTGGATTCTTCTTACTTAGCTGAACCATAGAACTTGGTTGCGTTAATCTCATTTCTTCTACAACATCAAGGATTAGATATGAAAGTTCATTGCTCGCGTCTGACCCATCTTCTTTCACACCACCTATGTTAATTAAAGAGAAGTCTGTATATGTAGCGCTCTCTTGAGCAGTCACTCCTACTTTCGGGGGAGCAGGTTGATTATTGAATTTCACCCAAAAAGCTTGAAGCAGCTCTTTCGCAGTTTCCACTGAAAGTGTCTCATCTCCCAGCCCCTTTTTATAAAATGGATATAGATGTTGATCTAGTCTCCCTGGATTGAAAGAATCCCAAGTGTTTAACTCGGTCGTCACCCCAATATGAACGAACCAATAATACTGTAAGGCCTCCCAGAATGTTTTTGGAGGATGTGCGGGAACATTTTTACAAATTTCAGACATTTTTAATAATTCTATTTGTCGTGTTTTATCTTCCTCCTCTTCTGATAGAACTTTGAGTTTTTCCGAATATCTTTCTGCATATAAAATTAGCGCATCAGCAGCAATTTCCATAGCTTTTAGCTCTTCCCATTTATCATAGGCTTCAGAATCATTAAAAAAATCCAAATTATCAATAGAATGCATAATATCGTTTTTAATATCTAAGAATCCTTTTCTGTATATTTTATCTCCTAAAACCGTATGCCCAGGAGCTCTTTGCTCTTGAAATTCAGTAAAAATACCTGCCTCATAAGCAGCAATCCATTCTTTGGGAACGGATTTGAAAATTTTTTCCCGAATTGATTTTCCTTTCCAAAAAGGGATAAGATGCTCATTATAGATTCTTCGTGTTTCTTCTGACACTTTGAATGAAATTTTCTCCCTTGAATGTAAAACATCTAAATCTTGAAGGGAATGCGTGCACAGTTCAGGATAAGTTGGAGCTGCTTTCGGTTTACTCCCTTTTTCCCCAACAATCAATTCTCCAGGATTGATACAAAGCTCCTTATTTTCTAAAATATGTTTAAAAGCTAATGCTCGCTTAACTGGAACTGAAACACTATCAGCTACATCGCTCTGATAAAAATTTGTAAGTAATACAGCTCTTTCTGGATCTAGCGTTGGAATAGCTTGTAAACTCTGTTCTCGTAATATCCTAATTCGTTCGTTCAAACATCATCCTCCAATCTTCACTTTATAACCAAGATTCATGAATTTTTTTGACAATAGGTCTAAATTCTCAGGTTTCGGAGGTTCAAGATCTTTAAGAAGATCTTTTCTTTTTAATTGAATATATTTCCTTTTTCCAAGAGAATGATATGGAAGTAAATTGATTTCCTTAATACTTTCAAGAGTACTCAGAAAATTTACTAATTCATCAACATTTTCTTTTGTTTCGGTTATCCCAGGTATAACAGGGAAACGAATAACTATATTTTTACCCTCTGAGGTTAATCTCTTAAGATTTGATAAAATTTTTGTATTAGAAACACCTGTATAATTCTTGTGCACTTCGTTGTTGATTATCTTTATATCATACAAAAATAAATCTACTTTGTCCTTTATCTTCTCTACTTCTTCCCAAGACGCATACCCACATGTATCCAAGATCGTATGTATCTGATGATCATGACAATAAGTCAGGATTTGCGCTAGAAATTCGATTTGTATGAGCGGTTCCCCACCAGAAAACGTTACTCCTCCCCCTGATTCATCATAAAATATAATATCCTTCTCAATCTCAGCTATTACTTCTTCAACACTCACCACTCGGCCAACTGTTTCTTCTAGTAGAGATGATGCCACAGAAGACTTCTTTCGTAATATTTTTTCTGGTTCTAATTTTTGACCCTCAGGATTATGACACCACCAACAAACCAAAGGACAACCTTTTAGAAAAATCGTTGTTCGGATACCTGGACCATCATGAAGAGCCATTTTTTTGATGTCAAAAATAATTCCTTTGCTCTTCATATCTTTATCAATCCTTGTAATTATTTGGGATAGGGAAATTTAAAAATCGTTCGTACTTTTTTTCTTATTTTTAATTTCAAAATGAGAATCAATTACTTTGTGGACTGCGATTCGATATCATCTATGATTAGAAAGCTCAGAAGTCAAAAATTATCTAATTGTCTTTATTGCGTCGTCTACGATGCTTATTATCTGTTTTACAGAGGAATTGACATTATGAGTATTGGTATTGATATTCATTAATACATTCTCAGTTGTAGAACTTATCCCGCGATTTAATTCTTCCAGTTTGATATCAAACTGTCGACGATGATCATCAATTGATTCCCGACGAGTTTTATTTTCATCTATAAATTGGTCAAGGGAGGCTTGTTGGCTATCAAAAAATGCGTTAAACTTATCTATCAAGTTCTCCCGATAGTTATTTATGTCTGAATGGTGTTTATCAAATTCTTGAGAAGAGATGGTTCGAAACTTTGATATTGACTCCTTGTGTTGGTCTTTTAAACCTAAGACTAACTCTTTTGCAGCCTCTTCACTTTCTCGTACATTTTCATCAAGTTTATGTTGCGTACTTTGAATAATATTTTGAATTCCAGTTAAACCATCACGCTCAATTCCAGTTATTTGTTTACGGATATCCTCAACTTCAGAAGACCTAATTCGAGTCATCTCTGATTTTATATCTTCTATTTGGGATCGATGACTATCAATATGATCATCTGCTGCAGGGACAATATTGGATATTAACGTAATGAGCTCACTCTGTTTCGATCGAAATGCTTTCTTGATGTCAGTTAAAGTCGTCTCAATATTCTTCTCTTGTCCAACTTGAATCTCTTTAAATTGATCATTGAGAGCATTCTGCAATTGATTAAATGTATCATCTTTCCTGGTAACAGATTGTCCAACACTCTTCTTAATTGAATCAAAAGAATCTGATAAAATTGAATCCAAACTAGCTGTTGTTTTTTCGATTTGAGAAATGACTTTATCTTTTCCAAAAGCATTGAATGATCTAGTAAGTCCGTTAAATCTATTTTCTAAAGCAGATACTAAACTAGTAGAGGTTTTTTCTCGTGTTTCATCAAAGTCACTGAACACACTTGAGACATCAGAAATAATTCGTTCTTGAAGTTGGGAGAAAGAAATTCTTAACTTTTCTTGTAGATCAGTAAAAACTCTTGATTCTAGTTCCTCATTCTTTTTTAAAGCGCTTTTAAATGAAGTTTCAGTTTTTTCTTTAAAAGAAGATAAATTACTGAGTTGTTCTTCTTGATATTCGTTCCAATTCCCAATATACTCTGTTTTAATGTTATTAACATTAGATTTTGTTTCAGATTTTGATGAAACGATTATATCTAGGACTTCTTTTTTCATTTCTGCATTTAATTCTTTTTGTTTCGTTAAACTTTCCTCTAATTTATACTTAAGACCATCTATTCCAGCTAAAAGATCTTCTTTAGCAATTTCCATCCTACTAATTGAATCAGTGACGATTCCAGCGAAGTATTTATCTATTTCAACTTCTTTCACATCGCTAAATGAGATAATTCGTTCTTTAAAGTCATCAAGAGTGTTCGAAAAAGATGATGCAATATTATCTGTCATTTCCCGAATACTTGCGGTCTCTCGTTCAACCAGGGAGATAATTTCTCTTTGAATGTTTGCTAACCAATTTGAAATATCACCTTCAAAATCTGAGATCTTTCCACGTTGGCTAGAATAAATATCATTCAAACCTGTATTTACTTTTCCTGCCATTTCAGAATAAATAGTTGAAATATCCTCTTCTTGTTTCGAAGAGATATTAACGATTTTCTTCTGCAATTTCTCAACCCCATTCGTAATCTGCCCTAACAGAGTTTCTAATCGATTATTCAAGGAGCCTTTTTCAGCTACAAGAGTTTTGTTTTGATAATCTTTAAGTTCTTGGATGAGCTTATCAACGTTCTTTAGAACTAAGTTTATGTCTTCCTGAACCCCTTTTCTTCTTCTGCTTAGATCTTTGTTAAAATCTTCAGAAAGTTTTTTAGTTTCAGTCTGAAATTCTAAAATTCTTTGTTCTAACAAATTTTGTTCATTTTTAATTTTAGCAAATTGATCTTTTAATCCTGAAATCTTATCATCTTGTCTTGTACTCATGAATTAACACCTAATTTCTCCTCAGATTTACTAATACAATAACCACTTGTTGAAAAGAGAGTATGATCCTTCTTAAATTAGCACAATTAAGTGGGTGAATTAACTACAATACATTTACCTCTGTTACTTAAATAATTTCAAAAGTTATAAGAGATAATTCTTAAAGTTCAAGTTTTCAAGAAGAAGTACATTAGTTCAATCTACAAGTTTTGTATTCGATTAACATGAATTTCTGCTCTTCTAATAATTCTTTTTATATTTATCAGAAGAATAAAATAGACAACAAACGATAGGTTTCCTTTGCGTAGGTTAAAATTTTCTTAACTTAAGAAATTAGGCTAGTAAAGACCTAAAAACATTCTTAGCCCAAGATTTTTGGTCTTCCCCAATCATCTATAAAGATACTAAAAGGTACATCAGATAATAGCGTTACTGAAAGTACTATTAAAAGGTCGTGGAATGAAAATGCAGTATAGACAATTGGGTAAAACAGGAATAAAAGTATCTGCATTAGGTTTTGGATGTATGCGCCTTCCTACACTAAAACCAGGAGCGCCAAAAATCGATCGAGAAAGAGCAATTAAATTAATCCGCTCAGGTATTGATGCTGGAATTAACTACATTGACACTGCTTATCCTTATCACAGAGAAGAAAGTGAAATTGTAGTTGGTTTGGCCCTGAAAGACGGTTACCGCGAAAAAGTAACACTGGTAACAAAATGTCCAGTAGGAATGTCCGACTTCACAGATTCGACTCATTATGATAAATACCTTGATGAACAATTAAAGAAACTAGATGTGGAGTACCTTGATTTTTACTTGATGCATGGCATTAATGACAAATCATTTACTGAAAAAGTACTTGGATTGAATTTAATCGAAAAGGCTAAAACTGCAAAAGAAGCGGGGAAAATTAAACATATTGGCTTTTCATTTCATGATAAACCAGAAGTTCTGAAGAAAATTATTGATACAGGACATTTTGATTTAATGTTAGTCCAATATAATATCATTGATCAAGTAAATGAGGAAATGATCGCATATGCTGCAGAAAAAGGATTAGGAATAGCAATAATGGGGCCTGTAGGAGGAGGTAGACTTGCAGGAACACCACCAGAGTCAATGTATCAATGGCTTTCGGAAGGGAGAAAAAACTTTGTAGATTTAGCCTTGAAATTTGTGTTCAGTAATCCAAATGTATCTGTAGCTCTTTCTGGTATGGGTTCTGATAAGATGCTCCAAGATAATCTGCTATTAACATCCCGAAACGATTATAACCAGTTGTATGCTGATGAAAAAGATCGAATAGATAAAATCGCAATTAAATTTAAAGAATTATCCGATAATGTTTGTACAGGCTGTGGTTATTGTATGCCTTGTCCAAATGAAGTGAATATCAAAGAAATATTCGAGTTTCTAATTCGTTATCAAGTCTATGGACAAACTACGGATGCAAAACATATGTATGCCCAAATAGGTAATGTACGATGGTTACCTGGTAAAAATGCAACTGCTTGTACTGAATGCGAAGAATGCCTAGAGAAATGTCCTCAGAACATACCGATCATTGATCAATTAAAGGGAGCTCATCGTATTCTCGTTTCTTAAGGAATTTTACTAGTTGAAGCTGGTTCAGCTTCGGTCATTGTCTTAACTACCATCTGTTAAGCTTGAAAATTCTAGAATCCAAAGCGTACGAGTCGAATAATGACGCTCTGACTCTGTTAAATCCATCCAAGAAGTTTGAAGTTTATTCACACCACCTCTGTCATATCTTGATCGCCAATAAGCTGCAATAATGTACGTTCCATTATTGAGCGGGGGAGTAATAATATTGATTGAAATACTATCAGTCTGATAATCCCACCCTCCAGTCGATTCACTGTAGTATTGGAGCCACAAAGATTTAGTAGCAATTGGTAGATTAATAAATCCTTTAAGACTAATTTGAACCATGACTTCAAACTGAATAAATTCCGTATAACTAGACGAAGCTGACAACATGAAGTCGGATGTAAATAAGACTCCGATTATTGATTGATTTTGGATTTTGATCTCAGATTCAGTTTCATTTATTTCTCTATAAACTGTTTCATCGTCGTAAATCTGATCTCTCGACGCTATTGTCAAATATTTTGACTGAATGATTAAACCTTCACCAATACTACTATCTCCATTACTAATAGTAGTCGAATCTAGTTCTGGATAAATAGCTGGTAATATTAAAAGAATAGCACCAGTAGTTACAATACTGGACACAATAAAACTGCTAAATATGATAACCAAAATATTTCCTTTACTCATCGAAATGCACCTTGTTATAATGTATAAGGTATTCTACTTGTATAAATCAATTCTTTGAAGATGTCATATTCCAAAAAATTGTCTCAATATAAAGAATTGGATATTAACCTGATTTTCATTACCAATTATTCATGTATCGTAATCAAATGATAAATTAGTATGTTTTGGGGGTCTTTTTGAGAATGATATAGACTAGTCTTTTTTTAATCTCCGCACCTCATAAACTAAGGGATTCCAAGCGTCAGGACAAGCATGTGTACTAACAACTGGGTCCTCTAGCCAAGGAAATTCAGCCCCATATGCCATAGCATAAATTTTTGGTAAAACCGAGTATAAAGCGTGTAAGCATATCTTTCCTTTAATCTCATTCTTTTCAAAAGAGATGACCACTTCATCTCCTATCTTATGTCCCGCTGTACAATGTCCCTCTTGTTTCAATACTGTTAATTTGATGTTATATGTCATATTTTTCTTTCTCCTTGATCTAATTATTATTGGTAGTATTTTTAGTAGCTTCTTTAACTTTTTTAGTTGAGCGGTATTAGAATCTTTTTCCTTTTTGATAAGTATACTATTGGGAAAAATTATTACTAGGAACTCCATTGTGAGCTAAAACCTACTTTTGACGATGAGAACCTTTGGTGAATACAATGGATCTCGAGTTACAATTTTTTACTATAGAGTTTACAAAGAAAATTCTCCCCAAAATCAATGGAATCGTTGAGATTTTCAGGAAGGAACCTGAAGAAGGATTGTCTATCTATATTGATTTTATCAAAAGTGTAAAACCTACTCTGGAAAAAATTATACAGGGACAACGAGATCCCATTGAGTTAGGACACATTTCTCCTAGGTTACTGAGAGACCCTCTCACGATTGATCTAATGAACCTTAGAAGATCCTCAGAAGAACTAGAAGCGCATGTTGTTGGATATATCAAAGCAATACTATTCCTTGTTTACTGCGGAGCAAAAGGATTAGAGGGATGGCAATTTAAAGATACTACATTGTATGAGGAGAAACTAAAATCGCAAAGCGTAGGAAAAATCGATATAATTCCATCCCTTGTGCAAATTGTGGAGAAAGAAATTATTGAGTCAAATATGATTGAACAACTCAAGATTAAAATAGAAAAAAAATCGAGAATAAAGGAAGAAAAAATAATAGATGTTGATAAAACAAAATTACGGTTCCAAGGAAAGCAGAATTTCGACTATCTCTATCATTCAATTAATAATGAGAGCACTGATATCCCGTTTACTGCCCGTCTCATGGCTTATTATCGTTCTCAAGAAAGTAATCATGAATCTCCACTAATTGTTGATCCTTTTGCAGAAAAACTTGCAGGTGGTATGGCTTCTTATGCTAACAAGCACAAATTCATAGCAGGAAGGGGTGACTACCCTCTTGTCCGTTCATATTATATTGAAAAGAACCTATTGACACCGTGGTGTCACTCGAATGCTCAATCTCAAATTATTCTTTTAGGAGCAGGTTTAGATACACGTGCATATCGGTTCAAGCCATTACAAAAAAATAAGCATATTATCTTTGAGATTGATTTTCCAAAAATAAACAGCTATAAAGAGAGGATTCTGAAAGATAACAATCCGTTATGTGATCTTGAGCGTATTTCCGTAGATCTTTCAAAAGATAATTGGAGCCAGAATCTGTTAAATAGAGGATATTCGAGTAAAATTCTCACATTCTGGGTGTTAGAAGGACTTGTCTATTACATTGAACAAGATTTAGTCACTTCTATTCTCAAGAGGGCAGCAGAAATGAGTCCTATAGGAAGTCAGATTTTCGTGGATATTTGCGTTCCAGCTATTGCAGGACTCGTCTTCGGCCCATTTACAAGATATTTTAAATGGGGTCTTGACAAAAACGATGTAAAATCATTCTTTCCAGCAGTTGGTTGGGATATGTCAGCTTCTTTTGCTGATGAGCACGATCAAGGGCGAGATGTCGGGCAAAGAGGACTTATATTTATCCATGGGGAACGTACCATTACTTGAAATAAGTCCTCCTTTCACATCTCTATATCTTCTTGCGTCTTCGAATTACTATCACTAAAGTCGCAAGGCAACCGAGAATAGTAAACAACCCAGGGAAAGAGCCAGCATTCGTGGTTGGTGTTGTTGTACCTGTGTCTGATGAAGGTTCATCTGTTGAGGGAGTCGTTAGGATAATTGGTTTGACTCTTTTGATCTCTAACTCATACTCAGCATTGCTCCATACTGGGTTAGTTACAACAAGACAAAAGTACCCTGTTTTCTCTGGAATGAATGAGACAATTGTTTCGTTTGTCCCCCACGTAGCAATACATGAAGAAGCAAGAGTAGAACCATTAGAAAGATAAAGATCGTAACAAGAAGTGGAACCGCCAGTTAACGTGATATTATAAGCACGATCTGCTTCTAAATAGACCTGATATGCGTCAAATATTTCAGATTTAATTTCACCCGTTACACTACTATTGACGTCAAGTATCCTCATTCCTGTATTATTTCCATTTTCTATTTCAATACGATACCAAACTTTCAATTTGTATCCGGGTGTTCCAGGGGAATCAATGTAACCGCATTGTGCGTAATAAGAGTTTTCATTTTCCAAGTTTATTCCATTTATACAAAAAAATTT
>JBHLKC010000033.1:0-12665 GCA_048887065.1 Candidatus Hodarchaeota archaeon
AAGATTTCAATTACAAAGAACTCAATGTAGAGTAAATAAATTAATACGAAGATAGAAAGAATATGTTGTAACACTAAAAAGAAATAGAAATATTGAAACACTCGTTTATCAATAGTAATAGGAGGAAAACTGGGGAGTGTAATGGATAACGGAACAGGTAAAGCACCAATTAGAAACATCTGCACCAAGGTGGCACCCATAAATAAAAGACCAATCAATGCATATGGCATCTCAAGGCCAAGTAGATCAATGTGATCATATTGTCTGAAAAGAGCTGCCTTGGTTAAAGCTACGTATGGACAACCGCAATCACCTTGCAGATGGTCGAGGAACTGATAAGTTAAAGCAATAATAGAAAGAATAGATAATATTAGTACAAAGGAAAACCGTGGCCAAGTAATCCTTTTCATAATAGTGGATGGTTCCATCTGGAATTTATAGATAAGGACTATTAAAAGGGAAATAAGTAAAATTACAAGAGTTATCACTCCAGCAAAAATAACTAGTTCTACATCAATAGATTCAAATAAAGGAGGAGGTGGAGGATGATAATTTATATCCTCAAGTATATTGAGAAATGTTGATTCGATTGAATCCAAATGAGACTCATCTATTACTGCGACCTTTCCAGCTCCCCAGCTAAAAATAACCCAAGGGAAACCCTCGTATAAACCAAGATCGATGTTTAATCTCTGAATTTCTGCTTGTACTAATAGGGGATGATTAGAAAAGTCAATGATTGTGAAATTTAAGGTGTTATTATTCCGATAGATGTTATAGAAAGGGATTATAAGATCTTGATATTTTTCTACACATTCGAAACAGCTTGAAACGTGAATTAAGATACAATCAATTTTGTTATCCTGATTTATAAGAGAAGAACTGGGTTCTATCTCACAAACAAGGAGAACGATTGGCAGAGGGACTATAAAAAGAATGAAAAGGAAGGGTTTGCGCAAAGCAACCACAAGTTAAATGACAGGTGTTAATAGTATTATGATTTTCTCCTGATGAAATCATTTGATAAGAATATGGTATTCCATCTAAACTCATTTATTAAGCTTTTCAAGAATTTTATCAACTATAGGTTGAAAATAATCAAACGCGTGGGAAATTCCTTCATCTTCTTTTGCTCTAATAGTGGGGTCGAGGGGAATTTGGCCAATGAGGTCGGTTTCGAATTCCTGGGCCATTTTATTTCCTCCCCCTTGCCCAAAAATAGTATGCTCTGTCCCACATGATGGACATTTGAAAGCAGACATGTTTTCGATGATTCCGAGTACTGGCCGATCCATTTTACGTGACATAACTAGCGATTTACCAGTATCTAATAAACTTACTTCCTGAGGGGTCGTAACTATAATTACTCCGTCCATATCTGGCAGCATTTGCATAATAGAAATAGCTTCATCCCCCGTACCAGGAGGCATGTCAAACAGTAACATCTCGAGATCACCCCAAATGAAATCAGTTAAAAATTGTCTCAACGCTTTCATCTTTATCGGTCCACGCCAAACAACAGGTGTCGAAGGTGAATCAAGGAAGAAAGCCATAGACACAACCTTTAATCCCAGTGGACCTTCCACAGGGAGAAATTTTTGTTCCTCTGTGGGTACTACTCTTTTATCTTCTACTCCCAAGATTTTCGGGATGTTTGGCCCAGAAAAATCTAAGTCGATTATTCCTACTTTTCCCTTAGAGAATTTTTTAGCAAATGCTAGCGCAATATTAGCCGCTACAGTTGATTTACCGACTCCACCTTTACCAGAGAGAACCACAATCTTGTGTTTAATACGTTTCATTGTAGATTCGAATTCTTGTTGTTGTTGTACTAAATTTGCCTGCATATCTTCTTCCTTCTCTGGTTATTGAGCTAATCCAAATTTAATCCTTTGAAATAGCTAAAAACCTATTAATCTTATGGATAAAAAGGTCAAAATATCTATCCGTTAAAATTAACTGGTAAATTTATCATGATAATCGTATATAATAACGACTTTTTCCATTTTCTAATTGTGATAAATATATTTTAGTCTTCCTATTCTCAATAAGAGATTAGAATCCCCTTAGATATCAAAATGAAAGAATATGATCGGTTTTCTTTTCTAGAAACTTATTATAGAGACTCTAGTCCTTTCGGAGTTGTAATACTCTTTCAAGGAGAGAATTATCTCCAATACCAAGAGAAGGTAAAACCTCTTGCTTGGCTCGATCAACAACATCAGCAAGGGGAAGAGTTTCAGGTAGACTCAGCATTTCTCTTACTGTCGTTAGCTCAACATAGAGTACATTTAACTGAATAAAATTGGGATTTTGTAAGTTAAACACATGTTGAATCTCTTTTAGTTTTTTAAATAGGTTTATTAAGTCTTTAATGGGTGTTGTTAAAGGTAATTCCAAAACCGTACTCATATGTCTAATTATCTTCCATGTTGATACGAGTTCATGTTCAGAGACAGTTTTTGGTAATGCTAGGTGCTTTTTTAGTGCGTTTAAATCATTCTGGCTGGTTGGTTCGATTGATAATAAATCTTTTAGGACCATGTGATTACCTCCTTGAATTAGCATCCGTTTTTGGCATTAACCTGGGCAATTCCACATTGAATCTCTTGAATTAGATGTTCGTAGGGACGGAGCAGGCAAAGCTCAACTTTTTCAAGATTAGAGGGAGCATCAATGCCCTTTTCGATCAATTCAGGTAATCCTCGAGGGATATAGACAACGCCTTCACGGATCAACCAAAAGATCTCTCGTAGAATTCGTTTTTTCTCTTCCTGTGTCGTTATACCCAACGCTTTAAGGACATACCTCAAATTCTGTGTTGGAGTATCTTTAAACGAGAGGAGCAAGAGAGCCCTGTCTGCTAGGCGATCTAATTCTTCCTTTGTTCTTTCGATAAGTTCTTGCTGCTTTAATAACGTTTTATTCAATTTGAAAACCTGACCTTTCTTTTTTTTAAATTGAGTTCCACTATAAATGGTAGAATATTCAGTAAACATGACTAAAACCCTCCAGTGAGGGAATACCGAGACTTTTCAGCGGGATCTTGGATCAGTAATAGTTTTTCATGAGAGAAAAATTCGATTAGATCTAAATAGTATGAGAGTATGCGACTAAGATTTGTCTCGGAAAACCGTTCTACATTCTTAATTTGAAGAAATCCTAAATCCTGTTGAAATTCGAAGGCTGAAAACAGCTTATTCGAGATAAAAATCAGTTGAATCAGGTAATCTAAGGATTTTTTCAGTCCAAATTGTCCAGTAATCTGCATAGTGAATACTTCCATGCACATAACAATGATACTTGAGTTGGGTTAACTTGAAATTGACATCTACTAATAATGCGAAGTTTCCGAAAAGTGACACAAATCAAAAGACTGTGTCATAATCTTGAGAAAATCAGAATATTTTATCTAGAATTAGAATGCTCCACAATCCTACATAGCTTAATCATCAATATTCGAAGTTAATTAAAAACTTGTATAAACTTTAAATTGTCTTTCTATTGACAGCTAACGATCTACAGAGCAACTAGCGGACAGAAAAGGTAAGTGTTAAGGATTTAATTATGTTCTTACAGCCTTTCGTCCAGTAATTGACCTTTCACTTGGGAAATTTCACGTTCTACTTCTTGAATAAGATGTTCAACAGGGCGTAATAGACAGAGGTTGATTTTCCCAAGATTAGCGGAAGCCTCAATTCCGTTCTCGACCAATTCAGGCAGCCCTTGCGGGATATACACGATTCCATCACGAATTAAGCGAAAAATCTCCTGTACAATACGTCGTTTCTCCTCTAGGGTAGTAATACCTAACACCTGAAATACATACTTTAGATTTTGAGTCGAGGTATCTTTGAAGGATAGTAACAGGATCGCACGATCGGTAAGTCGGTCTAGTTCCTCTTTAATCTTTTCCACCCCTTCTTGGCTAGGTTTTGTTTGTTGGGAGATCGGTTTATTCACTTTCAAATCCTCATTTCTTTTTTGGAGAATCCGTATAGGTAACTAAATTCCTCCTCCTGTGAGGGAATACCGAGACTTGTCTATTGGATCTTGGATCAGGAGCAGCTTTTCACATGTGAAATATTCGATCAGATCCAGAAAGTATGACAGTAGAGACTGGAGATTGGTCTCGGAGTACTGATCTACATCTTTTACGTGAAGAAATCCTAGACCCTGTTGAAACTCAAACGTGGAGAACAGTCTATTCGATAGACAAATCAGTTGAAACAGGTAATCGAGAGTTTTCCTCAACCCAAACTGTTCAGTAACCTGCATTTTAAAGCATCCAGTGATATCGGTATCGCTTTGACTTGATTCCTCCTAGTAAATATCGACTTCAAATAATGAGGAGTATTCGAAAAGTGACAAAAATCGCAGAACTGTGTCAACCACTGGAAGTCGGATTGCTATGGAAAGCGAAGGAAAACAGGTGATAAGGGGTTCACCGTGATTCAACGGGATACGTTTTGGAACCACTCTATTTTCTTTCTCTATGAGTTACCCTGTCATTCAGTATCCTGAATAATGTCGCCTACAATCATCCTCTAAGGATGAAATTCAAAAGTATTAGACCTACAATCGTTAACTGAGACCAAACACACCTCAGATACAAAAATCAGATAAAAGTAATGTCGACATCCCTATGTAATATCCTACTTTTTAATGGCACGCAACTTAAGGATGGAAATTTTAGTCAACAGTCCCAGGGGATATCCCTCCTTTTAATAGCCCAGAGGACGCTAAAGTCATCTATATTCTTCGGTATTTCTCTTGGAATAAAATTTTTATAAAACGAGTGAATTTGAAATGTATTTTAATCTGTCTTTACGCATTCAATAGTATAGTAAGCATGCTGAGGGCGTGTATAGTGATAAAGTATAACCCTCTCTGTACTAGTTCTGTAATAAACCTATAGGATCGATTTCTTCGACCTTATTTACTTACTTACTATATATATCTTCAGATTCTTACTAGCCTATTCTCTGCAATTTAGTCCCAAGCGGGAGCATTAGCACCGCCACCAGCTCCACCTGTGATGGAGGCTGATAATAGGAATAGTAATATCATGAAGAACACTGGTAGTAATTTCCAGAGAGTAATCTGCACATCTAATGTCTTATTTCTAATTCTAATTTGTCTTTCCATTTTTTTCAGCTCTTTTTACTTATTGAGTCGCATTTGTTGATATTTTCTCTAGATAAATTATCCGTATTTCGAGAAAATCAACAAAAAGCCTTTAATGAAGCAATACCTTTAAAAGTTATTGCTAAATGTACACCTGTCACCACAATGGTAGTAAATAAAAAATCCAAAGAGCTGGTTTCTTTCTTAGAAGATTTCCGACAAAAACCACCAATACAACAGCTTGATGAATTCGTAGAGGAATTTCTAGTAATCTGGGATTATATCCATAGTCAAGCACCTAATCTCTCAGTTTCAGACATCAAACCATTCTCTAAGGAAATTTTAAATACCATAACACTACCATTTTTCGAAAAATTTAACAAACTAAAGTTTCTACAGAAATATGACGCATGGATTAAAGAATTTCATACACTTGCTATAGATTGGTTTGGACGGGGGATCATCATGTTCCCCTTGCGGTTGATTACGTTTGAAGTCGTGAATTACAAACAAAATCACTTAATATACTTCATGAAGAAAGTACAAACAGGGGAACTTCGTCCTACAATTCATAACTTATTTAATTATTTATTTCCGAAACTAATTAACGTAGCAATCCCATTAAGTGAACTGGATCTTTTAATCCTAAAAGCATTTCAACCATTACAGGACACTGCTGAAGATTTTTTAAAGGGGCCACGAATGGAGGATTATTCAACCCATTTGGATGCATCCCTTCGTAATATTATCCGTAAATTAAATTCCATCCGTTTCTATCAAATAGCTATCCCAGTTAACTTCGTTGATATGGCTAAATTAGGGTATGAGACCTACATGGTATCACATTTTGATCCGCTTCCCTCAGCACTAACTGATTACGTCCTTTTTTCGACAAACCTTACAATTAGCAATTTTAGTATTATTCAAATCCCTAACACTAAACACGATATTTATATAAAATTCCAAGATGATGTCAAGCCTACGATCTTTCAGCAGATGACCAACCGCATTATGACATGGAATTTGTCAGGACTCGGCCCTGGTAAAGGTGGATGGAGAATCCCTCCCTCTTTTATCCATTCTGACCCAAAAACGCAAGTGATAAGCCCCTCACCAAGCTATTCCGTGTCTCTTTTGCCAGAATTTGATCAATTTCGGAAGCTTACTCCTGCTGATATAAAAATCATAGATTTCTTAATTGATAAAGGTAGTTTTTTGAGTAAAAAGTCTTTCAGCCAGACTGTGGGGGTATCCTTACCCGAAGTCAGTCGTCGAATGGAGGAATATCATGAGAAAAGTCTCCTTCGAAAAATTTACCAATTTTTCAATATTGGTCTTGATCTAAATGTAGTTTTTTGTGTCACCTGCCCGAATAAGCATGAAATACCATGGGTTGATCAATTTTTGAGTTTTCCAAAGATTGATCTGTTCTATAATTGTGAAAACGATTCAGGATTTTACTTCGGCTATTTAAAACTCCCCCCCAAATGGTATAAAGACTTTACAAGAAAAATCTTTCGTCTGAAAAAGGAGTTTACCGATTTAAAGTTTTATTACACTGTGGAACCTGGAGAGATCGTCAAGTGGGGGATTCCATTAGCGAAAACTTATAAATAAATTAGTATCAGCGTTATCTGATAAATTACTACGATCTCATGCTTTTTTTAAAAAAATTAAGCTAATCGATATTACGGAGACATATAGAGGGATATTACGACCATTTATGTTAGCCTCAATAGGCATCAATTTTTATCATATTCTTTCAATTTTCATTAATCTTACCATATTATATTCAATCTTTAATATTATAGTGACATTATTCTTGGATGAATGTCATATTCGAATATCTTCTCAATATTTCTACTGCTTATGTGTAAGAATTACATAAGTCAAAGTTGTTGTGTAATGGATGGATGCTGATCGGATGCAAGTGACTGAACAAATAAAAAGTAACAAGTCTCTTGAAAGTGGCCTTCTATTGATTTACACATTCTCTAATCTTTTTTCATCTTTAATGTTTCAGAATGAGCTATGTTTTCTAGAAATTTATGTTAGTGATCAAAATCCTCAATCAGAAGACTGGAGTCGATTATCTTATTTTCCTACTGGAACGATTGGAGGTTTTTAACTTTGTACTCAGAATCCATCATTATTAAAACACTTAACCGTTATAGGAGCAAAGAAAATAACAAATTAAGCTGGGAGAAGCGCATTATGCGTACCAAGCATAGCAAACAAGAAGTTCTTGCCGAGAAAGAGATCGAAATTGATCGTTTAGCTGATCGGGCGCTTTTACTTCTTTCGTTTAAAGATACTCATACACAGAACTTACAAACAGTATTACATGTTCTTGGCATTCAAACTCTAGAAGAAAAAAAGAGTATATTACAGGAAATTTTTCGATTAATTCGTGAAGGAATTGTGTACATCCCCAGAGGGTTACCCCAACTAATCGAGAATGGTTTAAACTATGAGGAAAGCAAAGATATTGACTTACGCCTCCTACGTCCGTATGATCATTTGATTCAAGAGATTCAAGATCAAATTACTAAACTTCAGGCTAAAAATGGAACTTAATACATTTTTTTTTTGAACTTCAGATTTAATTTCGGTACAAATACTCATTTATTTTAAATCTAGTAATTTCTACGAATAGATTAGCATATACTTCTTGACCTAAAATTCTTTAATAGAAACATTTAGTGTTATGAAAAGGAGTTAAATCAGGATGTTTTTCCCATTCTCTCTTCAAACGCCATCAGATTGGCTTGAGCATGTTCCTCATTTCCTTCAAACCCTTTCAGATGACTCGGAATATCTCAATAAAGTGGATTTTCATCAGTACTTAGCAGCAAAATTAGAATCATTCTTTTCGCAAGCCCCTGGTGAATTTCTTGTAGCAATAAATATGATCCTTATTGAGGCAACTGTTGCAGGAAAATATGTTCTAATAGAAACTCTTATTCTAGCTAAAAATATTTGGCCTATCCTTGCTCAAGATGTCAATTTACAACCTACTTTAACAGAATTAGCTTTGACAACTGATCAATTATATTCCAAAAGTGCTGTACACCTTTCAAGCCGTCTTGAAGAGATCCAGACACCTCCTGAACGACTAGAGACAGCTGAGGCGAAACCAACAATTGAAAGAATTGATTCTCTTAGTGATTCTCTTGATGATACTTTAGGTGCGGCATTTAAAGAACGTAAAGAGGTAGAAAAAAAGAAAAAAACCGTACCCTACAAACCTACTATTGTTGAACCTCCTACTACCCCTGGAGCACCTCCTCCAGAACCTGTTGCTAGAGCTCGTCCTGCTTCAAAAGCACCAATGCCATCTGCTACTCTAAGTGCGCCCCCTAGAGGAGCTACAGATGCTGCCCCTCCTCCACCCGCTTCCGCAGGCATATCACCTCCAACACCAGCACCAGCTCCTGGAGCTGCTCCTCCTCCTTCTCCACCTGAAAAACTAAGGGCTGAAATGGTATCCAATTTAAAAGAAATATTTTCCAAGATGGAGGAAACAGCTGAAGATAAAGAGGAATTAGAAGAGGCAATAATAGCCCCAGCTGACGAACCTTTAGAGCCAACTGCTGTCGCTCGTGAAATAAAACCGAGAAGTATCCATACTCATGTGCGTTATTTTGCACGAATGAATCCTCGTAAAACCTATCCCTTTATCGTAACCTTATCATCATTAGCTCGACAAATTGCTAGAAACAGAACCCATTTCCTTTCTGGGGAAAAAGAGACAGAAACACGAGGAGAGTTTGAACTAAAGGAAGAAAAACTGTTAATGGTCGAACCTCTCCTTTCTGGGTGTTTAGTTCAACCTACTTTTCAATTTATTGATCCTGATCCTGTAAATCTTCCTTTAAAGTTAAAATTTTTTATTACTCCATTAGTTGAACCGGGATTCCGATCCACTCCTCTTCAAGGGACTCTCTTCATAAAGAACGAAGATGGAGCCGTTTTGTATGAGATGCCACTTCCAGAATTAGGTGTTACAAGTGGACGTATTAGTCAACTTGCAGCAGCTATCGGGATTATTGCAGGTGGTGCTATGCCTGCTTTTGACACCATCTATGGAACAGAACTTCAAGCTGCTCTTGTCACTCAATTAACTCAATATCTTGGATCATTTGCTCAATCTGTAGATATGTGGTTATTAGTTCAAGGTGCTGAACTACTCATTTTTGTACTTCTTGTAGGTGGTGGACTCCTCTGGTGGTTAACGAGAGGAAAAGCTAAAGAAGCACCAGATAAAACTATGGCAATGCAACTTCCTCAATAAAACGTATTAATTATTATGATTGTCAAGACTTTACTCCAATTAATCCTCAATGTCATCTGGTGAGTCTTCTATGACGAAAACTATTATTCGATCCTATCCGAATCTTCGTACTTGTACGCTAGGGATTGTGACCAACCGTGGAGCAGCCTATGATTCTCTTGCAGGTACCACACAAGTTCTATTACAAACTATGGTTCGAGGGACTGATAATTATTCAGAATTGGACATTGCAAAATTGATTGATGGTTCAGGAGGATCCCTTTTTTCAACAATAGAAAAAGACTTTGCAATCATTGGAGCGCAAGTTCAACCAAAATATGCAGAACGAACGCTAGAACTATTATTTGATATCGTCTCAAATCCAGTACTAGAAGAAAACCATTTCGTAATTGAAAAATTGAATTTAATTCAGATTTTTCGACATATCCAGTCTAATTCTTTACGAAGGATGTTGTTTTTCGACGCTGATAAAGCAATTTTCGGTGAAACACATCCATTGGGCCGTCCACAGATTGGGACTGAAGAATCGCTTAATAAGATCAGCTCTGAGGATCTTCATAATGCCCACCGTGATTTCTTGGTTGAACCTTGGGGATTTGCTATTGGTGCGGTTTCTAAAGAACTTCAAACGCGATTAACAAACATTTTTTCGACCTTTTTTTTAAATCAAGCCAATGAAGTTCAGAAGATCCAAAAATTCCCCTTTCGGAATGTCCCTCCGAAAAATTATGTTTTTTCACCTGATAAAGAAGATCGTAACGCGTACTTATGTGTTAATGTAACTACAGAGGCAACCCCTGAGATTATGGGGTTAGCCCGCTTCTCTAGTGCCTTACTTGGAGAATCTTTTGGTGCTAGGATGTTTTCTGTTTTGCGAGATCAAAAATCATTTGGATATATTACTGGATCGAGTATAAAATTAATTCATAAATCGCTTATTATCCGCTGTTTTATGGAAACAAGTCCAAATCGTATAGAAGAAGCGCTTACCGCCTTAATAGAGTTGATCACAGATCTTGGAATTGATCTTATCAAAAAAGAAGAATACTTGACTACGAATGATTTCATACTCGGAAACCTGGATCTTTCATTTGATGATTCCAAAACAATTGCAGGGAAAATGATCAACCGTGAAGTCCATGGTCTTCCTCCAGATATCGAATCAGGTTATGAAGAAGTCCAATCGGTCACCCCAGAGAAGATCTATTCCTGGTGGAAGAATTTGATTGATCCAGAGAATTTTAGTATCGCTGTTTCTGGGAATATTGACCTCCCTAGACTTGAATCAAAATGGAAAAGTCAACTTATTCAATAAAGTAGAGTGTACCTTAATGAAAGAGGAAAATTCAATAGTATCAAAATTGAACAATAATTTGAAATTACTAATAACCTTGATTCCAGGTGCTAGAACATCTCTATTCTCAGTTGGATTTCATGCAGGTAGTATGTACGAGGAAGGATTTGGAGCAGGCTCAAACGATGGCATCAGTCATTTTCTAGAACACATGTTTTTTAAAGGGATCCCAGGAGAAAAGACATCGAAACAGATTAATGATGAATTCACGAGATTAGGTGCTGAATTAAACGCGGGTACGAGTTTAGATCACACGATCTATTATGCAAAAGTACCAACACGTAATTTTCGGAAAGCAGCTGCTATTTGGAAAGAATTGCTTATTAACAAAACCTTAGATCCAATTGAATTTAAAGCAGAAAAACAAGTTGTGTTACAAGAAATCCAATTGTATGCAGACATGCCAGAAATGCATGCAAACTATATGGTTCGTCAAAAACATTTTGCTGGAACCGCTCTTGAACATAACATTTTAGGTACGTTGGATTCAGTCAGTACAATCACACTTGAAATGATGACCGAGTATATCAAACGATTTTATTCTCTGGATAATGCTATAGTGACTCTTGTGGGTGGAGATTTTGATTTAGAGGAGGAAAAGGATTTTTTAACCTCATTATTCGATGAAGTTATCCCTCAGCCAAAACCACACCCGATTTATCCTCCTAATGTTACAATGCCTGTTACTAAGAGTCAAATTAATTATTTTCATTCAGCTTCATCAAAACCCCTCTGTTATGTTGCTTTAAATTGGGATACCCCCGGCATAAATTCAACTGATTTTTGGCCATTACTTGTTTTCAATACTTACTTTGGAAATTCTCGCACCTCTTTATTGTATAGAGAAGTAGTCAGTAAAGGAATTGCGAGCGTCTGTCGTTATGGATTTGAAGCATTATATGATATTTCATCAGCAACTATCTTATTTGTAACTCCCCCAGAAAGAACAGAAGAGGTTTTTCAAACAGTTATTAACCTGTTAATAGATATTTATTCGCTAAAAATTACACCTGATATTATTCACGCGTTAAAAGAAGAAATTTGGGGGTCTTACCTTGCAGAAATCGAGGATCCCACTCATTATGGGATTGACCTTTTATCAAAATATCTTAAATTTCGCCATCCTCTTCCACTTAAAGATTATCAACAAAAGATTCAAGTTTCTCACGATGAAGTTCAACAAGCTAAAGATAACCTGTTAGAAAAACTAAATTTGACTGTTTATGCAACTGGTGCTGTTCCTCAAGAGTGGGAACCTCAGTTTCCCAAGAAATCTCCTTGGTAAAGATGAGAGTGGGTAAATGACATTTACAACGGGTCTTTCTATTCAGGCATTAGGAGACATTTCACCCTCCTCATTCGTTAAACTTGCCTCTACTCTCGGTCTGAAACATATTGAGTTCGATACATCGGTTTTTAACGATATAGTAAACGTCATTAAAACCCTAAAGGCAGAACAGACCGCTATTCATGCTCCTTACGTCGAAGATTATGGAATGGATTTGTCAACAAACAATGATGAAATGGATCAGTTTGTTGAGAATATTTTGCAAACGAAGAAGGATCTGAGGATCATTGGTACTATTGTACATCCCCCAACAGACGGAAGTGGATCTTTGGATACATTTTATGACAGAGTAGAAAGACTTCCGTTTCCATTATTGGAAAATATGCCTTACCAATCATGGGAGGAATATCAAGATTTTTTCGAGACAACAAGAGCAAATGTCAGCAATGATATAGGAATGTGTTTTGACATTCCTCATTCATACATCACATATGGTGAGAAATATCTCGATATTCCTGATGCATATCTTGAATTACTTCAAACACCAAGGGGTTACATTCATGTATCAGGAAGCACACAGGTTGAGGATACTCATTTTCCTT
>JBHLKC010000033.1:12765-22223 GCA_048887065.1 Candidatus Hodarchaeota archaeon
ATTCTATCTGTAATCCTATCCATCAAATGCTTAGGCTTTTCTCCTCGGTCTAAAACGATATCAATAATAACTGACTTTTCATCTGATGTGAATTGTTCCTGCCTTACAAAAACTTCTCCTCCAAATTCCTTATTTGCCCATGTTACAACATTGTAAAAGAATGGTAGTACATTCAAGTCAATGACTTTTGTTACGATATCATTAAATTCACGAGTATTAATTTCAGTAGGCAAAGATTCCTCTTTCAATTCAGGGAAACGTTTTTCAAATTCTTCAAGTAAATAGGCGCTTAAACTATGAGGATCTTGAATTCGATGCTTACGAGGATCCAAAACAACAGCTAGGATATTATTATTAGAGCTAGCAACTACTACTCGATGTTCTGCGGAGTCAAAATTTGTAATTTGTCCGATTTGGATATGTTCGCCAAATTTTATAATAGCAGACATGAGGCCTGCAACTAAATCATCTCCAACACTAGTTAGACTGCTATTATCAAACATTTTAGAATAAATTGGTATGCTAGAAGATTGGTGGATAACATAAACTCCGTCAACCATAGTTTTCATCTCATTCTTCAAAGTAAGAGTTTTTACTGCTTCATTGTGAAATTTTAAGGTTCATTAGACAAAAAACTTAAGAAAATTTTATAACTGTTATATGATTAAAATCTTAATACTTCGTTTGGAAGTTGGTTGAATAAAAGAACTAATTCTTTTAAATTCATAACTAGATAATTTTTTCTATTATTATTAGAAGTCTACGTATCTATTCTATTCAATATCCATAATTGAATCGTCTTTCCGCTTTGCATAATTAGCTGCTAATTTTTCAAACCAATTTCTGATTTTTTGCCATCGAGCAAAAGGATATCCAATAATAGCTGGAAGAGCGAAAAAAAAGAATATGATAAAGAACTCCAGTCTTGAATATGAATAAAAACGTTTACTAGATAAGAATATGATGAGATATGAAACAATATAATAAAATTGCATTAGTGATCTGAAGATTCCTTGATATAGCCAATGAGTTGGTAGTTCAAGTATGTGAAAACGAAAGTACAGATAGTTTCCTGTTGAAAAAAGGAAAATTGTTACTCCAATGAAAATACTTCCTAATAATGTTACCATAAATATCGCTGTGAGATCAGTACTTAGCGGAGTAAGATATAAGTAACCCCAACACGTAAACCCAAGCAACATAACTAAAAAACTGAATAAAGTAATCCAAACAGCAAGCTGAGTTTCCATAAGGTCAGATTCATTTGTATTTTTCACTAATTTCATTATTTCTTCTTTATTAAAAGTGCTCAGAATAAGATCCCCTAGTTAAATATTCATTTTTCCAGCTTTTGAGCTTGTTGGTATTCATACATAAGATACGTATGTAAATGTTTCATTTGATGCATGAATATCGACTCCTTGATAAAAGATTGTTTCTTCTTTTCCTTTCTCAAAAACAAAATATAAGTAATCAGAGAGTGTTTACTACAATGTTAGACTAGTTAAACTTTGACAAAACTACATTCAACCTTAATTCTAACTCTATCTCAATTAAACAGAGGGGTGAGAAGATTTAAGCCAAGAATTTTATTGTGCTATTTCATTAAGATTTGACTCTACTGGAGATTTTCAACCTAGATCATTGAAATTGGGGACCTTTAACATTGAAATCAAAGCCTAAGAAAACGCCCTCTTCTCAAATATCAATTTTTAATAGAATTGACTCTTTCATTACTCAACAGTTAGAAATTTCTCCCTTGGTACGCTTGAATATTCTTGCGATTTTAGTGGGAATTGTTGGTGGAATTGGATCTTGGGTTTTTCGTCTTTTAATTTCATTATTGTACACGATATTTTATCTGGTACCTATAGAATTTATGAATTATTTAGGCTTTTCTTCTGTTTCTTGGTTACCTTTTCTTATCGCACCAATCATTGGCGGGATCATTGTTGGAATTTTGACTTCTAGAGTTTCAAAAGAAACAAAAGGGCACGGAGTGCCTGAAGTGCTGGAATCTGTTGCTTTACATAATGGTAGAATGAGGTTAAGAATTCCATTTGTTAAGATTATAGCCTCTGCGACGACAATTGGGTCGGGTGGTTCTGCAGGTCGAGAAGGGCCAATCGCACAGATAGGAGCTGGCTTTGCTTCATTATTAGGTCAAAAATTAAGGTTAAATCCAAAAGAAATGAGAACTTTGGTTGTTGCAGGAGTTGCAGCTGGAATTTCAGCTACTTTTAATGCACCTATTGGTGGTTCTTTGTTCGCTTTAGAAGTTTTAATCCGTGAAGGAGGTGCTACAACATTATTTATTCCCGTAATTGTTGCAGCTGTCGTTGGTGTAGTTGTAGGCCAGTTTTTATTGGGATCAGATCCAGCTTTTCTTGGATTTCCTCCTCTCGAGTATCATGAACCTTATTTAATCCCACTTTTCATTATAACAGGTTTTATCTGCGGGATTGGCTCCGCTATATGGATCAAATTCTTTTATAAATCAGAAGATCTCATAGAACAAGTATTTAAAAAGTTAAATACTCCTAATTTTTTACAACCTGCTCTAGGTGGTCTTTTTATAGGCATTACATTAGTTTTGATGTTTTTTATTTTTGGGGATGAATGGGAATCATATACAGTCATGGGACGTACTTATTTACCAATGGAAGGTATCTTTGATGGTTCATTAACCACTGGTTCTATTAGTATTGTACTATTCATATTAATCAGCTTATTAATATTGAAAGTAATAAGCACAATTTTTACTATAGGCACTGGGGGATCGGGAGGAGTTTTTGCACCTACGTTGTTTATTGGTGTAATGCTTGGAGCAATATTCAGCATTTTTGTGGATTACATTATTATAATAGCTAATGTTCCTATCGCACTTTTTGCTTTACTTGGAATGGCAGCTTTTTTTGCAGGTACAGGTCGAGCTCCTCTAACAGCTATTATAATGACAGCTGAAATGACTGGAGACTATTTTCTTACAATACCACTCATGTTTGTTGTTACTATCAGCTGGCTTGTATCTGTCCATTTAGAAAACAATGACATTTATACATTGAAATTATTACGACGAGGTGTTAAATTGGTGGAACCAATTGGTGATATCCTAGAAACTATAACCGTTGAACAAGCTATGACGCCTCGCAATAAAATTGTTTCTGTTGATACAAAAACTAGGTTAGAAAAGGTGATGGAACTTGTTAGAACAACAAGACACGAAGGATTCCCTGTTGTTGAACAAGATATATTATTAGGAATAATCACGCTAGGTGATGTTCAAGAGGCCCTCCATGGCCCTCCGAAGGAATGGAACGTTTTTGATGTCTTAATAACCAAAATTCGTCCTCTAATCTGTATTGATAAGGATACAAGTTTAGCACAAGCGATTCATATTATGGAAACAAAGGATGTTTCTCGCCTCCCTGTAGTTGAGAAATGCAACAATATTCACCCGAAATTAATTGGTTGGTTGACTAACCATGATATCACAAGAATGTATATTGCAGAGAAAGCGAATTTAGCCCTCAAAGAGGCTGAAGATCACATACTTTCTGTCTGAATAGAAGGTCTATTCCTCAAGAATATTCAAATGTCCACCATAGGTCGCATGTATTGCACAAGTACCCTCATTTCCGACCATACAAGGGCCAAGAGGACTTTCAGGAGTGCATTTCTTATTAAAAAGATGACAATCCTTTGGATAAGCTTTCCCTAGAATTACATCAGCACAACGACATCCCTTTGGTATATCGACTCCCTTGGTTGTTGGAATAGCCTCTATATCACGAATATTATATTGAGAGTAATCGTCTGCTAGTTCAAGGCCTGAGAGGGGAACAAGCCCAATTCCTCGCCAATGAGCATCAACAACCTGGTAAGCATCTCTCATTGCCGTAAGTGCAGTCAGATTCCCTTCCCGAGTAACTACTCGAGTATAAAGATTCTCTGTTTTAGCTTGAGACCGAGATACTTGTTGTAAAATTTCGAGTATTCCAAACATAACATCAGCTGGTTCAAATCCAGCAACAACAATTGGAACGTCATGTTTTGCACTTATAGGTTCATAGACACCGTATCCAGTTATCGCTGACACATGTCCAGGTGCAATAAGTCCCGCAAGTGGGATATCCGGTTGCTCTAGGAGCAAACTCATTGCTGGTGGTACTAGTCTATGAGAGCTAAGGATGAAAAGATTCGGTGGAAACTTCTTTTTTAGAAGTTCAATTGCTACAATTGGAGCGGTTGTTTCAAAACCTATTGAGAAGAAAACGAAGTTTTTCTTTGGGTTTTCTTTTGATAGTTTGATAACATCGAGAAAACTATATACAACTCGTACATCTGCTCCTAGTGCGCCCGCTGCACGAATAGAACCCTGGTTACTCGGAACTCGTGACATGTCACCAAATGTCGTTAATGTGTACCCATTTTTAGCTAACCATATGCTTTGTTCGATATCCTCATTAGGACAAATACATACAGGACACCCAGGACCAGCTATAACCTCAACATTCTCGGGTAACAACGATCTAATCCCCCAATGAGAAATAGTATATTCATGAGTACCGCAAACATGGCATATACGAATCTTTTGATCTCCCAACTCTGTAGCAAGTATATGAATTTTTGTTTGAAGATTTTTTATTATGTTTGGATCTTGAAACGATTTACTCAATTGTTATTCTCCATTAATAAAAATTAAATAGTTTGATTTAATAGAGAAAAGGTAGGGTTATGAAATTTTCTTCAGATGCTCTTGAAAATTTGTCGTAAGTTCTTCTTTAGAGAATTTCACAAATGTCTGATTATCCAATTCCTCTTCTTCAGAAATTTCACCAATCATTATTATCTCATCATATTCTTCCTCTGAAATCGTCTTCTTCAAAGAATTTCGGTAAGAATGGTGAAATATTGACGAAATGTCTTCAAGAGGGGGTAAAGTAACTAAAATTCGTCTAGTGGGAATTGATAATGATATCAGAGCACCGTTATTCTTTTGTAATACTCCAACACTGAACTTTTTCATTTTATCAACGATATTTTTAATTTGTTTACTTGATTTGGCCAGATATTTCTGGTTTTTCTCCAATTCTATCAATAGTGGAGTTTTTCGTTCTTCAATTACCCCAGCTAACCATTTTATAGCCTCACGGGGATTTCCATGTGAATAAGCATAAGCAGACTCAATATCTGCTTTTTCTAATGGCCATAGATCACTTTGGGGAATTATTTCAAATTTTTGGTGAAAATCTTTGATCATTTGAACACAATAATCCTGAATGTCTCTCTTTGAAAAACGCTTCAGTACAACAGGTGGTTCAATACGACTTTGGACAGCAGTACTTGAGAGATCTAAGATTTTATCCCATAAAGTGGCAAGGCATGCGAGGCATAAAAGGAAATTTACCGCTTCATTATGCATTTTCTTGAGACTTTCAAGAAATTGAAGCTCAGCTTCAGGACCTAACGCAATAAATAAGGATTCCAGTTCATCAACAAAAAATATAATGGGTTTATCAATCACTTTGAGTATAATTTTGAGTGCAGCGAACGCTAATTCTTCATCGTCCATTATTGTTCGTTTGAAGTTGACAGTCTCTTCATCAATATCAAATCCTGTCAACCATTTTAAGGCAAGCTTTGATTGATTAGGATCTTTAAGCGCAAAAAACCCTTCTAGTACAACATTTCCCAAACCTGGAAACATAAAAGCTGCATTTTCTACTTTTTGATATTTTTGAGTTAAATAATCAGCGACATATTCTAGCAGTGGTGCTCCTCCAGCTTTTACAGTTTCAAAATAAAAATGGGAGAATACGCGATTTGGATTGGTAGGAACAGGAATATACACAACATAAGCATCTGATATTGTCTCTCGTACAACCCAGTAAAAATGCGTTTTGCCGTATCCAGCCTCGGCTATTATGGGTAAGATTACAGACTCCCTTTTTTTCTTCCTAATTATCTCTAGAAAACGTAGAACCTGTTTTAACGCTTCTTGGTTTGGCTGATTCAAATTAAATAACTCGGGAACATCTGAACGAGCTGTAAAGTTATGAAATGGGTTTTCGGTAACTAAAGCAGTAACGTGAGTCATAATTACGCCTCAAACATCATATAATAGAAGACTCCGGTACCAGAGTCCGAATCAATCCCCCCATGAACTGCATGTGACTTTGATAGAGCAGTTTGGAGTGTAAGAATACCCCGATCATGTAGCTCTAGCATTTTTTTGTTAAAGATTGAATCAGGAATCCTTTTTTCATTCAACTTTCTTCTGACATCAGGAATTCTTACAAGTGGCTTCATGGGATTAGCAAGTTCATCATAAATCTCTTTTAGACAAGAAAGAAATTCTTGATCGCTAATTGAGGTATTGGGATTCATTTCTCTATTAAGGAAGTTTTCCCCATCTGAAGTTAGTTGAAAGACAGCTTTTGTCCCTTTTTTAACATGAACAAGTCCTTTCTCAACTAATTCTTGAAGTAAGGTCTTTTCTGCATCTGTCCGTGCATAATAACCCGTTTCACCTAGGAATTGTAGAATTTGAAGGAATGACGTCTGCATATTTATTTAAAAATCAAGGTTAATGAAATAGCTAGCTAACATGAGGGTAATATACAGAGCGTTCATTTATATTAAAAAAAAAGGGACTATTATGTATTCAAAGAGGTTTTAAATATTGTATAACTAGTTTTGTTTTCAGAGATTTTTCACTCTTTACTTTGCTGAATTACTAAATCTTTGACCAGTTCTTAAGGTGATTAAACTTTGATCTTGGACGATATAAACAAAATTTCTGAACTTGACTCTCAGGATATGTTTCAAATGGTTTTTGATTGGCCAGAGTTAGTTGAAGAATTAATGAACCAATCATTTGAAATTCCTGGTCATGTAACTGTAGGTTCGTACACAATCTCCTATTCAAAACCCATTTCACAGGTTTTAATTTGTGGAATGGGAGGTTCAGCCGTTAGTGGAGATTATCTTCAGACATACCTTGAAAATGTAGCTCCATTTCCAATATTCGTGCAACGAAACTATAATATCCCAGCTTTTGTCTCAAAAGACACATTAATTATCTTGATATCATATTCTGGAAATACAGAAGAGACAATTTCCTGTTTAATAGGTGCTATTAAGAAATCAGCAAAAATAATAGGACTAGGATCAGGTGGGAATTTAGAAAATTTTTTTACAAATCATAAATTACCTTTCTTCCTTATTCCTTCTGGTTTTCAACCGAGAGCAGCATTTTCTCTTTTATTTTTCCCTTTGTTAAGGATCTTAGATTCGATGAACCTTATTTCTTTCAATAAATCCGTATTTGGAGAAGTTATATCATTATTCAGAGAGTTAAGACTTGATTTACGCCCTCAGAAACAATGTACAGAAAATCAGGCAAAGAAAATTGCTCAAAAGCTCTATGGTCGAATACCTGTTATTTGGTCTCCTTTCAGATGTGTTGCTAACCGAATGAAGTGCCAATTAAATGAAAACTCTAAGGTACTAGCAATGAGTGAAGAACTCCCAGAACTTAATCATAATCATATTGTAGGTTGGGAAAGTTGGAAAAATGAAAATCCATTCATTCTTATCGCTTTTCGCTTCGAAGCTGAACATCCTAATGTCAGATTACGATTTGAAATAACAAAAGAAATCATTGAAAAGAAAGTTGAAGTTATTGAAGTTCATAGTAAAGGAACAAATTTCCTTAGTCAGCTATTTTCAATTACCTACATTGGTGATTACATATCAATGTACCTCGCAATACTTAATGGATTCGATCCAAGTTCAGTTGATAGTATTGCTTATTTAAAACAACAAATGGAACAACGTGAACATACTCAAACAAAATTGAGCGAAGCCTTAACTGCTCTTTCAGGAGAAAAATAAATTCGCGATATTTTCTATATCCTTAATTTTAAAGAGTGATATTCATCCTAAATAAATATTAATGTCTATTTTGACTCATTAAATTCGAGTCAGAGATAAGAAAATAGATTAATTTCATTCTAAAATGCCCCGTAGTTTGTATTCTCCATTGGAGTCTTTTTAGATTATTAGTGTTTTAATATAAGGTGGTTTTTGTGGCTAATTATGATGTCATTATAGCGGGAGCGGGAACTGCTGGATCAGTAGCTGCAGCTGCTCTTGCTAGTAAAGGATTAAAAGTTGCTCTATTGGACAAACAATCGAAAGAAAAGATCGGAGTCAAGGTATGTGGAGATGCCACAAGTACAGATCATTTTAAGAGAATTGCTTCAGTTGTCAAAATTGATCCTCCGCATGGAGAAGAAATCCGTCAAAAAGTTAAGGGAGCATGGCTTTATTCTCCAGATAGAGCAGTAAAATTAGAATTGGTTGAAGAGGGAGGAACAGGAGTAATTATTGACCGTTTTAAACTTGGTATGCGTATATTAGAAACTGCTATAGATTATGGTGCTGAATTATTCGATTCTACTATGGTAAAAGAACCAATTATTGAAAAAGATCAGGTCACTGGTATTAAATTTAGGGGAAAAGATAAGAATATCAATTATCTGTCAGCTAATGTCGTTATAGATGCATCTGGAATTGGAGCAGTTCTACGAAGAAAACTAGATCCAAAAAAAACTTTTATGGATGTGGAACTCGCACCCAAGGATGTGTGTAATTGTTATCGGGAAGTTCGTGATGTTCAAGAAGAAATTGAATCACCTGAATTCATCAGACTAATATTTGATCAAGAATTATGTCCTGGTGGATACTTATGGGAATTTCCACGAGGACCTTTTAGTATGAATGCAGGTTTGGGTATAATGAGAATTAATAAAATGAATCCGCATAAACAGTTTGATCTCTATCTTGAAAGGAAAAAGGACTTTTATACAGATTCCCATTTAATTCATGGTGGAGCGTGGAGGGTTCCCTTACGTCGTCCTCAGGACAACTTAGTTTGGAATGGATTCATGCTTATTGGAGACGCAGGAACCCAGGTTAAACCTACAGATGGTGGAGGTATTGGGATCTCAATTAGAGCAGCAGCAATGGCTGCAAAAACGATTACTCGGGCACTACAGAATGATGATGTGTCTATGACTGGTCTTTGGGATTATAATGTTGAATTTATGAACACCATTGCTCCTGTAAACGCTCCTCTTGCTCTTATGAAAGATTTTATCATCCCTATGCCTAGTTCAATCATTAATGAAGTTTTTCACAAAAGAGTTCTTGAAGCAAATGATCTCCTATATGGAAATGCAACTGGCGAGATTTCTGGAGGTATATTTACTACTCTCCGTCGAGCATGGCGAGGAAAAAGCTTAATTGGAACTCTATTGAAGTTTAGATCAGTTTTGAAAAAGATGGACAAAGCAAGACGTCTTTATGAAGATTATCCAAGGTCACTTGAAGATTTTCTTCCTTGGCGTCAAAAGATTAAGAAATTATACGGAGAATTAAATTAATAAAAA
>JBHLKC010000034.1:0-22132 GCA_048887065.1 Candidatus Hodarchaeota archaeon
CAATTTAAAGTAATAGGCGCTGTTACTGAAGCTATTGGATCGACACAAAATCCTTGGATTGTAGTTTCACCCAAAAAGGATGAATCAAAGGTTGTTAAGCTAGACGAAGTTCTCTATTCATGTGATCACTCTAAAAAGAATAAAAGGAAAAGAGGTAAAAAAGGAAGATATCTTTCTAAAAGAAGAGACTGATATATAAGAAGAACAGTATTAGTCCAGTAATCGTATGAGCAACAAAACATGATTGTCTAATAAAAATTATTTGTAAAATAATTAAGGAGATTAACTAGTTGGCAAGATCACAGAAGAAATCTCTTCGTAAACCAAGTGGCGGTCGATATCACACTGCTATCAAAAAGAAAAAACGAGATCTAGCACGACCACCCGCGTTAACAATGCTTGGGGATGAGCGCAAAAAAATCATTCGTACTCGTGGAGGAAATCGAAAAACTAGACTTTTAAGTTACAATTATGCTAATATTTCTAAAGGAAAAGGCAAAAAAAGCGAAAAAGTCGAAATTGAAGATGTTATAGACAATTCCGCTAATAGAGATTTTGCAAGACGGAAGATAATTACTAAAGGGGCAATAATACGAACAACAAAAGGAGAAGTGAGGGTTACAAGTCGTCCAGGACAGAATGGAATCGTTGATGCTGTTCTTATCTAAGTTTTGAATTAACTTTAGTTTGGCTTCTTTATATTTCTCAACGATTAAAAGGTATTTTTGTTATTTTCTAAAATAAAAATAAGGTTATTATTATGTCCTTTGTCACAGATATTTTTAGAGGTCACAAGTTCTCAATCATAATGCTTTACATCGCTACATTCATTATGCGTTTTGCTGCTTATATGGCTATTGCTCTTTTAAGCTATATGGTTGATGTAATTCCAAGGGCCTTTATTATAGCGTTTTATTCCCTTACTGAAATATTAACAGTCTCCTTTTTTGGAGTAAGCGCAGATCGAAGAGGTCGAAGACCTGTTCTGATTGTTTCTCATTTATTAACAACTATTGGTGTTGCATTATTTGCAATATTAGCGTTTATTCAGGGAGCGGTCGAAACAAAAGATCTTTTTATAATTTTAGTCGTTTACTTCCCATTAATGGGTATTCTAGGTGCTGGTGCAGCATCTAAGGTAGCTTCCACAATGACTATGATCGCAGATGAATCAACTATTGAAACAAGGGCTCAATACATGGGTTTTTTTGATTTAGCTACTCTCGGAGGTTTTGCAGCCGGATTAGCTACTGGACATGTATTTCAAGCAGCACTGGAAATTGAAATTGGAATTTCGTTTATAATAGCTGTTGTAGTTGTGGTCATTTCGTTAATTATGGTATATTATTTAGTTGATGAAACATTAAATCCCGATGAACTCACAAAAGCTCAAGAAAATGAAATAAAAAACTCTGAGTTCCTAACACGGGTTTTACAAGTAGTAAGAACTAACAAAGATTTGCAAAAAATTCTACCCGTATATATTCCCATGATCAGTCTATATGGTTTACTTGTAGCATATGCAAAAGAACTGGCTGAGGATGAATTGGGGGGCGGTATTAGTCCAGATTTAATTTTTGTTGCTATTATCTTAGGAACCACAATGGGAGTTTCAATGATTCTTTCAGGAAAATTAAGTGACACGAAATTAGTGCGACGACCATTTATTATAATTGGATTAATATCCCTTGCAATTCTTATTATCCTATTTAGGTTATTTTCGGTGGAAGCAGGTGGTGAAGGATCATTTAATGGCTTATTAACTTACTGGCCTATCACAGCATTACTTGGATTTGGAGTTGGTATGTTTCCACCTGCAATTTTAGCTTATTTAACCGATATATCAAAAAAAGATACCCGTGGTACAATGTTTGGTGTCTACAGTGTCATATTTGGATCAGGAATGATTATTGGACCATTAATAGGATCACTTTTTGCTGAGATAGGCAGGATTTATGATGCAGAAATATGGGGTTTGGTTATCGCAGTAGTCTTATTGGTTTTATTATCCTCCGTAGGAACATTATTCATTGAGGAAAAAGCTAAAGATTCAATTGAATTAACCTGAAATATCGTTGATTATGGCGACTTCTGATGGTAGATGTACTTCTGGACCTTGTTCATTTCCTTCAAGACATTATAATACAATTTGGTCCAGTAGGATTAATATTCGCAATGATTTTGCAATCATTAATCTCCCCCATACCTTCAGAACTACTCCTATCCATTGCTGGAGCGGCGTATATAGAATCCTTTGGATTGTATGAAGGTTTTATCATCGCCTTCATTGCATCTTTTATTGGATCCATAATCGGCGCAATGATTTGTTATTACATTGGATTCCATTTTCAATCTTGGCTTGAAAAACGCATTACAATAAAAGAATTAGAAATTTTTTCCCAATTCATAGAAAAATATGGTATTTGGGCAATCATAATTACTCGTTTGACTCCTTTTATTCCATTTGATGCCATTTCATACGTTGCAGGGTTTGTTAAGCTTAGAAAACGGGATTTCATAATAGGTACAATTTTCGGTTTGGTACCACGAATTGGATTTTATTTATTAATCGGTTCAGAGGTTGTAGACCTTGCTGAAGAAGATCTTACGCTTGGATTAATGGCCTTTGTAAGTATTATAATTATTCTCTTTGGTCTAATGTTTATAATTGAGCATTTCCTAACAAAAGTACAAAATAATGTAGAAGAGCAAGAAATACAAAACTTACAGTCTTCGGATGGTAATCCCCCAGATTATCAATAAAAATTCCACCGATTTCTAAATTTCATAAGAAAGACAATCTATAATTAATAAAATCTAGTGAATTTAAGGTTAGATCAAGGTTATTAGTTTAATAATAAAGTCATAATTATTGATCTAGGACGCCTACCTAACTTCCGAAGCCTTTAGGGTTTGTTTATAACTAGTAATCGAATAAATAAACCGAAATTAAAATTCTTCATCAAAAGATTTAAAGTAATACAAAAAGGTTCATGAATGGAAGAGTCGAATATATCGATAAGTAATGTACACCTTATATTATTTGACAGATAATTTGATTGAAATGTGATGATGCAATAGTTGGGGCCCAAGTAATGGATCTACATGAAGATATTAAAAAGTCGCGTTCAAGGCTCGATATGGACTATGAGATTGAAGAATGGTTAACCTTAGCTCATTTTCCTGATGATACTAGAGTCAACCTAACTCCTCGTGGACGTCGTTTCATATTTCAAAAAGGCTTAGTCGTGAAAAGCTTAGAACCCCTAGTCAGCCGAGCTCAATGGTCGCGTTATCGGTCGAACCCTGAGATGTCTATACCCCTTTCTACCCTTCGGTTATTAATGCCTTCCAAACCCGAGTTATTCATGACTTCATTTACAGTGACGACAATTGGAAATAAAAAAAGTCAGCTTCCCATAAAACTTCCAATAAAAGCGAGAAATAACTCTCTAGCTAAGCTATTAGCATTATTTACTTTATCTAGGAACGTTTTTACAACTGGTACATATCAAACAGATAATCGAGAAAAAATAGAAAGCCTTTTAGAAACATTTGATGAGATATTTGATGTAAATCTTTGTCCCGAGGGAGAAATTCCCCAAAATCAAAGGGGATTCTACATTAAAATCCCTGTTCAAATATGTTTAGCTCTAGTCAAATTATTTACTGGAGATTATAAAGCCAGTTTTCCCCAACTCATTCTATCTGTAATTAAATGTAAGGAAGAACAAGATGTATTAGATTTCGTAAGAATGTGGCTTAAATTCTCCCGTGTTTACCGTTTTGAAAGTGACCCAGAGAATCTGTTCATGTTTCGTGCATCGGATGAAACAATAGAAATAGTGACGTTGCTTGAGAAATTAGGCGTACGATATGAAACAGGTTCAATAATAGATCGTGGCAATTTTATCCCCGTCTATAGGATTCCTAATATTGCTGACAATGAAGCTATCTTAGGCACTCCTTCCATAGTTTCACGGTTACGGTCAAAAATTAAAAATCAAGATGCTCGAATACAAGAACTAGAAGCTATTAAGGAAAATTTAGAGTTTAAGCTTAAGAGAGCTACTCAGAGCATCAATGGCGAATTAACATGGTCCCGTGGGATGGATGAACGTCTTGCTGAAGATCTTGCAGAAAAATTAGCTGAATTTGAGAGAATCCTTTTACAAACTCGAGAAGAGAATGAACGACTAAAACACTTCTTAAGGGAAAGTGGAGCAATTACCCCCGAAGAAGAGGAATCGATCCTTGCTGATGATGCAGAACAACCGTTATTGGTGACTGATATAGCTCAATTAAGGCAAGAAGTCGATTTATTGAAAGAACGCTTGAGCTTGATCAATCAACAGCCTTCTAGTGGAAAAGAATTAAGTTATAAAGTAACTCAAGAAATTACAATGAAAACAGATCATTCTTCTTTTGGTGTTGAAGTGGATTTCCGAAAATTGGTGAAAATCTTTTTAGCTTCCCCTGATAATTGGATATTATTCATTTTGGGGTCAGACCAAGCCCTTACAAAAGATCAGATAAGTAAAATACTTGGAATACCAGCTGATAAGCGAATGGATCTTCAAAAACGATTAAACGATTTTGTTGATAAACGAGTTTTGAAAGTTGAGATTACACCACATGGAGAGGAAGTGTACTCTATTGATCGTTTTCAATGGTCAGATCTTATTGCAAGCTACACAAACATGCTTTTAAGCAACAAAGACCTTGTTCCACTTGAATTACGTCAACAGGTTCGTAGTGTTTTACGATAGTTATCATAAAAATAAATTCTTCCTCAAAATTATGATGGAAAAATTAGAGATTGTCTATAATTTTCAATGCTTCTAATAGATCCCTTTTATCTGAATCTTGCTCTGGAGAACGAATATCTAATTTTTGCTTACTTGGCTCTGCTACTAATAATGATTCAGATTTTTTTTGAGGAATTTGAACGGTAATTAAGGATTCTTTTGCGATTTCACTTGCCTTCTCTTGTTGAGAAATAGTACTTTCAATTGGAAGAGGTTCTTGACTTAATTTTTTCTTCAAATCTGTTATTTCTGCACGAAGTTGAGTTTGTTGTTCTTGAAGTTTATTAATTTGTGTTTTTTGCTTTTGATATTCTTCTCCTAAGAATTTCACAGCTCGAATTAAAGTTTCAAACCTCTTAGTAACCTCTTCTGGGAATGCCATGTTTGGTCCCTTTTTTTCAAAATTTAGCAGAAAATTTAATTTTCAGTATTTTAAATAAACTCTCTCTTTGTCTTTAATAAAATGATCTCTTCATAATAATTTTCAAGATCATGGCAAAGTTAATGAGGATCGATCACTAGTACTCAACTAATCACAGAAAAAAGAAAGGTTTGGAGACTAAATTGTCTGAATCCCTATCCAAGAAACAAACAGAATTAGAAAATCAATTATTTCCAAGAAAAGATTATTTTGTTCTTTCTACAGTATATGATGCTGAATTCAATGGAGCAGGTATTAAACTACTTGACGTTGATAGCAACAAAATAGTCTATGTCACTGATCCATATGGTCATGAACCATATTGCTTTAGTCGTGAACCAATCGATATGATTCAAACAATTCAGTTTCCTTCTGGTACAAAAAAGCGGATAGAGCAAGTTTCTAAGACGGATCTTTTAAATGATAATGACGTTTGTCTCACCCAGATCGTTACTCCAACCCCAAGTGAGGTTCCAAAAGTCAGGGACCTCCTAGGAGATACTTGGGAGTCGAGAATTAAATATCATCGCAATTGGATTTACGATGTCCAAATAATTCCAGGAAGGAAATATTGGTGGGATTCAAAAAATAAGCAGTTCATCCCCTCTGAGAGTAAAAGTTCTGGTATGCATATACCACAAAATGTGATTGAAGCTTTATCTCAGTATCAAGGACTGCTAGAGGTTTTTCGTGACGATTTTACTCAAGAAATTCCCGATATGCCTATTGTAGCATGTGATATCGAGACAGAGTATGAGGAGGGCCAGATACCACAGCCAAGCGATCCTAAATTTCCAATAATATGTATTTGTTTTGTTGATAACCAAAATAACGAAATAGCATTGATTCTAGAGCGAGACAATGTGGAACAAGGGATTAAACCGAAAGATTTATCACCTAATATTCAAATAAAGAGATTTCCTAGTGAGAAAGAATTATTAAAGGAATCTTTTAAATTTCTACAGAATTACGCTATTATTACAACATTTAATGGCGATAATTTTGATTTTCCATACTTGCACGAACGAGCAAAGCATCTTAAAATCGGACAATATAGTCCAATACGCTGGAATCGTAGGCAGAAAGAATGCAACTTCAAACTAGCATTACATTTAGATTTATTTCGTTTCTATCATAATGTTGCAATACGGTCATACGCGTTCGGAAATCGATATACACAAGAAGATCTCGATTCGATAGCTCAATCAATGCTTGGAATCGGAAAAATTCAGTTAGAAAAGAGTATAGCAGAGCTTTCTGAATATGAACTCATTTATTATTGCTCACGAGACGCGAAACTTACGTTGGATTTATTGTTGTTCGATAATCGAACCCCTTTAAATTTGATGTTTATCTTAGCACGATTATCACGAACACCAATTGACGACCTAGTTCGGACGAGCGTATCGAATTGGGTAAGGGGCTTATTTTATAGCGAACATCGTAGACGAGGATATCTCATTCCTAATCCAGAAGAAATACAAATACAAAAAGGTACACGAGCGAGTTCTGAAGCAATAATTAAGGGTAAGAAATACAAAGGCGCTTTAGTTGTTGATCCTATACCAGGTGTTCATTTTGACGTCGCTGTTCTTGATTTTTCATCACTTTATCCATCAATTATTGGTACTTTTAACTTGAGCTACGAGACTATTTTATGTAATCATAAGGAATGTAGAATAAATAAGGTTCCTCAAACAGATTATTGGGTATGTACAAAAAAACGAGGGATAATGGCAGATATTATAGGTTTTATTAAAGATGTCCGAGTTAAATGGTTGAAACCCGAATCTAAGATGGATACTCCTTTAAGAAATTTCTATCAGATCTTGGAAAGAAGCATTAAAGTTTTAGTTAACGCTTCCTATGGGGTATTAGGGAGTGCTAATTTTTCATTATATTGTTTACCTGTTGCTGATTCGACTACAGCTTACGGTAGGGATGCCATTGAAAAAACAATTCAGAAAGCCCAAAGTTTAGGAATCACAGTTTTATATGGTGATACAGATTCGGTCTTTTTGCTATCTCCTAAAAAAGAGCAAATTAATACAATTATTAAATGGAGTAAGATGGATTTAGGGGTAGGGCTAGAAATGGAAAAGATTTATCGGTATGTAGTTCTTTCTGAACGGAAAAAGAATTACTTTGGTGTCTATCCTGATTCCAGTGTTGATGTTAAAGGCTTAATGGGTAAGAAAAGAAACACTCCCGATTTTCTACAGGAGGGATTTAAAGAAGTATTAACTATTCTTTCACGTGTAAATACAGCAGAAGAATTTGATACCGCGAAAGCTGACGTTAAGACACTTGTAAGAAATATCTATCAAAAGCTAGAAAAGAATAAATATTCTAAAGAGGAATTAGCTATAACAATGCAATTGACTCAACCATTAAATAGGTATAAAGTACAAGCGCAGCATGTAAAGGCAGCAAAACAATTAGAGGAGCATTATCAAAATCAATACAAGAAGGTACACGGTGGAATGGAGCGGAAAGAACCATTTATAAAAGCAGGACAGCTTATTCGATTTGTTAAGACACGAGATTCAGCCCGTGTGACCCCAGTTGAGCTCATAACCCCTAAGTCTCCTGTCGATGTTAAGGCTTATAAATCAATGATTGATTCGACTTTTGATCAACTATTTGGCGCGTTAGATATCGATGCAGAGGAAATCTCTTCAGGCCAAGTGAATTTAATGGAATTTTTCGGTTAAGGAGTTTTCCATCCCAGTTTAAAAATAGAAAACCCCTCAGTTTGATTCACGTGTGGAAAAAGTCGTTGTGCAAGAGGGAATACAGTACTAGGGGTTCCAATGAATATTTTTTGTGGTTTTAATTCAAATTCATGGTAAGTCTCAAGGAATTGTTTGATGACTTCTTCATTCTCTAATGGATGAAGAGAACATGTTGAATAAACCAAAGAAGCATCTGGACTTCTTTTAAGCATACTTGACGCCTTAGATAATAATAATAATTGTAATTTGCTCAACCATTTGACTTGATGACGGTCAACACGCCATTTTGAATCTGGTCGGGATGCAAACGTCCCTGATCCAGAACATGGAGCATCTACTAGAATCTTATCAAATTTAATTTGAAAAGTATCTCCTAATCGGACATCATAAATTATTGGAAAGATGCTTTTTAGTTTGAACAGTTCTATTTTCTTTACTAGTTCATTCATTCTCCTAACATGATTATCAAGAGCAATTATAGTACCTGTATCTTGCTGTAACGATGCAATGTGAGTTGTTTTACCTCCTGGAGCAGCACACACATCTAAAATTTGTTCTCCAACCTTTGGATCTAGTATATGGGAGACTAGCGATGATCCCTTATTTTGCATGTAATAAATTCCTTCTGAAAATGATGCTAGTCGTGGAAGGGGAGTTTCCCAAGTAATAACTTTAACAACATCAATTAAATCAGGATCTTCCTCAATTTCAACATTTTCCTCATTTAATTGGGCAATTATATCCTTTTTTCGATAGTTTAACAAGTTTAATCGCAAATAAACTGGGAGAATTTGATTATTTGATTTTAAAATATTAATTGTCGTATTTTTACCATAAAATGTTACAAAATCACGTATTAACCAAGTAGGATGAGAATATTGGATTGCGAGTTTTTCTTCAGGGTCATTTATATTCACTAGAAGAGTATCGATATGCCATGTTTGTAGAGTTCTAGAATAATCTTGAAGTAAAGATTTTAATTCTTCATTATTAACTGAATTGAGGATCGTAAAACAGGCTTTCTCCCATTGATGATTTTTTTCTTCTGTTAGTGTTAAAAGATACGTAATTATTCGTAAAAGATTTCTAAAATTCTGTGGGAGTTTTTCTTTAAGATGTTGTTGAATATTTAGATGAATGATGCGATTGAGAACATTTTGATGCCTTACTGTTTCAAAAACAAGAGCATGAATTCGAGAATAGGTATCTTCCTCCTCATAATCAATAAGCTTAGGTAAAATTTTCATTGCATTCCTTAGTGAAACCTGATTTTGCTCATAATAAGAAATTACTTTAGCTGCTGTTTGAATCATCATTTGTTCTTTACGTGAGTTTTCAGAATCGTTCAATTCGATTCGTCCATCCTGTTTTAGCGCGCTTAAGCCTTTTTTTGTTTTATAAGTAAGGCTCCATTATATAACATTCCTGAAAGAATGTCACCTTGAGAATACTCGATTATGTCTGATGCGTCGATGTAATGTGTTTTAAAGCTTTCAGTATTCATAATTTGTGCTATTTTCCCTTCTTGCTCAAAATTCACTATCTGAAACTCTTGAAATTTAATCGTTAGAAGTTTAGGTTTAGAATCTAAGAATGATTTTATCGGCATTGTACGCCATTGCTTTTTATAAAAATCCCAAAATTCTACTTTAAAATCTTTAAAACTATCAATTTGGACAGGATTGTTATTAAAAATCATAATGTCTCCTGATTCAAATTCTGGAAGATTTATTAGAATAACATGCTTTCGAGGAAATTCACGAGATTTTGATTTATCAAATCCAGCAAACTCTGTAGTTGTATTTATAATTCCCCCATGTTGCCTTGCAAACGTACGACCAACCGAGCTAGCTGGAGCTCTTGACTGGAATAATGCGTCAATTCCTGATTTGAGAAAATTTAAAGCAAACAGAGGGTTTTTTCCGTCTGCTAATGGATAAGATTCACTTAAAAACACAATTTCGTCCGCCCAAGCATTTAATTGCTTTTCGTCGACTTCCTTTTGAGAACGAATTTGAATTTTGGAAGCGTATTGTCCCATTTTGCGGGAATGACATTCAGTACACTCTCCCCATTCAATGTGGATTGTAAAACCCTTCAAAATGTTCATTAAAGGTACAAAGGCGTCTGGACTTGCATTTATACTTACCATACCAGTAATAATGGAGGGATTATTATCTTCATCTTTTTGTATGTTTAATTCACAAATTTTAACGCTTTTTGGCTTATAATAAAAAGACCATTCTCGTGAAATTAGCGATGAAAACCAAATGTTTAAACGAGGTTTTCCAATATCGGATAAATAGAAGTTAGTCCATTTATCTCGACCAGAAAGTAATTGACAATATATGCAGGCTACAACTGTTAGCTCTTTTTGATATTCTAAAACTGGATGAGACTCTAAATAACAATGGTGACATAACCTTTCAAAGAAAACTTCCTTTGATCCACATGTAATACATCGTGATGGCATTAAAATCCTTCAATCATCAAATAGGTGGAAAAGAGAAAATCAATAAGTGAGGAATTTTCTTTCCATCTGCTGTGTTAAACCAAATGACAGCATCTTCATTAATGAGTTTTTTTTGTATTCCAAGTTCCAGAACTGAACCTACTGCATTAATATTTGAATAGTTTTTCATTAAGTTTAGTGCCTCCATTCCTGAAATCTCTCTACCGTCATAAAAATCAGCAGAAATTCTCATTCGTGCCCTTTCATTGTGTAATACTTCGCCTATTAATGATTCGTCACATAAAGCTAGTATTTCTGTTTTGCTTTTTCGATGAATCTTAAATAAAACACGAGATGAGGGTGAATCTTGTTGATTTAAATTATTTAACGGCACCACGGGCCCCACATGCTTCACAGACTTTAATTAATATACGACCTTCCCTAACAAGTTTAGTATCTGGTTTTCCACATTCTTCACACAAAACAAATTCTTTTACATACGCTGATAATTCACGATTTATCAATCCACGAGAAAATTTTCCCTGTAGACACAATCGTCCTCTTTCTTCAGTCGCAGAAGTGGCAAATTCTCCTGCTAAATGTTTGGCTAGATGACCAGCATCATTTTCGCGGTTTAAAACCTTTAAAATGCGAGACCAGTCAGTAATCCATGTTTTATTTCCTTCTTTGAATATATCAGCTTCAGGAATTTGAAATCGTGATTTTTTAAAGACATGTTCTGGCAGAGTTTTACGAGCACGTTTCAATGTGTCTAGATATTCTTTTTCTGATGTCATTTAAGAAACAATCCTTAGAAATGAAGATGGAAGAGTGATTTAAAGCTCATTTGGGACAAGGTTGGATTTTTTTATCTCAATCCTTTCTGAATTCATCTCAATTTGATAAGCCTTTTAATGGCTTTGATAGAATTAAATCAAATATGCTGTACCTCTAGAAAAGAAAACTATTATTAAATAATAGAGTTAAAAGAAAAAGTGAGACTTAAAACCTAGGTTATAGATGAACAGCAATCGATTTGATGAATAGCTTCTCATATAATCCTTTAACCAGCACAGTTTTGAAAAAAATACTGCTTATCTCACTCTAACTTCATTTGTATATGTTTGGTTAACCATTTTCATTTTAATTAACAGTAAATTTATATTCAGCGATATAGTTATCCCATTCGCTCAATTGCGATTATAAATATAAAAAAGAGCTCAGAATGGAATTATTCATAAGATAAAGACTAATCTGAGAATTTTCGTTTTTCTCAAGATGAACTAAGCCACAGAATGAAGGTATTGAGTTGAGACGACGGAAAGAAATTCGACAAGTATTCGAATTAATCAAGGCTAGCGATATTGTCCTTGAAGTAGTCGACGCACGTCTCCCAATGCATGGTCGTGTTTCATCAATTGAGGATCAAATAAATAAATTAAATATCCCTCTAATTATTGTACTTAACAAGTGCGATCTTGTTCCAAAGCATATTTGTGAGGAAACAAAGAGAATCTTCAGTCGTCAACATCCTACAGTTTATATTTCTGCTCAGAATCGTCAAGGAACAAAAAAGCTGCGTAATACAATGATAAGAATTTCTCCCAAACGGGAAATAATGATATCTCTTGTTGGTATTCCGAATACGGGGAAAAGTAGTCTATTAAATATCCTACGAGGGAAACATGTCGCTCCAACAGGGCAAAAACCTGGAATTACACGGCATAAACAAGTTGTAAGGATCTCACAAAGAATTAAGGTTTTTGATACACCAGGAGTAATACCTTTCGATCATCCTGACATTAACATGCAAGCATTCTTAGGAGCAGTTCCTATTGGAAAGCTTGAAGATCCCATAACTGCAGCATATTTCTTCCTTGATAGAATTAAAAAACATTATTCAGAAGGACTAATTCAGAAATATGATATTCCGTCACTTGACGTAAGTAATGAGGCAATACTCGCTCATATTGCTAAAAGACGAGGCATAATTCTCAAAGGAGCAAAGCTTAATATTAGTGAGGCAGCTAAAGTATTTATGCGGGAATTCACAGCTGGAAAATTCCCCTATTGGGAGGTCAGTGCGGAAAAAGATATTTAATCTAGTGAATAGACTGAAAATCGTGATCTATACTTGTGATATTTTTTTATCGGTGCTTGACTGAGTCAAAACCAAACGAAAACCAGTTTCAAGAACAAAAGATTATTTTTTAATGCTAATTGAGAATTTGCTCAAAAACTAAGAAATTCCTTTCGAGTAGCATAGAAAGGTAAAGAAATTACGCGATAATAAGTTAATCATAAGAATGCAATTAAGCTTATCATAGGCGATCATTGTGAAAACAGAAAAAGAAATGCGTCAATTCCTTGAGAAAATAATGGCTTTTGCACAAAAGACTGGAATAGCATTCATGACTGGAAATATATATGGAGGGTTGGCTGGGTTTTGGGACTATGGCCCTGTAGGGGTGGAAATTAAAAATCGAATTAAAGAAGCTTGGTGGTCAGATTTTGTTCACAATCGAGATGATATAGTGGGTTATGAAGGTGCAATAATTACTCATCCCAAAGTATGGGAGGCATCTGGACACCTTGCTAGTTTTAATGACCCCCTAATATTTTGTGAGGGAAAATGTAAGAAAAGACATAGGTTAGACCATTTAGTGGAAGACCAAGTGAATATTCGTACTGAAGATTTGAGAATTGAGAGATTAGGCGAGATCGTTAAAGAAAAGGGGCTCACTTGCCCTGATTGTGGAGGAAATTTGGGTGAACCTATAACTTTCAATTTAATGTTCAACACTCAGGTAGGACCAGTACAAGATCTGTCATCTGTTGCATACTTACGTCCTGAAAACGCCCAATTAATATTTTCTGGATTCCGTAATGTTATCGATTCGACTCGTGTGAAGATACCATTTGGTATCGCTCATTCAGGTGTTGTTTTCAGAAATGAGATTTCCCCACGAAACTTCCTTTTCAGGGTACGAGAGTATGAATTAATGGAATTCGAATACTTCACAAACCCTGAAAAAACGAACGAGTGCCCATATTTTAATGAAGTGGCTAATTATGAGGTAAATATCTATTCTCGAAAAGAACAGGTTCGAAATAACGAAAAAGACTATCGAATCATGTCCGTAGAAAAAGCATGGAATGATAAAGTCTTTCAGAATAAATGGCAAGCTTATTGGTTGTCACTATTCTTTCAATGGTTTTCAGAGAATTTAGGGATCCAGAAAGAAAAACTTCGTTTACGTCAACATATGGAAACAGAATTGTCCCATTACGCTTTAGACACTTGGGATTTAGAATATAAATATCCCTTTGGTTGGAAAGAGTTGATGGGATGCGCAAATAGAACTCAATTTGATTTGGAACAACATCAAAAATATTCAAAGACAAAAATGCAATTTACAGAATCGACTGATAAGGGGGTTGTTAAATATGTGCCTTACGTTGTAGCTGAACCTTCTGTGGGTGTTGGTCGTATTTTACTCACTGTAATCGCTGATGGCTATATAGAAGAAGTTGTAAAAAACAGAAAAAGAATTGTTTTGAAAATTCATCCACGATTGGCTCCATATGATGTTGCAGTGTTTCCCCTGCAAAAGGAAGAAGAGATATATAGGTTAGCTCAGGAAATTTTCCATGATCTGCGAAGAAATGGGTTTGTGGCCGATTATGATGATAGTGGATCAATTGGAAAACGCTATAGAAGGCACGATGAAATTGGCACACCATACTGTGTAACAATCGATTATGATACAATTGATGATAAAAAAGTCACCATTAGAGACAGAAACACAATGGAACAGCTTAGAATCCCAATAAAGAATCTGACTAAGAAACTACATGAAAACAAACTTAATTATAAATCAAATAAAAGAAGTTAAACCAACTCAACGAATAAGAGCCGTAAATAACACATTAAAGTAACTTGATGATTGTTGACAAGCAACCAAAATCTTTTAATTCTTGATACTTGTCGCTATTAGTAGAATTAGATAAGGTCAGTGTCCATCGATCTTTTTCTTCATGAAATTGACCAATCACTATAGGTTTTAAATTTAATGAATTAATTTTATATCTCGTTTTGCATAAGCTGAAAATCAGTAATTGAGGACATCTTAAAAAACAATCAACTTCCTATCAAAATTACAAGTATTTGGTAAAAAGTTCATCATATTTCCTGAAATCCTCAAAAAAATTACTAAGTATTAATATTTATATTTGGACAAAAAACAGGTAAATAGCCCGTTCAGATATGATAAACAGTAAAGATTAGGTCAAATGACACCCACGAGGAACATTATGACATTATCGGCCTTAAAATTGAAGCAATTAGAAGGGTGAAGATAGTTATGGTTACATGGAATGTTACTTTCGCTTTAGGAGGAACTCAAGAGGAAGAAATCGAATTATTTGATGTTGCAACCTTGGTTGACTGGGATCCTGAATTTAAGGGGAAATATATTGCTGGGTTTTTCGAAACTGACTATTATTGGACAAAAGGCCTAAAAAGGATAACCCGGGATGAAGTGAACATCCCTCCCCAAAATCTCTTTATGGTAGTAGGTCGAAAATGGGGGGAATCTGATACAAAAGGAGTCCCCTTGGGAGTTCTTTTTGAATTCACAGAAGGTGATCTCCAATTACGTGGAGTTGGCCCTCAAAGCATCTATGAAAAAGCTGGGGGGGATAGTAACTTGCTTCTCAATCTAGTCGATGATTTATTTGAGAAGCCAAATTTATGGAGGACAAAAATTATAATCACATCCAAAGCCAAAAGCGAGTGGAAAATTATTAGCGAGATTATTGGAGCAGAACCATGGCAGTTAATCGATCAAGGCCGAAAAATTATGAAAGCTAACCCTAAAAAGGCGATAGAGAATTTTGATAAAGCTTATAGGGTTTTTGATATTCTAACAGATGTTAATGGCAAATTTCATGCGATTTATGCCCAAACGGAGTTAGCTCTTGATATGCAGAATCCTGATTATGCGAGAAAAAGGTTGGATACCGTATGGGAGCTTGCAGTTCAACTGGGTGATCCAATGTTGGAAGAAAATGTACTTTCATTAGAAGGCATTCTTCTTTACGAGGAACAACTATACGAACAATCAATCGCGAAATTCGAGCAGGCCCTAGAACGAGCAAAAAGAGCTAATATACATAAAGCGGTTGTTAATGCGTATTGTAACATCGGAGAATGTTACTATCGAATTGAGAATTTTGATAAAGCTTTAAGTCATTTTGATAAAGCACGTTCTTTAGCAGAAGAAAGAAATGATAAAACTTCTCTTGCAATATCTCAAATCAATCTAGCTAAAGTCTTAGCTCAGTATATAAAAAGAGGAGATGGTTCAAGTGGCACCCAGGCCCGTTTTTATCTAAATGAATCTCTCCAGATTTTTCAAAGAGATATCAAAGATGAATTTGGTCTAATGCTTACTCATGGAATATTTGGTGATTTAGAGGCTATAGAGGGGAATTTAGATGTAGCCCTCTTTCATTATGAATTAGCTGCAGAAAAAGCTCAGTCATTAAAAGAACATAAGCTCCACGAGCACTATCGTCAATTTACACAAGTAATAAAAGATAAACTTTATGAACTGTGATTTTAGAATCAGTTATTTCTCCCCCGAAGATTTACTTAAAATTAAGTTTGAAAGTCTATCTATATAAAATTCTCTTCTTTAGCCTAGTATTTCGCCAACTTTAGTCGCTGCTTGTTTCATATCAAGAAATATAAGACCAAGTTTGACTGAACGGTTTGCTGAGGCTGTTAAAACAGCTTTTGTTCCTGTTTGAACAGAAATAAGATATCCACTTTCTCCCTCAACAAGGATACGGGTCATTTCTCCTTTTCCTGTTTCCATAACAGCTCTTTCACCTAAACTCAAAATAGCTGCCGTCATTGCTGCAATCCGTACATCATCCAATCCTTGTGGCAGAGTTGGAGGCCAAGAAGATATTGGCAACCCCTCAAGGGAAACAACACTAGCAAAATCTATCGCTGGTAGCTTACTAACAAAAGCTTCAAGGACATCTGTAATTTCCTTGTGAATTTGAATATCAGCTTCGCTATCTGGTATGTACATGCAAATCCCACATTTTATCGGGTAATGGTGCTGGTTTTTCTATATTAAGTTAACATTCAGAGAAATGATTCGTTTCATATTCTCGTTTTAGGCTTTTCGTAAGTGAATTTTCTGCATTCATATATATAAATATATGCCTTATTCCTGAAATTCTAATAAGAAGCCATAGCCAATCTAAAACGACATTATCTATAACAAAAAAATATCATAAGAAAAAATAGTTTGCTAACACGCAGATACTATTACACAGATATCTCATAATTTTCCATTTCATTCAGATGAGTATTATATTTAGATTAGTAGTTGAAACTATGATCCTTAGAAAGCAGAACTAAACGCATTTGTAGGTTTACAATCGATGTTTACAAAAAAGTTTAAACAAATAAAACAAGGCTAAAAAAGATGGGAAACATTGATGAAGAATAAATCAAAGGAAATATTATCTCAAGCTTGGCAAAACGCTTCTACTCTCCAACTTGGAAAGAAAGGAATATCAAGTAGCTTCTTGGAAGAGCTAGAATCACAGCTTAAACATAATACATTTATAAAAATTAAAATACTAAAAAATGCTCCTTTTGATAATCGTTCAGAAGCATTTGAAAAGCTACAGCAAAGAATCGCTTTAGATATCGAACTTGTGGAAAAACGTGGACGAACTGTACTCGTTACAAAAAGGGTTTAAAATTAAATTAGGAACTAAGGTAGATACCAGATAATTACAGAAATTTATTACTTCTTTTAATAATCTGAAATACAAGTAAAAAAGAACCAGAAAAACATCTTTCATTAATTTATTTGAATTTAATTTAAATTCATGCTATTTGGGATTCCTTGGTACCATATAGTTGAATCATAAGGATTTCACGAGCTAAAGATTGGAATGCACGCTTTACACCTAATCCTGTGGTAGCCACTGTTTCGTAAATAGGAAATTTTTGTAAGTTCAATTTACTTATTAGCTCAGATCGTGGTAGAGCATCTGGTACATCTCTTTTATTAAGAGTAACAACGAGAGGAATAGTTTTACCTAATTTATTTCCTAATCGTTCCTTTAGTTCATCAAATGATTCAATATTCTCTTGTAGCTGGGAACTGGTTGAATCGACAACGAAGATTAAACCATCAACACCTTGAATTACAACTTTTCTTTGATGTTTATGACGTTCCTGACCAGCAGTAGTGTAAACATCAAAAACAACTCCACGCGTAGCCTGCATGGGAACAAAATCAAAAAAAAGGGTTCTGCCAGTTGGATCAGCCAATTGGGTGAACTTACCTTTATCTAGGCCGTCAACTTTGTCATAAAGCCATCGCAAAGTCGTTGTTTTCCCACACAGAGAGGGACCATAGAAGACAACTTTGAATCGTTGACGTCCTTCAGCATCTTTTCTCAGATGATCACTCTCCTCTGAATTAAGGAGCTGAAAACCCCAAAGAGCTAGAATTTTTCAAGTTCCAGTAAAGCTGCTTCTAATTCATCTTTTTCTAAACCAGCGCGAACCTCAGGTCCCGCGGTGGGGCCTCGTGTCACAATTCCAGTCGGTCTTCCAGCAAGAAATTCATCCAAGATATTACTGAGTTCTTCGTTGGCTTTTCGCATTAAAAGACGAATCATACCAATGTTAACATCTGCATCAGAGATGATGGTTAATATTCCTCTACCGCATGCAGAGGCAAAGATTTTTCCAGTATCAAACTCAGAAGTAACAATGTCTAACCCTCCAATTGTTAGATTTATACCTTGTTCAGCCGAAGCCATAAACACAGCAGATGCAATCGCACCAATGCCGTCTACATCAACGCTAACATAGTCAAATTTGGATACATGAGCAATAGTGAGACCAGTTCTATCTACTAGAATGACTTTTTTAATCCCCGGTTCGCTTTTAATGATTTTACTAAGTACAGTGTCAAATCTTCTGGGATCGATCAACCCGTAAAACTCCTTGATATCATCTGAAGTTAGGAGAGTAACCTTCTTTTACTTCTCCTTTGTTTTCAAATTAATCTGAATGTTAATAAATTTATTTAAATCTAAACCCCAAATATCATAGTATATTTGTGACGGGAAAATAGTCAAAACAAAAAACTCATCCATATTAGCAGAAGATTCCCCCAAATAATGTCTAAAAAATACGCAAATATTAGGATAAAGATAAATGGAAGGTTTGGCTGAATCCAGATCGAATCTTTATTCTTTAAATTAATCATAGAGATTGTTTTTTGTTTCCGTGCAAGATCTGCCTCAGGAGTATCGAGACGCACTCGAAAAACCATTCGCCACCCCGTTTCTTCGTCAAACTCCTCCAAGAAATCATAATGCCAGGGTTTTTTTTCGAAGTCAGTGTTTAAAAATTGTGTGGAGTGAGGGTATCCAATGAATCGGATTGATAGCCTCCGCCATCTGGAAGATTCAGACGAAAGATCATAGAAATCAGGATATCGAGACTGGTTAAATATATTATAAAGAAAAAGAAGGAATGGAATAGGAAGAGTGATTAAATAGGCATTACAAAAAACTCCAAAGATTCTGGGAACAAACGAAAGGAGAAGCTCATACCTAGGATTAGAAAACACTAAAATAGGCTGGGTAATTGGAGTAATGACTGCAATCGCTACAAAAGCAATTCTATCCGCTTCCCCTCCTAAACCTAAGATGGTCAAAAAAATAGCTAGAATGAAAGCAAAAATAATGTTAATAACCCATGGGGTAAAGTAACCTATAACTGCTTCACTAGATACCATTCGCATTAATAGAATTAGTCCGTGAAGTAAAATTCCCGCTCCAATCATGCCTAACCAAATCCAGTCAGCGACCTCACGAGTTTTAAGATCCTGCCAGGCCCCTATAGCAAGCAGAAGAACGGATAGAACAAGAAGGACTACATTTAACTCGGTACCGACCATCAGGTTCGACACATCGACAATTTGGATGAAACTCTCACTTTAACTCTGATCAAGGACAAGAACCAGAATCAAACAGATTATCATAGGATGGAATAAATAATTCTAGCTAATCTTTTGAAATCCCAAAATACTCGCTTACACTCATCTCGGTGAAAGAAGAAACAAAATTAAAACCTACGTACGAGGGGATTAAATGGGATCTACCCCAAGGAAAAATCGCCATATCTAATTCTAATTTTCTGAAATAATAGGATGATTGTAATAGGTTTTCTAGGTTACCTTAAAATTTACCAAGGTAACATGTACTAAATAATTGAATATTTCATTAACTCTGGATGAGGACGGGGAAAAATGGAGCCACTGGAGGGATTTGAACCCTCGACATCCTCCTATTTGTGGTTTCAGTCCACGCTAGAGTGACATATACCAAGGAGGCGCTATAACCGTGATGCTCTGTCTGGTAGACACTCCAATCGGTTGCCATCTAACCAAAAACTAAGCCACAGTGGCTTCTTTAAAGGTGTTTTCTCTTTAAGGCGCTCAAAAAGGTTTAGATTAATAATATTATGTCATAATTAGATATTTGTTATAAGTTCATTTTTACTTGCTTTCTGAGCTATCACTCCTCGTTTGCTTATTATTAGAAGATTTCTCTTAAGACTTACGCACTTCTTACTGTTTTCCTTTTGTCTCACGAGGATTTTTAGTGGATGTTATGGGTATTTCTCTTAATTTCCCTAAAGCTCTTTCATACATGAAAATAATCCAAAATGCTTCAAACTCACCTCTTTGTAATATCCATCCATCGTGCAAATGTATGAAATGTTTTGAGAATGCTTCTTGAAATTCATTCCAGAGGCTGTATTCAATGCTGTTTTTACCATAATCTTTAATTGTTCTATCAAAAACTGTATCCAGGGTCTTCTGAGAAAGGAATTCGTCACGAGTAGAAGGCACAGCAGCCCCCTTTTTTATAATATCATGAAAGATCATATTTAAAGTTTTTAAGTTTTCAACATATGATTTCTTGACTAAAGTATCATCAATTATCACGGAGACAATTTTACCAGTCCAAAACATTTTATTTTCATTAATAAATTGGATAATTCTTATATCATCCAAAAAAGCCTGCTCTAATGTCTGCCAAGAAAGATTCTGTTTAGAAGATCCTTTAGTAATCACATTAATTTTTCTACCATCGGGTAAAGCCCCATTCATGTCACTTGATATAAATAATGTATTTCCTGAGGATTGTTCTATTGTACTCCTAGTTATTTTTGCACCTTTTAACTTTGGATGAATATAAGAAAGCCCTTGTGGATCTTTTTCCGTTATTGTTGCAGTATTGAATTCTTTATTTAGCAGTTCAAGGAATTTATGTTGCCCATTTTTAAAATGTTCTTTATTTACGTGATATTTAGCAGAAAGTTTTTTTCCTGTGTCAGAAAGAATGGATTTTAGTTTTCCTGAAGCTATTTCAAAGCGATCCTCCGATTTATTAACAGCCTCCATAAGCCAATTCTTAACCTTGCTATCATGAGGCAACTTTCTATAATTCAAAGCATAACTGTATAGTTTGTCTAAAATTTCCTTGAATTTGATAGTTCCAGCTATAGATTCCCAATACAGAACTATTTTTGGGTTAATTTTTGTAAGATTCAAAACAGGATAACCATCAATTAATTTGGGTAAAATGCAAACCTTAATTAATTCAAGAATTTCATCAGAGCGCTTACTTTTAGCCGTACGATGTAGACCTTCATAGCTTCTAGCTAAAAAGTAGCGAAAAGTATCTACAACTGGTGTGTCATTGTACATGGTAAGGGCTGATCGGATCGTAATCTCATTTAGCTTTGTTTTTGCTCGAATAGTAGCATCGATTATCCCCTCTGCCCTCATTCTATTAAGAGCTGTTCGAACACCAACTGGTCCAATTAGTTGGTAAGTGTCTAGTAATCTAAACCCCGCTTTTTTGGCAAATTCTTTAATTTCATCAACAGCTTCGTGTCTAGAGAATGTAAGAGCTTCATTGGTATTATTATGGAATAAATTTTTGACCCATGAATAAACAATCAATTCTCTATAACAAATCTTAGGTTCAAACCTTAAAGTACCGAAATCTATTGCTAGTGTAATTTTTCTGCCATCAATAGTTACAACCTCACCTTTTCTGAGGCCAGTTCTGTTTATATTACTTGGGATCAAAGTTGGTTTTTTTTGTTTAATGGTTTGATCTTTTAAAACGGTGTTTTCCTTTTGTGACTGATTTTTAGTCTGTTTTCCTGATATAGGTGAATTTTGGAGCGCAAAATTGTAATTAGCAGTAGCTTGGACACGTTTTGCTTCTTCTAGTGATCTTAACAACTGTCCACGGACAGAAAAAACTTGTTCTCCAACTTCTTCTTCCCACTTTTCCAGTTCAGCTAGAAAATCATATGACGGAGCTTCAGGAAGAGTGGGGCCTTGAGAGACAAGTTCTAGGGAGTCAACATGTTCAGGAATGGTCTCAATATCAAGAACTTGACTCACACTATCCTCCATGACTATGCGAAATGTGTCAAGTAACTGAAGTGATTCAACTTCTTCTAATAGTTTTTCTAAAGTATGTATCTCTATCTCTAGTTGGTCAATATAAAAGTCAGCTAGATTTTTATTTTCAAGTGATAAGTCAAATGGTTGCTGTTGTGAAAACTTGTCGGAGTCTA
>JBHLKC010000035.1:0-22004 GCA_048887065.1 Candidatus Hodarchaeota archaeon
CATCGCTTATGTGCTGGATGCGCTGCTGGAAGCATGGCTCGTCAAGTAACTATGGCTTTTAATAAACCAACAGTGATTTGCAATGCTACAGGATGTTTAGAAGTTGCTAGTACTATCTATCCATTTTCAGCTTGGAAGGTTCCATGGTTACACGTTGCTTTTGAGAATGTTGCCGCAGTAGCTAGTGGAGTAGAAGCTGCCTATAAAACTATGCGAAAGAAGGGAATGATTAAAGATGAGCACATTGATATCATTGCTTTTGCTGGAGATGGTGGTACTTTTGATATTGGTATTCAGGCATTATCTGGGGCTTTGGAAAGAGGCCATGATTTTCTTTACATCTGTTATGATAATGGTGCTTATATGAATACGGGTATTCAACGTTCAGGTGGTACGCCCTTCACTGCTAGCACAACAACCTCACCTGCAGGTTCAGTTATTCCAGGTAAAGTTCAATTCAAGAAAGCACTTGCAGATATTATTACAGCTCATCGTATTCCTTTCGTCGCCACAGCAGTCCCCGCAGAGCCCAAAGATCTTATAGAAAAGGTTCGTCAAGGCTTAGACGTTGAGGGTCCAGCATTTATGCATGTAGATGCCTCATGTACTCGTGGTCAACGCTTTGATCCAGCCTTATCGATTGAAGCTACAAGATTAGCTGTACAAACATGCATTCATCCTTTGTACAGAGTTGTTAACGGTGAATACTCAATGGATCGTCCAAGTCTTCGTATAGCAAAGGACGAAAGCAAAAAAAAGCCAATAATAGAATACTTGAAGATGCAAGGCCGATTCAGACATTTGTTTCGCCCTGAAGAGCGAAACGATCTCATAAAATTGTTCCAAGATGATATTGACAAAAGATGGGAAGAACTTAAAGAGAAATGTGGTGTATAACCATAATTTACTTTTTTTCTCTCTTTTTTATTTCTATTAAATCTCCCTCTCTTTTTTTTCCTTAACATAGGAAGAATATTTTTATAAAAACTATTTATTCAATGAAGATGATTAAAATTCTATTGGTGGTTAAAAAATGGTTGACCCTGGAATTTCTGTGAAAGAAACAGAAAAAGGACTTCAGATAAATCTCGATGGGGAGTTATATAAGAAAATTGCTCAGGAATGGGAAGAAGGCAAGATTAAACCTTTCTTTACTCACCTCAAAAAGTTTATTATGCAAATAGAATCTAATTACGATTTATAGAGTAAAAATTCACCATTCGTAAGGAGATTTACCGTCTATTAACTCTCCTGAAAAAAGTTGTAGAAGATCGTAGATTTCGTTACAGGCAGACAGCTGATCATTTTTGATATTTTCTTTTGCTTGTAATGAGAAGAGTAGAGCTTCGTCTTTATCCTCGTTTCCCCAAATGACACGAATTCTTATAAATTCACTTGTATATAATAGATAGAAAGTTGGTGTCTTTTCGGAATATTGGAATTTAATGTCATTTTCACGTAAAGTTTGTTTCAAATCATCTTTAAATTCATTCCAAGCTGATTTGTCTTTAAAGCGCATTGTGAATGTTTTTAATGTGTGAGAGTCATCCTTCAATCTCAATCTGGCTCCATTTTGTACCTGTAATGAAATTATTTATTTCTCTACCAACTTTATTTGGTTCTTCCAATAATATCATATGTCCACCAGGAATCTCTTTATATGAAAACAATGGTGGAGGAGTAATAGCAATCATTTCCTTTTTTAAATCTTTAGTAATGATTTGATCATCTTTCCCCCAAATGACTAGTACTGGCTTTGTTAACGATTTAAATGCTTTTGAATAATCATATCTAGGTAGAAAATCTTTGAAGATCTCATAATAAACCTTATCGGGGATACTCAATGCGTATTGAATGAATGGATCAATGGTTCCTTTATCAGTATTCTTAGAAAAAAGGATCTTTGGAGCTATCTTTCGAACCTGACCTTTGAATGGTGCCCAAGCTGGAGTGGGAGGTAATAATTTGACACCTTTCCTAAAATTTTCAGGAGCACGGTGACTTCCTGAAACTAGCACTAATTTTTTAATATTTGAATAAGGATCATTCAAAAATTCCTCCAAAAGAATCGCAGAAAATAGAGAATGAGCTCCCAAGATGATTTCCTTTTCGGAACCAATATATTCCAGAAAAATTTGCAGATCTTGAATATAATCCTTTAATTTAAATTCTTTATCTTGTCCTTTTGAATCAACATAACCACGCATTCCTAGAATATAAATTTGGTATTTCCCCAATAAGGATGAAATCATCGGATAATAATCTTCAATACGTCCCCCGATCGGAGAGAGTAGAATTAGAACAGTTGAATGGGGATGAGATGTGCTATAATACAGAAATTTCCTTTCATTAAGCTCAATTTCTTGAATTTCGTAAGAATATTCTGGTTCTAGCGAGGTTAATATTGTTTCTGTAACCTTCTTGGAAGGAGCTGTGAGGACACGCAATCGAGAGGTAAATCCCTCGACTAGTTGCTGGAACTGTCCGATAGGTGTTTTAAGCAATCTAGCGAAAACTTCCACTAAATCAACTTCTCCCTCTTGTTTTTTATCAGAATCTTCTAAATCTTTTTGAATCGCTTGAATTTCTTCTTGAAACGCTTGAATTTCATCCTTTACTATTTCCACTTCTACAAGACTGAAAGAAAAAAGTGGTTTCATTTCATTTGGAGGATCACCCATTAAAAGTCTTAGATACCTTTGTTTTCTCATTTTCTGACGTTTTTCATATATGGTAATTTCCTTGAGATATTGAAGAGGGTAGCTTACGATGATAATTGGAGATTTTTCTGCAGTTTGTACTGCAAACTCTATTTGCTGTTTTTCGCGATTAAGTTGTAGAATTCCATAACGTTTATCGCGAAGGCGGGAGTCTCCTTCATGATAAGTCGCCAACCACTCAGATCTTGAATCTTGTGGCATAATATTTAACATCCATCCAGCGCAAAATCAAATCAGTCTTTTTTTAAACGCGGAATGATACAAAGAAAGATTAGGTCAGTTTGGCCAGTATTTTTATATCCATGTGGTTCATTTGGGGGAACATAAAGAGTGTCTTCAGGCCCTATATGATATTCTTCTCCAGTATCATTAAAAACTAATCCCTCACCGTCAAGAATGAATATTTCATGTTCTTCAGCATGGTTATGTAACCCGATTTGATTTCCAGGTGTAATTATGAATCTTCGAAGAAAAAAATTGGGTACATGATCATCTCTAGACCATATCCATTGAATTGTTGTACCAGTAGAACCATAATCAGTAATTTCTTCACTAGATATGTTTTTCAATTTCTTGAGTTTCATCCTTTCGTCTCCGTCTCTCCTATTGGGAGAGTTGATGAATAGAACCAATTTAGCGTTGTTTAATCCTCTTAGTTGTTTTTTGAACTGTTCGTTTCACAGTATCCGTTACATTACTCTTCTCAAACCCTTCTATCAACGATTCTTTAGCAATATCTGCAGCTGCGCTGCCAACAGTCCTTGTTGTAACATTCAGGGCTTCTTTCCCTGTTTTTTCAGCGATCTTTTTAGTAAGTCGCTTCATAAATATCCCGAAAGAACTTTGAAATACATGTTCAAAAATCCATTCATAAAAGCTTCGTAAATAAAATCCATAGAAACTAAGTAATTTTCTCAATATAGTAGTTTTACAACTGTTTAGTGTGCTGATTGATTATGAAACCTTGGTATGAGATAACTACGCCACGACCAATGATTAGGTCAGGATATATCAGCGAATCAACATTTATTGCCGATATTTTAGACATTGTTCATGGGGAAGCTCCCCCTAATTATCAGGATCCTCAAATGTTTTACAAATCCACTTATCTAACTAAAGGATTATATAATCTACTTATGGGTGTTAAAGAAAAGCTCTACGAGGGACAAGGGAGTAGTATAATCAAACTCCAAACTGCTTTTGGAGGTGGTAAAACTCATGCACTTATTGTCATTTATCATTACATCAAACATGGAGGTATACTTGCAGAGTATCTACCAAATATTGCACCTATAAACGCAAAAATTGCAACAATTGGTGGAACGCACTTAAATCCTATAGAAGGAAAAATAAATGACAATGTACATATTCATACAATTTGGGGAGATATTGCTTTCCAATTAGGAGGATTAAGAGGATACAAAGAGTTTGAAACCAATGATATTATGCGTATTAGTCCTGGAAAAGAAAAAATCAAAAAATTTCTTTTAAGACATGAACCCTTCCTTATTCTTATTGACGAATTAGTTGAATATCTTAACAAGGCACTAGGTTTATCTATAAATGAATCCAATCTAGGAACCCAAACGTTACTATTCATTCAAGAATTAGCTGAAGCATTAGCGACAATAAAACGAGGTTTACTCATCATTACTCTTCCATTCCACCAATATGAAGATTATTCAGAAACATCAAAAAAAACCTTAGATCAAGTAAATCACATTTTAGGCCGTTTGGAAACAACTGAAACACCAGTTGAACGTGAAGAATTCTATCCTCTAGTAACTAAAAGGTTGATTGAAGAGGTAATTTCTAATGAAGAAAGAGATAAAATTATTTTTCACTATATTCAAATATATAGGAGCCACCGGTACGACTTTCCAGAAAAAATTATGAGTCCAGATTATGTAAATCGAATGAAAGAAGCGTATCCTTTTCATCCTGAATTTCTTGACTTGTTATTCGATAATTGGAGCCACCTTCCTACATTCCAAGGAACAAGAGCCATCTTACGGATTTTATCTCGGGTACTATCACATTTATGGTCTTCTAAGAAACAAATAGATTTGATCACTCCGTCGGATGTGTCATTCCAAGATGGGCCCATTAGGAATGAATTCTTACAGCATCTTGATAGTCGATATACACACATTTTAAACGAAGAAATGCTTGGATCACTGTCAAGAGCAGGAATCCTTGATCAGCAACATCCAGAATGGAATAAACTAGCCTCTAAAGTTTCTAAATCTATTTTTTTGTCATCATTCACAAAAAATGAAGATTTAAAGGGGATAGCTTTGCCTAAGCTAAGACTGTACTCGATTCGACCTGATCTTCAAATTTCACTAATTCCTGAAATTGTCCATCATATTCACAAAAACCTTTGGTACATTCATTTCCAGAAAGGCCAATTCTTTTTTAGTCAAACTCCAAATCTAAATCATGAAATAGAGAATTTGAAACTAGTATTTCAGGATAAATGTGATTTTTATCTCCGAAATGAAATAGAGGAACACCTAGGAATTGATATAGAAACAATATTATGGCCTAGTTCGTCTAAAGACATACCAGATAGCCAAAATCTCAAAATTGTAGTTATCAATCCTTCCACTGATCATAAATTACTAGATGAATGGTTTCAAAGAAAGGGAAAGACCTTTCGTCTGAATAAAAATACAATAATTTTTGCCTTACCAAAAAAATCTCATTTAGCTCCTCTAAGAGATATTATTCTCACAAAGCTTTCTTTAAATGAACTAAAGAAAAAAATGATCAAAAATTCGAAAACTGAAGCCCATATTTATGACTCAGAGATATTGGATCGTTTAGAAAAGATAAATAATTCAATGTCATATAATATCAGAAGGCTTTATTCGATTCTTTATGATGGTATACGCAAAATTCCCCTAGGTTTTCCATCTACTGAAAGCGAATCACTTACAAAATGGTATAAACGTGAATTATTTAATCAAGAGTTTATTGTGTCAAAATTACATCATAAAAAGCTTGTTGAATTATTTTTTGACTCTCAACCTTTTTATCACACAAAAGAAATTCTTGAGCAGTTCTATAAAAATCCGAATATATTCAAAATCGAAATGCCGCAAGTAATTCAAGAAAGCATTTGTAGAGGAGTGGAAAAAGGATCATTCGGAATTAGTACGATTATTCATGACAAGATTCAATTAAAAGATTTTATGTTCTCAAGTCCAATAACACCAGAACAAATTACTTTTTCATCTAATGAAGTATTACTCAACGACAAACTGTCTAGAACAATTGTAGATAAATTGAATAAGGATTCAAGGATTACAGAAATCATAGTTACTGAAACTTTAGACCAAAAGCAAGGAATTCCTTTAAGACAAATTTCTGATGTCTCTGGTACACCACAAGAAACCCATTCTCTCGTATTCGAAGTCCATGGTCTTAGATCTAAGTTCTTACCAGAGTTTTATCAAGGGGTTCTATCACCATTAGAGGCAATAAATACAAAAATTTCTTTGGAAATCAAAATTTGTTTGAAAACTGATAAGGAAATCCCAGAGTCAATTATCAACACAAAAATTAACGAGACCATTACCCAACTTGGTGCCCATATCACTACAATTGAAACAAAACGCTGAAAGTTCTATTATTTTATTAAATGCAAATAGAATTAGTCTTTTTTCGATAATAAACTTAATATAAAGAAATTCATAATGAAAATAAACACAGGTTATATTTCAGGATTAGAGGCGAAGAACAAGAAGACCCTTTCCGCGATTTCTCTACTGATTCCTTCAACTTGCGCTAGTTCTTCGACTGTTGCTTTCTTAATTTCATTAATGCTCCCAAAGTATTGGAGAAGAGCGTTTCTTCGCTTTATGCCAATTCCAGGGATCTCTTCTAATTGAGTTTTAGGTTGCAACAACCTACGTTTTTTGTGGTAAGAAATTGCAAATCTGTGAGCTTCATCACGAGTCTGTTTTAGTAATTGTAGTGCTAAACTGTTTTGAGGAATATTTAATGGTTTTCTACGATAGGGAAGGAAAATTCTCTCCTCTTTCTTAGCTAGACCGATAACAGGAATATTATACTCTAATAGTTTTAATTCGCGAGCTATCACATTTACTTGTGGTGTACCACCATCAACAACCAATAAATCTGGTAATGAGGTCGAGAATTGTAAATCATCATGAGTAAGACGTCGAGACAACACTTCCCGCATCATTGCTACATCGTTTGGTTCAGGTGTCAAAGTTTTAATTCGAAATCGTCGATATTGTGATTTGTCTGGGACTCCATTTTGGAAAACAACCATCGAACCAACTGCGTTGGTACCTTGGATATTAGAAATATCAAAAGCTTCTATTCTGGAAGGAATCTTTTTGAGTTCTAAATATTCCTTAATTTCATCAAGAGCCTGTACTTTTAATTGAATTTGCTTCTTTTTTGAGCGAATATGCTCTCCTAGTTCCAGTTGAAATTGATGGATCTTCAATTTAATATTAGAATCTAAAAGGAATGCTTTATCTGAAATAATCTGAACACTACTCCCTTTTCTTTTTGAAAGCCAGATCTCTAAAATTTCATTTTCTTCGCTTAGCTCACTATTAGTTGTTATTTTGGATGGTATGAAATCTCCTTTCAAGTAATAATTGAGAATGAAAGTCTTAATGATTTCTGATTCAGGTAATGTTTCGAGATTCCCTAAATTTTTTATTTCAGTATTTATAATGTTATTATCTTTATACCAGAAAATTAGCAACATATAATGATCAGATTCTTCTATAAGGATTATTACATCCTTCTCTCGCGGCTGAGGAAAACCTTTTTGGGATTCAATAGCAGATTCAATTTGAGTCATTCGATCACGTACTATTGCTGCTTTTTCAAAGTCCAATTCATCAGAATATTGGTTCATTTCTTCATACAGCTTATCTAGTAAATCTTTTCGTTTGCCCTGCAAAAATAATACAAATTGATCTACAATCTGCTGATATTCTTTAAGTGAAATCTTATCTACGCAAGGTGCAGAACAGCGACTGATTGAATAATCTAAGCAAGGTTTTTTTGTTCGAAAACAATAAGTTTTATTTGCCACAGGAAAAATCTTACGTAGGAATCGTAAAGATTGGCGAAGAGCCTTAACATCAGTTTTTCTGCCAAAATACCAGTTATCGCTATCTTCAATACTTCTCACTATAAAAATTCGAGAAAATATCTCTTTTTCTGAAGGAACAGTAATTTTAATCATTGGATATTCTTTATCGTCTCTCCAATCCAGATTAAAGCGGGGTGAATGGATACGTATTAATTCTCGTTCACGTAAGAAAGCAGCTTCTTCAGAATCATGTATTTCGTAATCGATTGATTTTATATTTGAAACTAACTGCTTAGTTTTTTTATCAATAATATCTTTCTGGAAATATGAAGTTACACGTTTTTTAAGATTAGAAGCAGCACCAATGTAGATTATCTTACCAGTTCCATTAAGCATTAAGTAGCAACCTGGTTGTTCTGGTAGTATTTTTAAAATTGAATCAAAGATAGGAGCTTTAGGAACCATGCTAGTCATCTATGCTTTATTAGAACATTGTTTATTTTAACTCTCAGACTCTGTGCAATATCTTATATATTACATTTATGCTATTAAACATTCAAGTAGAGTCTAAAAACAGTGAGGAAGGGGATTTGGATAAGAGGATCTTTAACGTTTTTTACGATAAATAACGATAAGCACACTCTGGATTGCTAGTGCTAAAGCAAAAACATTCTTTTGGCTTCAATCAAGAAAAGAGAGAAGATTTACTATTATTTTTCCTACTATTCAAAGATTATTGCTTTGAAGGACATTAAAGGAAAAAATTAATGAATGGATGATTTAAAAAATAGAAATTTATATTAGAAAATATTAACTATCAAATTATAAGTTGAGTTGTTGTTAGAATCCTAGTGACACTAAACGGAGAATCTTACGTTGGTCATCAAAAATCACTTCTTTTTTATGTGTCCTCCTTTTGAGATTGTTGGAAAGAGGAAGTTAACCGTTGTTGCGAAACGGGGTTATTTTGAAATCTCTCAAAATCAGATTAAATACAAATATAACGAACTTACGAATTTCATTGCTCTTCAACCGCTTGAAGGGCTCGGCCAAATGACTGAACTACCTTCTTCTTCTGGTATAGATGCATACCAAATCTTGTATTCTCTTTTTGATGGAATAGCAGAGATTTGTTTTTTTCCAGAAAGTGTAACTGCGAATGAAGCGTTCTTGTATGATTTTATCTATGGGGATTTATTACCTTTCTCCTACAAAGAATTTGGGCCTGGGTTTTACAGATTAAAGAAACTTCATCCCAACATATATGAAGAGTTTTATAGATTAACTACGTCTCTCGAAGATTCAATTACTACCAGTATTGCAACATTTGAAAAAAATGTATTTATTCCCTTTAAGCAGAAGGTAATTAGTACGTTTCACACTGATAAAGAAGGAAAGGAGGAAAAATCAAAAACTGCGCTTCAAATTCTTTCCCGAGACTTTCCACGATTTTTAAGTCTTCATCAAAACTTAACAACAATTCTTAACGCACATGCACGGCAAATTACTGATTATCAGCAAGTATCGATGACGATACTAAGCCCGTTATTGAGGAAAATAAGAATCCTGAATACTATTAAAGAATATATGACAATAGAACCACGTAAAAAGGGGATTGATATCAGAATGTCACCAAAGACTGTGGATACGACCCTGATAGCGGAAAGAATAACGCCATTAGTTCAACCATGATAGAATTGACCTTTCTCTAGACTTGGTACAAATAAACTTTAAGGATTTCAAATAATTTATCTAAATCTCTATAAGGGCTATAAATCGCGGAGAGGTATGATATTCCAAATTTTGAGTTGAGAAATGTTTCTTTGAATTCATCCATTGTTGGAGCAAAATGTGATAAGAATTCAACAGCATGTTCTTTTATAGAAGAATTCAGCTCAAATGCTTCTTTTTCCTCTTTTTCTGGAAGAAATATGTCACATTTATTAACAACAAAATGAAAAATGTATTTTGTACCTGTTGCTTTTCTATCAGCTTTTTCGGGATTTAAGTCTAGCGAGTCCAAGAAATAATTGTATGAATCTTCCATTGCTACACGCTGTACCTCTATTGATTGTTTGGGATCAAGTAGAAAAAGCATCCCATCTGTTTTATATTTTCTCATAGCCTCTCTCCATTTTCTTCGCAACTTGTAATCACCTGGATTATCAATAGCAATGATTCGATACATTCTATAGGTTTCAGGATGATACCATGGATAGTTTTCTGAACTCCTTAACCTAATTTTCTTTTCTTCGACATTTATATCGAATGTTTTCTTACTTGTGACTTTACGAACATTAGTACCTTTCATACGATCAATAAGAGTGGTTTTTCCCACCCCTGTATTTCCTAGAACAGTCACTCTGATATCTCGATCGAACACTCTCTAACCTCAACCTAATGGGTATCTTGTAAGGTTTACAGATATGACGAGTAATAAAAACAAAAGACCTTTTAAAAATCCATGTTTTCGCTATTTGCTAGTATATATATGAAATTTTTGAAAGAATCTGGAGAATAAGCTGCGATTAGTGATCTTTTATATTAATCCAACTGATGTTGATTAGTTACATTACCTAAACAGTATTCTTTTTTATTCTCATATTAAAATAAAAGAAAAAATCAAAGAAAGTGTTCATTAATAAGAATAATTAGTTATAAATACTGGAGAGACTGAATCTGCCAAAATTTCAATTAAAAGCTCCTTATGCACCTAAGGGGGACCAAATCGTTGCTATTAGACAATTAACGAAAGGTATCAATGAGAATAAAATGTATCAAACATTGTTAGGAGTGACTGGATCAGGAAAAACATTCACGATAGCTAAGGTAGTTGAACAAATTCAAAGGCCCACTTTAGTAATTTCTCACAATAAAACTTTAGCAGCTCAGCTCTACCAAGAATTCAAAGAATATTTCCCACACAACGCTGTAGAGTACTTTGTGTCCTTTTACGATTATTACCAGCCTGAGGCGTATTTACCAACACCAGATCGTTATATAGAGAAGGATTTTGACATCAATGAATCGATAGATAAAATGAGGGCCTCAACCACACGGAGTCTTCTTGAACGGGAAGATGTAATCGTTGTAGCTAGTGTAAGCTGCATTTATGGCCTTGGAAAACCTGAACATTATAAAAATATGAGCCTGTTTGTCGAGAAAGGTATGGTAATCCCGAAGGAAGAAATTATTTCGGGATTAATAGATATATTATATGAACGAAGCGAAATTACTCTTATTCGAGGTAAAATAAGGGTAAAAGGAGATGTTATTGATGTTTGGCCAGTATATGAAGAAAACGTCGCTATAAGAATTGAGCTCTTTGGAGATGAAGTGGAAAGAATAACTCAAATTCACCCTGTATCCAATAAAACATTGATAGAACTTGATAGAACTTATATCTTTCCAGCTAAGCATTACGTTAGACCAAAAGATGAATTAACAGCAGTCTTGGGAGATATTCGGAGAGAATTGAAAGTTCGTCTTAAGGAATTAACTGCACAAAAAAAGATCGTAGAAGCTCAAAGACTTCAACAGCGAACACTCTACGATCTAGAGTTAATCCAAGAAATTGGTCATTGCCCTGGAATGGAAAATTATTCACGCTATTTTGATAAAAGGATTGAAGGGGAACCACCCTCAACGTTATTCGAATTCTTCCCTGATAATTATCTGCTTATTATTGATGAATCACATATGACAATACCCCAAATAGGAGGTATGCTGGAGGGAGACCGCTCTCGTAAAAAGAATTTAATCGATTATGGTTTTCGTTTACCCTCAGCTTATGATCATCGTCCACTTACATTTGAAGAATTTGAGGAACGAATGGGGACAACTATCTTTGTCAGTGCAACTCCAGGACCTTATGCTTTGAAAAAATCTGGAAAAGGTAACATTGTGGAACAAATTATCAGACCTACGGGATTAGTTGACCCTGAGATAACTCTAAAACTAAAACTCCCGAATCAAATCGATGATTTAGTAGCAGAAATACGAAAAACCACGAATCAAAATGAGAGAACCTTAGTTACCACTCTAACGAAACGAATGGCAGAGAATCTTGCTGATTACTTAGATGAAATTGGTATACGGGCAAAATATTTACATTCCGAGATTAAAACATTAGAACGAACTGATCTTCTGAGGTCATTGAGACTTGGGGATTTTGATGTCCTAGTAGGCATTAATCTGTTACGTGAAGGCTTAGATTTACCAGAAGTTTCATTGGTAGCCATCCTAGACGCAGATAAGCAGGGTTTTTTGAGGAATGAACGTTCGTTAATTCAAACTATTGGACGAGCAGCTCGAAATTCTAGAGGTAGAGTGATTTTTTATGCTGATAAAATTTCAGAATCCATGGAGAAGGCAATAGCTGAAACCAAACGACGCCGGAGGAAACAGATAGCTTACAACAAGAAAATGAACATTAAACCACAAACAATAATCAAAGAAGTTCGTTCACCCCTTATTGAAATGTCGACTTCATTTACAGAGCTAAAAGAGGAGAAAATCTCTGCTAAAGATCTTCCTGAATATATAAGCGCTCTTACGAAAGAAATGCAACTTGCTGCGAAAAACCTTGAATTTGAAAAAGCAGCAGAGATTAGAGACTTAATTTTCTCCTTGAAAAGTCCTCAGAAAAAAGAGACTCCAAAAATTATTAAGAGAAATAAATAATGATGAGATGCTAGAAATCTTATTTATGAATAGCACGGCCAAGGGCATCTAAGGTCGCTTCTTTAATTGTTTCGTAAAGAACGGGGTGACCATGTTGAACTTTGACGAGGTCTGCTGCTTTCATATGATTTGCTACTGCAAGGGCGCCTTCAGCAATCAATTCTGTCGCATGAGGACCAATAATATGTACTCCAACTATTTCCGTTGTTTTAGCATTTAGTATTACTTTCACAAGACCCCGATTCTGTCCGACAATAACAGCTCTTCCATTACCTTGAAAAGGAAATTTACCGACAAGAATTTCGCCATACTTTTCTTTCGCTTTTTCCTCAATTAGTCCTACAGAGGCCACTTCGGGATTTGTGAATATTCCACTTGGGATAGCGTCATAATTCATTTCTACTTCATAACCCAGTGCATTCTCTACCGCGACTTCCCCCTCAGCGGAAGCCGTGTATGCCAACATTGGTGATGGGACTCCTTGAACAACATCCCCAGCAGCATAGACATCTGGCACATTTGTCTCCATCTTATTATTTACTATAATCCCACGACCATAAAGTACTCCTATTCCATCAAGATTCAGACCCTCTATTACTGGAGCACGTCCAATCGAAACTAATACATATTCAGCTTCAATATTTTGCTCGTTACCATCTGGATCGATGAATGTTACCCTTTTATTCCCTGTAGGTGTATCTGAAATCCTAGTTACACGAGACCCTGTGTGTACACCAATGCCAACACGATTGAACGCGGCTTTGAGCTCTTCTCCTAACTCGGGATCTTCCATTGGTATCAATCGATCAAGCATTTCGATGATAGTGACTTGAGTTTCTTCAAAACATCGAAAAACGCATGCAAATTCCCCACCTATCGCCCCTCCTCCAATAACTATTAAACTTTTAGGAATGTCGACAAGATCAAGTATACTTTCACTCGTGAGAACTTTAGGCCCGTCAATCCCGGGAATTGGTACAATAAGGGGTTTACTCCCTGTAGCTATAATGACTTTCTTAGCTGATACACGATACTTCGTAACACGATATTTTTCGTCCCATCCAGTTACGGAAATCAAGTGAGGATCTATAAATCTGCCTTCACCTCGCAAAACTTCAACTTTTCCATTCCTAAGTAAATATTGAATCCCCTTCACAAGCCGTTTAACAATAATCCGTTTTCTTTTCTGAATTCTAGGAAAATCAACTCCAAGATAATCCGATTTCAAGCCAAATCGAGGCATTTCCCGAAGTGCTTTGCAATGTCTTGCAGATTCTACAAACACTTTCGTAGGAATACAACCCCGATTTAAACAGGTGCCACCAAGCTCTCTCTTTTCAATCAATACAACTTTGGCGTTAAGCTGGGTAGCTCGGATTGCTCCGACATATCCTGCTGGACCTCCACCTATTATTGCAATATCAGTTTCAATTACTTTTTCCAATTGGCCACAACTCGATTATAGCTGAAGTGATAAGAAAAACGATATAACGTATTTAAAACAATTCTTTAACTATATTGTATTTATTTCATTCTCCTGATTAGAAAAGAAAATTGTTTAAAAAATAGATCCCCTTTGATCTAATAAAATTAATGAATTCTTACCTTAAACACTAAATTAAAACTTAAGTGTTTGTCAATGGAGATCATTCGTTGGTTATTCTACTTTTGAATTTGTTAGAATGATCCAAATCGATTAGTTTGACGATAGCTCTTTCCTAACTTTTGTTCCATTATAACCAAATATAAAAGAATATATAATTTTTGGAAAATCTAAAGTTAGTCCCATTCTATTGACTGAAGATGACTGGAATAAAGTAAAATCTTCAAAAAAAAGAGCTGAAGGGTGCCCTTGAAATGGCTTTACATCTCGTACAATTAATTGGTTTAATAATTTTCATCCTTACTTATATACTAATTTCAAGTGAGAAACTTCATAGGCCAGTTTCAGCACTTCTTGGGGCTAGTGTCATTTCCATCCTATTGATAGTATCCAAATGGCCTTATGAAGGCCATGATACAGAATTTCATACTATTCTATCCCGTGTGGAATGGAATACTATCATTTTTATCACAGCTATGATGATAATAACAATAATTTCCAGTCGGTCTGGACTTTTTCAATATATTAGCATCATTATAGTGCGTTTTACAAGAGGGAATCCAAAAATTTTGCTGCTTTCATTAACACTTGTGACTTTCATAATCAGCTTTGTATTCGATGTAATCACCACAATGTTAATCATCGCTCCTTTAACAGTTGAAATCTATAAAATTCTAGAATTTGATTTTCGGCCTATTCTCATTATAGAAGCGATTACCGCAAATTTCGCCTCAATCTCATCTTTAGTAGGAAGTATTCCGAATATAGTTCTAGCAGATAAAAGTGGGGCTTCTTTCATTGATTTTGTTATTGTTATGGGGCCTTTGAGCATTTTCCTATTCATTTCAGCTATCCCTATCTTCTACATAAGTGCCAGATCGAGTTTCAAAGAACCCTCGAAGTCTTTAGTAAAAGAAATATTCTTATTGGATCCAAATATACTTGTTGAAGACAAACGGACATTTTATGTAGCAATACTTGGATTAACATTTCTCGTAACAGGTTTTATTTTCGGAGGAAATTTAAACTTAAAAGCCGCGGAAATAGCACTCCTCGTTGCAGCAGGATTATTGCTTTTCTCTGGAATGCATCCTAAGGATATATTTAAGGAGATTGAATGGATATCCATTTATTTTATCATAGGCCTTTTCATTTTAGTAGGTTCAATCGAAATATTGGGTTTACTCAAACTTCTAGGTGAAATACTAACTCCTTTCTTCCAATTAGATCTGATATTTTCTTTACCATTTATTTCCTTTGGAATAGGAATGATTTCAGCTGTTGTGGACAATATACCCATTTCAGCAGCATTAGCACCAGTATTTTTTGATTTGCAAACCGCGGGTGTCATTGGCCCAATTCATTGGTGGACATTAGTGATTGCTGTGAACCTTGGGGGGTATATTTTGCCCATTGGAAGCCCTGCGAATATTTTAGCTATCAATCTATCCAATCGTGAAGGATCTCCAATAACTTTTGTCGAATTCATGAAAATTGGTGCCGTACTAGGAATTCTCCATCTTATTCTTGGTACAATCTATCTAATTCTTCTCTCACCATTTTTGTAGTCCTGCTATAAATTTTTGATTGGATTAGGCCCAGATAACTAGAGAAATTCCAAAAAAAAGTTTCCATTATACAAATATGGACTGTTCCGAACGGAGAGTGACCCTAAAGGCATTGAAAAAGCAAGGGCTTGGAGTTTAAACAGAATCTAGAGATTTCTGTTATAAGTTAGTTGTGAGTTCCATACGTGACATTGTAAGTCTTTGCCACTATCATGACATATTTATAAATGATGTATGAAATGTTCATTTAAGTGTATAGTTGAATGATCATTGTGTTAATATCGAGTGTGATATGCCATTCTGCATGAAAAGATAATTTGGAGCGCTTTATGATGGATGAAGAATTCAAAGATGATGAGAAAACGAAAAAACCTCTTGAGAACGACGACGAGGAATTAGATTTGGAAGAGTCAATTCGGGACATGAAACGGGAATTCCGTAAGCAAATGCAGGATATTAAAGACGAATTGAGCGATATTAAACAAGATTATAGATCTGATTTCTCAAAAAGACAACCACAACCGCCACGGCCTCCACGACCGCCACGAAAACGAAGACGAGATCCATCTATCGATATAGAGACTGATAATTGGGAGGATTGGGGGGAAGGTTTTGGATCAACCCTTGAACACTACATTGGGGGCATTCTTGATTCAATTGGTGAAACTCTTGATCGTTCAGTTGGATCTATCTTTCAGACTTATCCTTCACGACGTCGAAGAAAAGGAAAACGCAGAAGAGAGCCATACTTCATTCCTGAAGATGAACTAGAAGATTTTTACGAGAAAGGTTCAGCAATTATGGGAGCCCTCTCAGATCGAACCCGTTTAAGAATGCTGAAAGAACTCGAAAAAGAACCACTTCGGCAATCAGACCTGTCCAATCGTATAGGAACAAGAGGAGGAAATTTCAAACACCATGCTGAAATTCTTAAAGATGAAGGATTAATTCGCCAAGAGGGAGTACGGGAACGATATCTACTTACTTTTGCAGGAAGAGAAGCTTTAAAACTCGTCGAATTTCTCTATTCTCGTGCAAAAAAAAGAATTTCAGTTCCCGTGATCATCAGCGACGATGAAGATGAAGAAGGTAAATTTTCAGAAGAGGAGGAGGAAAAAAGATGAGGTTACGTACACTTCAACTAGGGAATGCCATTTATGACTGGCATGGAACTTCGGAAGTTCTTGCCACTTCTCTTTACAAAATTGATCTCGTTGAACCTGTAAAGATAATGGAAGTCATTACAGATTCTAATAAAGAGGGAATCGTAATTCTAGGACGTATTAAAGCAGTAGTCGACTCAATCATTTATACAAGCTCGCATGGTGCAGTTGGGAATACAACAACTTTTTCAGGTACAAATTTAGTGGTCTTAGGCCTTTCAATCGCTCAGTTAGACCATTCTATCAGGAATAGTATCCTTACTGACTCAGAATCATTTCGGTTGAAACACGAAGCTCAGTCAATGGTTTCCAAGTTAAAAGAGCGAATTGAAGATCCATGTTCATCTATTAATATTGATTTTGACGATGATGGAGAATCTGATTTCATTATTTTCGGTCGTAGAAATTTTCTTTTGATTGGAGGGGACAATAACTTCGTGTTAATCCATAAAAAGCAGATCACTGTTCGTAAAGGGGACCAGAAGCTTGTCCAAGTTGACTCAAAAGATGGGATTTTAGTTGCTGAACATGAAAAAGTCCTTCAAATAGGGGGTTCAGCACGACATAATCTTGGTTCATTACTAGGAGAATTTGGTGTAAATATTGCGTCTTCTGTTTTAAACCAAATCTTATGGGACTAATTTTCATTCTTCTTATACCATTACATACTATTTCTCTACTAATGTTCTCAAAATGGATTGAAAAGCTGTTTTAATGATTAATAAAGATAGCTACGTTGTTCTAAGCTTCAACAATAAGCCAAGGGAAAACTTTCATCCTCAGTATAAGACTCATTACAATACTTTGAAGGAATTTTTAAAGGTTGAATCGCAATCAATTACAATGCTAACAATAATGATTGGCCTATTACCAGATTAAATAATGGACAGTGCCATTGGGTGTATAAAGCATTATCATTAATTCTGATTTTAAGTGTAATTTCTATATTAGGAAACCTTGGAGATAGAGAATTACCTCCCGATCATTGCCCCTTTTCCAACGGTGATAGAGCTGAATATATAATTTGGGGTGAGTGGCAAGGTCCTAATCCCAGCTTAAATCATGGGAATAATACCGGAGAGCAGACTATAGTCGCAATTAATAGAACACCATCTCACGTCGCGATTTCAGAGGCAAAAAATGAGATAGCTCAAGATGTATTACAAGGGGAAGTCTATGTTAGGACTATTAGAGCTAGTTCTTTATGGGTATATAATACTGAAACTCGTTGTGCTGAAACTTTTGAAACATATGCTTGGATGTGGATCAAGATCACCAAGAGGGACATAAATAATTCTAAGATAAAAATAATGAGCAGAGTTTTCCAAATAGTAAGGAAAAAGAATTACACATTTTTTCAGCAATCAAGAAGTGCTTGGATTGCTACATACAATAAATCATTTGACATTGTAACCGATTCTTTCCATACAAATAGCTTTGAGATGTGGTTTGATACTAATACAGGACTCATGGTATATTATATTGTGCGTTCAGATTTTTTTGATAATCAAGGGAAAAAGATCGAATGGTCATTTTATTCCACCCAACTTAATCTAACAACAATTAATCTCAACCAGAGTTATTTAATCTCTTCTGATAATCCATTTTCAATTACATGGGTGGAAACTATCTTGTTTATAGGAGCCATCTTTTGTTTAATAGGCGGATTTGCGTTTATAGCCTACAAACGAAAATTATTGTGATGATGGTTTTCTTAAACTCAAGTTGGTATATAAATTTAAGACCAGTTGTAATAATTACTTGTGTATGGATTTTTTACACATATAATTGTTAGCGTTGTTATTGCAAATTAGCTTAGTCAAGATGAAAACTTTCACCGTGCTTTCATAATTAGGAGGATAGCTCCTGAAATAGACGATCATTAAATCAGTATCAATAAGAGAATGACATAACATATATAACTTGGTCTTAAGCTTTAATACGGAACATTACAACGGTTGAAAGGGCTTTTTTTAATGTTAGAACTGTAAATCGTGCATTATAAAGCTAGAAACAACTGAAGTTTATTAAATTCAGTAGTTCAAACCATTATAGCGAGAAAAGGGAACAATTAAGCAAAGAATTACCATATATTACCATTAATCCAGTGAAAGTAATGTTTATCAAACGTTATCATATCAAGTCACTCCTAAAAGTGTAGTTAATATTCATTGAAGCAACGATATTGGCAATAATAGTTAGTTTCGTGATAGCAGAATTAGTAAGTCTAGATATCTTTCTCAGTTTCTTTTTCTTTCCCGACGAAATCAGTGTTCCCTATCCATTCAATTTCCTCGGTGTGCTAGCAATTGTTTTAGGGTCTGTGTTGGTTGGTTGGGCTAATTATGCGCTTTTATTTCAGGAAAAATCGGATTAAATGCACGAGAACCTTTTCAAACATCATCTACACTTGTTATAGAAGGCCTGTATAAATTCAGCAGGAATCCAATATATCTGTCGATAATCATTATACTTATTGGTTTAGCTATACTGGCGGGCAGTTTATCCATTTTCATTACAGTAATTGTATTGTTTATTATATTCTGTAAATTCCTTGTAAGTTGGGAAGAAAAAAAACTTGAGGAAGCATTTGGGGAAGAATATCTTGAATATAAAAAGCGTTTCAGAAGGTGTTATGAGCAATAGCAATCAGTACGGAGTGACACTCTATTACAGGTTCAATCAGACAGAGTTATTGATAGAAATTCGTCCTTCTTTTCCTCAAACATTATTGTTAGTTTTTTAAGCAATTCTGCTTCATCAGGAGAGACATATTTAGCATTGTAGGCAATATCTCGGACTGCTGGTACAAACCGAGTCAGAAATGTTTCAGGATTGATACGTTCTGTTTCTCCTAATTTTCCCTCTTGACGAGCAGCGGTGAATGCTTTATAGAAAATTTCCTGATTTTTTTTCACATGATTTAAAATTGATTGATCCTTTGACGAAATTGTGTTAATCTTGAGTGCAGCAGTTTTAAGGGTGTTCAGTACTTTATCCAACCCACCCAGACTTGGATGCAATTCGACCAAGTATGTAAGAATATCTCGTATGTTAATTACCCTAATTGGATCATCGTCGATGATAGCATAAGTATACCCGCCCGCAAACATCATGTGAAGTGCATGTGCGACACAATCATTCTTCTTCAAAATTATTGGTTTATTCAACATCGCTTCTTTTATTGGTTTGTTTAAATCTATTGGAAATTTGTTACACACTCTTATAATAAGCGATCGTTCTGTAAATATTCCATCGATTGAGCCTTCTGGGCCAATTATAACAACAGAGCATTTTTGGTTTTCTATCATTAATTGAACTACTTCTCTAACTGGCGTTTCTGGTGGTACTTGAATGGCAATTGTTTGTTCATTGGCTAATTCTTTGAGTTTATCTTCAAGAACAGCTTTTTCGATTCTTGAATCAGTAATTATCTTTGGTTCGATGATGATATCATTTTTACAGTTTTCACAGACAGCTGAACCAGGTAGATTTTCAAATCCACAGGACGGGCAAACCAACATATCTAATTCCTCTCAATCTTGTTTTACAATCCAGGTTTCTCCTTCATAGAGAATCTCTTGTAACGATTTAGTTGTTTTCTTTTTTGCCTCTTTTATCTGTTGATTTAATATTTCATTATAAGTTTCTTTCTCAATTGCACGGAAAATACCAATTGGTTCGGGAAACTGTGGATAACGCATACGTGATAAGAAGAATGCTAAAGTAGGTTCAGTGGCATATTCATCATGATAAAGTAAATCAGACTCTTCAAAGCCTGCTTCCTTAAAGTTAATGACTTTTGGAGTTAATCCATGTAGAAAAATACCTTTTTCTCGATCACGACCAAATACCATAGGCTTACCATGATTCAATTCTAGCACGTGATCATATCGCATCTCTTTATCAGTGGCGTACTTAAAGGCACCATCATTGAAAATCAGACAATTTTGATAAATTTCGACAAAAGCGGTTCCCTTGTGTTTTGCAGCTCTAGTTAGGACATCTTGCATGTGATCTCCATATTGATACACCGTTCTGGCTATAAAAGTTGCTTCAGCTCCTAGAGCCCATGAAATTGGGTTAACTGGGTAGTCAACTGATCCAGATGGGGAAGATTTTGTTCTCTTTCCTTTTTCTGACGTGGGTGAGTATTGTCCTTTGGTTAAACCATAAATCTGGTTATTAAACACAATGATTTTAATATCTACATTTCGGCGAATAGCATGCATAAGATGATTTCCACCGATACTGAGTCCATCACCATCACCAGTAATAACCCAGACAGATAGTTCAGGTCGACTACACTTAAGACCAGTAGCTATTGTTGGGGCTCGTCCATGGATTGTATGCATACCATAAGTGTCCATATAGTAAGGAAACCTCGAACTACACCCGATTCCACTAATAAACACAATATTTTCTTTTGGGATTTCTAAAGTTGGTAGAACTTTCTTTATATTTGCCATGATTGAATAATCCCCACACCCTGGACACCAACGGACATCAAGTCCCGAGGAAAAATCTTCGGGAGTAAGTAGTGGAAGGTGAATTCGTGAGTCAGATGATTCGTTCATTAATTTTTCACCTATTTATTAAATTAATAACTTTGTTTTGAATTTCATTAACATTAAATGGTTTTCCTTGAACTTTACTCAGTCTTACGGTTTCTATAGTGAATTTTGCTTGGATCAAGAATTGAAGCTGGCCTGTATTCATCTCTGGAATTAAGATTTTCTTATAAGACCTTAAGACTTCTTCGAGATTTTTTGGAAATGGATTAATATACCTTAGGTTGGCATCAGCAACGCTATATCCCTGTTTCCTTAGATTGTTCGCCGCAGTATGAGCAGCGCCATATGTAGAACCCCAATTAAGTACTAGGATTTCTCCTTCTTTCGGGCCATGGACTTTTTGTAAAGGAATATCATCGACAATTCGTTGGATTTTTTTTGCTCTCAAATTCACCATCTTTTCGTGATTTAATGAATCATAGCTAACATTCCCAGTAAGATCTTCTTTCTCTAATCCTCCAGTACGGTGTTCTAATCCTTCAGTGCCAGGTATTGCCCAAGGTCGAGCTAAGTTTTCATCCCTAGTATAAGGATAAAAGCTTTTAGAGTTATCAAAAACATCCTTTTCAGGATGCTTGACCTCTATAGATGGATAATCAGTTAGATT
>JBHLKC010000036.1:0-21729 GCA_048887065.1 Candidatus Hodarchaeota archaeon
ATAGCAGATCAATTAGTCAATAAGGTAGATGCAAATACCTACAATACCACTATGACTGGGTTAAAATACAAAATTGCACACAAAAGACCGAATTGGAATCGTTGGAGTTATCAGTATAAAGGAGAGACTTACGAAGATAAAATTATTACTATTTTAGAAGAAATCATAACTCAATTGAAAGTAAGAAAAAAGGGAAGAGAATTATCAATCTTTTTTAAAGAATGAATATTACTAGAACTATATAATTGCCAGAATAGAGCATAAAAGATCAATGAAGAAAAAAAGAGAGGGGGATTAGATTTGACTAGTGTAGATTTATGATTCTTCTACTATATCCTCATCATTTCCAAAAAATATATTGTAAGAGAGAGTATTATCGTCTGAACTCACCAGATGTATCCCAATGTGATTGTTGGATATAATATTCCTAAAGATTCTATTTTCATGTAATTCAAAGAGGTATATTCCTTCATAGTTATTCGAAACTGTATTCCAGAAAAGTAGGTTTTCATTGGAATTATATAAAAATATACCATACTGACTATTATCGATATTATTGAAGAAAATCATATTGAAGGAAGAGAATCCAAGATACATATTGTAGATACAACCAGATATTATATTAGTAGAAACACTGTTTTCTTGTGAATCACCAACCAAGACGATTCCTGCTAAAGATGTACTATAAATGATGTTTCGTGAAATAATATTCTTTTTAGAATTTATTAAAATAATGTCGATATAGTCATTAAACAATTCATTACTAAAAATCATATTTCTATCTGAATTTACCAAGGTGATTCCGTTATTCCAATTGTCATAAATCATATTTTTTGATATTACATTCTGGCTTGTCCCTGAATAGGGAATGACTGTCAAAATAGCTGTATTGGCATAGAACTCATCTTTATAGTACACTTCTGTATAGAATTTGTGGACTCCAACTGGTAGAGGGTCTGAGAAATAATCCATATCAAAGCGGTACATTCCCCATCCATAATCATAGTAGATATCGGAATATGAGACTTCTATTGGAACGTCATCAACCGTCAAGAATACTTCTATATTATTGTACCAATCCTGAACAAGAGGTAAAGAAGGATCAGCAATCGAAAGCTGCCATGCAATAGAATCCACGTCTGTAACAGTAACTACATCCCCCCATCTGATTTCAACAACCATAGGGGGACTACTTGCTAAGACAATACCATCTATATTACCAAAAATCTCATTTTGAAAAATAGAATTATGACCAGAGTCGACCAGTAATATACCTGTATCGAAATTGAAGCTAATTTCATTCTTCATAATGACGTTATTATTTGAATACTCTAGTAAAATGCCATGTCCATTATAAGATACAGTATTATAAGCTATATAGTGGCCATGCGAGTGGTGTAGGTTAATTCCAGAGTCAAATCCATTAAACAAAACGATGTTATTGGTAATGGAATTGAATTCCGAATACCCGATCCAAATTCCTTGTGCTACATTATTTGATATTTCATTAGATTTGATGATATTTTTATGGGAACTATCCAACATAATTCCACCCCAACCATTATCAACTATTGTATTATGAGCTAAATAGTTTTTATGTGTCCTCCAGAGACGGATACCATCCCAACCATTTCCAGAAATCTCATTCCATGAAATAGTGTTGTGTGTTGAATAGTTCTCATCTGTTGCTGGGATCACTGTGACATATGCAGTAGTTGTCCATTCGTCTATCAGTTCTCCCTCTAAGAAAAACTGAGTTGTAAATTCGTGAATTCCCACGGGTAGAGGATTTGAGTAGTAATCCACATCAAAGCGCCATTGTTCTCCATCAAAATACATTTCAGAGAACCAAACTCCTACTGGCTCTCCATCAACAGTCAAGAGTACTTCTAGGTTCTCATACCAGAATTGTAGTGTCCCTTCATCAGGATCCGAGAAAGAAACCTGCCAAGAAATGAAATCAGCTTCAGTTGCTGTGATATCTTGCCAAAAGCGAATATGGACTTCGGTGTAAGAATCAACATTTACACCACCATTCCAGTTGTTGTAAATGGCATTCATTTCAATAATGTTATAACTAGATGTGCCTCCAAGTTGTATACCAAATTCAGGATGCTCAGAAATATCATTATTGGCAATGAAGTTATGATTCGCAGAAACAAGATTAATCCCAGTTTGGCCATTTCTGCAGAAGGTATTGAATTCAATAGTATTATATTCAGGGTAAAGATCTTGAACATAATCACCAGAGAGTCTTATTCCCTCAAAATCATTTTCACAGATAAAGTTATCAGATATCACGTTATAAGAACCTAAGATCTCAATACCAACTCCGAAATTATTGGTTATTTGATTTTGTATGATATGATTACTGCGTGCTCTCCAGAGACTGATTCCATTCCAGCCATTACCAGAAATATCGTTACCTGAAATAGTATTATGTGAAACATAGTTTTCATCAGTAGCAGGAACTACTGTTACATGTGAGGTATCTTCACTCAAAAACTCTCCAGCTAGAATAAACTGGAAAGTAAATTCGTATACTCCAACCGGTAACGGATTAGAGAAATAACCCATTTCAAAGAACCACTTTTCTCCGTCTTCCCAAATTTCAGAGAACCACACATCTACTAACTCTCCATCAACTGTCAGAAGAACTTCTAGATTTTCATACCAGAATAGAACTGTCTCATAATCAGGATCCCAGAAGGATTCAATCCAAGAAATATAATCTGCTTCAGTTGCTATGATATCTTGCCCAGGGTGTAATCCAACCTCTGACCATGATTCCAGACTAATACCAGCACCCCACCAGTTGTGATGGATGCTATTACAAACAATAGAATTATAATTAGACTTTTCAGAGACTTGAATTCCATTCCAACCATTCTCAAAAATTTCGTTATAAGCAATAGAATTCCAATCTGCAAGATTAAGACTAATCCCGGCACCTTCATTGTAACAAATAGTATTTGATTCAATGACATTATTCATCCCGTTAAGATATATTCCGTCACCATATTGATTATGGATGTGGTTGTAAGCAACGTAATTAGAACGGGCTCTCCCAAGGTCAATTCCATACCCACTATTTCCATTAATATCGTTATATATAATTGTATTATGGGAAACATAGTTCTCATCAGTTGCAGGAATAACAGTGACATAAGCTGTGTCCTCGAATATGAGTTCTCCTTCTAAGATAAACTGAACAGTAAATTCGTGAATTCCTACTGGTAAGGGTTCAGAGTGGTAGCCAATATCAAAATGCCACGGAAGAGGTGGGTAAGTCCAATCATCCCAATAGACCTCTGAGTACCAAACGCCAACTTGTTTACCATCAATGGTTAAAATCGTTTCTAAATTGTTATATTCGTACAAGGCCTGATCAATATCCTCATAAAACATTGTCCTGTGCCATGTGATAAAATCAGCTTCAGTTGCAATAACAGGGATGTCTAGAATATATGTTGGGTAAAAGAGCATAAAAACATCTGAATACGATTCAAGAGCAATACCACCACCCCAGTTGTTATAGATGGTGTTATCTTCAAGAGTATTGTAAATCGACGTCCCGAATAGACGTATACCAGCCCATTGATTATCAAAGATTTCATTATGAGCTACATAGTTGTTATCAGCCCATTCAAGACTAATACCATCTTCTACACTGCCATAAACAGTATTCCAAGCAATTGCATTAAAATCAGAAGAGATACCGAATCCAAAATCACGAGAAATCATGATTCCTTTTCTTCCACTATAACCAATGTAGTTACTTAGAATAGCGTTATTACTAGAACCATAGATGCCAATTCCTTCACCGTAATTATTGTCTAAGTAATTTCCTTCAATAATATTATCACTGGCTAACCATAATTGAAATCCATTATAGTTTTCGAAGAATCCATTCTCAAAGAAAGTATTTCCTAATGATGGAACAGGTTCAACTATTACCCATGCAGTAAATACTCCTTCAAAATCACCTTCCTTATAGAAGTATGAAGTGAAATTGTGGTCACCTACAGGTAATGGATCTGACCAGTAGTCTATATCAAATCTATATTGATCTTCCTCAATGTAAATATCGGTGAAAATCAGGTCTACTGGTTCATCATCAACATACAATTCCGCTACAAGATTATCGTACCAATCCTGAACAATTTCTTCGTCTGGATCCAAAATTGATACTTGCCAATGGAGATAATCTGTATCAAAAACTGTGATGTAATCCGCTATTCTAAAATCAACAGTGTAAAAGGGTTCATTATAGATATAGACACCATTCTCATTATTGACAAAACCATTGCTCATGACAAAATTATTTCTAGCCCTGTATTCAAGAGCTAATCCATTGATATTGGAGTCGAGGAAGTTATACATAATAGTATTGTCATAGGAATTCCATAAGAGGATACCATTATGAGAGTGATGGATATCATTACCTATGATAGTTCCATGTGTAACTTCCATTAAATTTATTGCATTCATACCGCTAAATAGACCATAGAAATGATTATTCGCGATTTCAAAGTAAGCACTCGTCCCATGAATTGTTATGAGATCTTCAACATAACTAGCAAACAAATAGCCTTCAAGACGATATGGGTCTCCGATAGTTCCTGAACCTACAAAATCATTGTCACGGAATTCGTCATCAGAATAAATATAGATAGGTGCATGACCATAGATCCTAGGAAGAATTGGATCAAGACCTAGGAAGTTTAAAATATTGTCCACTAGAATTTTTCCGTTATGAAGTCCACCGGTGTACGTATCACGGTTTCCCCAGAGTCCCTGAGCAGTATGCATATCATACATTAACTTATAACTAGTGAAAATTGCTTCTCCTGAAGCTATAACATACTTCCCATCGCCATAATGATAATCCACAGCCATCAAAGGATAAGCTTCACCAAAAGGTTTATTCTGACTATAATAATCGAATTCTGTAATCGGACCTGTATAACTAATAGCTTCAGAATCAAAACCTGTGTTCATCACGACTTCTACATCGCTGATAGATTCTTCGGTTAAGTCAACTACTGAGCCATCTTGAAATCCTAAAACTGTGGTCGGCCCATGAAATATTGCATGATATACACCATCTGTAAATATCGAATTTATTGGCCCATCAGAAACAGGTTGGCCAGCCACCCGATGCGGTGCACCATCGTTAAAAACATAATCGTTAACAGAGTCAGCACTTAATCGAAGCGAAGCACCTACCTGGTTTAAAATGGCATTATTATGATCAGGAGTATACCATCCACCATAATCTGAATCACCAGCAACCCAAAGTAATTTCTTTCCAGCTGAAGAAAACCACCCTTCGATATGTTGTAGCTCGTCAAGATTGTATTCTGCGGTAGAAGGTGGAACTAATAGAACATCAATGTCTTCCGATAACTCAAAAATGTCTTCAAAATAGTATAATTCGACATTCACAGTATCAAGATAAATATCCAAAAGAAATGCGTCATCATGCTCCATGCTTGGTGAATGACCTATGTCAAAGGCTACCCTTAACTGAGGTTCTTCAGTTAATTGGGATTCAATGAATGGAGAAGATTCAGTAAAAGATGTGAGCGCTGGAAACGGTTCAGACACTCTAGGCATTACACCAGAATTTAATGGATTCTTCTGAATCGGTTCGTTAGGGGAATTAAATAGCTTGTCTCCGTAATTTACAATATCAGGCTTAAAATCTATCAAATAATCCCGTGGTCTGCTATCTAGAAGTGACTCGAAGAAGGTTTCAGAATCGAATGTTATTAGGGTTGGTATTTCCCGATCTCCAGATGCAACAGGGTTAAAAATCCATTGTGTTGACATTAAAATCAACAATAATCCAATTAATAAACAATTAATCTTACTTTTTAACACTTCAAATCAGTCCTACTTTTCATTTGGTATATGAATCCTATATAGGTAGACTATTTTTTACTAGATGTACAAGGAAAACGATTCCTTAAAAAAGACAATAATAATTCCAAAACGTGAATTATCTCCCAATTTTATAAGCGAAAAAATGTATGTGAAATCTTTCGTAAAATACAACTACATAGCATTACTTTTTAGAATCTTCCACTTTTATTCTTTTCTCGCAATACAATCTTTTGAAGTGTTATGAATTGGATATCAGCTTATAGCTTACTATTAAGGAGAATTTTTAAACAGATGGATTCATCCTATTCTAAAAATAATGAAAAATTGGAGATAAGAGAGACTTCTGACTTACAATGAAGGCTATTTTCAAAGGTAAATATGGAGCCTTACTTTTAAAAAAAACCTTACAAGATTTGTTTAAAAACTCGTATTCAAACAAATCTAGAAAAATAATCCTTGAGGTGATTATTATCCCATTTAGAAAAGGATTTGATGACCTTCTTTCTATTCCTTCTGATGATATAATCAGAATTGTCTTGGATGAAGCAACAAGAGATCTCACGATCACTCCAGAAGAACAATATTTAATCGATGGTATTCAGGCAGATTTGCAGGAATTTACTGCCCAAATCAAGGTACCAGATACTAGAAAAATAACTAAAGAAGAATTACAGGTATTGTTAATTCAACAGCGGAAGTTTCTCAAAGAACTTGTCAATAAAACGTTAACTCGAGCTAAGAAGGATGATAAGTTAAGCATTGATGAACGAAACATCTGCAAGGTTTTACTAAATAATGTGGATGAGATTATCGCCACAAAAATTGAATCATTTCTTTCACTTGACTTAGAGGAACCGCATTTTTTGATGCTCCACAAGCTCATAGGAGAACAGTTTGCAAATCTAACCGCTACTATAATGATGGATATTTACTCCGAAAAAGCAATAGATGATAAAAAGTGGAATATTCTTAAAATTTCTAAGGAATTTGACGAAGAAGAAGCAAATCGTGAATTTATGCATCGATTTCAGTTAGTTCTCCAAAAATTAAGTAGATTTCCCATGGATACTCCAACGGATCTAATTTCAGCCTTGGATTCAATTTTACATGCAGAAAGATGATATTTTGGATTTGATATTCTAATGAAAGAAATAATAAGAGATTATGTAAGAAAATTGATTCATTTTCTAGCTTTTTTCCCTGTATATTATTTGATCTGGTTTAATTTGTTTGGTAGCGATCTCCTTCAAGATCCTTTTCTTATTCTAGTTATAGTCATCTTTTTTGGCATTAACTTGATTGATATTCTTATCAGACCCATGAGTGATCCCAATGAGCTTAAAGATAAATATTTTCTAGTTTTATTATTGTTTTTTCTCCTTGGACCTTTAATCCTACTGTTAGCGTTCTATGAAAATTACTTAATAATTTCAAACTACTTGCCAATTTATAACAATCCTTTTGTGGGCTACATCGGAGTATTAGGAATGATTTTAGGCAGTATAATAATGCTAAGTAGTAGATATCAATTGAACAAGCATAGTTACGGTGGTGGGTCCTTATCTGAGGAAAAAGAACAGACGTTACTTACAGACGGAATGTATAAAATTATAAGACATCCGATCTATGCAGGGGGATTAATAATTACTATTGGATTGGAATTAGCTTTCCGAAGTCTAATAGTATTATCCATCCATACAGTAATTTTCTTAATGATATTCAGAGAAAGAATGAAACAAGAAGAGACTATTTTACTTACGAAATTTGGGGAGGAGTATAGAGTATATATGGAATCAACTTATAAACTGATTCCATATTTATATTGAATAAAAGTGTAGAATGATTCAAAATCAGTAGGTAATCTTCATGAATAACATTTATATGCCAACTGAGACTATAAAATGGAAGGAGACAATATTTAAAGGCTTAAAGTGGGAATATGCAATGTTAGGGAGTGGAGAAGACACGTTAATTATCTTTCCTGGAGGATTACGCCGACCTGTTTATGGGGGAGCATTTTTAAAAGAACTTAACACTCAATTCAAAATCTTAATTCCAGTTTATCCACGAATCAGTAACTTGAATCATTTAGCTGAGGGAGTAGCTTGGATTATGGATCAAGAGGCTATTGGATCAGTGCATCTATTTGGGAGCTCTTTTGGCGGTTTAATGACACAAGCATTCATAGTCTACTATCCTGATAGAGTTAAAAAAGCAGTAATATCTAATACTGGTACTAAAACTTCCGAAACTAAATTTTCAAAAAGAATAAGTAGAGCTTTATTCCTTATTAGATTAGTACCAGCTTTTATTGTTAGAAAGATAATGATAAGATCCTTTACTAAACTTGTTCCATCCAAAATCGAGAATTATGAAGAGGTTGTCACTTTAATTCGAGATATAATAAAATCGAAGCAATTAGATAAGAAAGATATTATTTGTCATTTTGAGAGCCTTTTGGATTTTCAAAATAATCTTCCTCTTACAATAGGAGCTGCTTCGTCCTTTCAACATAAACTCTTGATAATTACTGCTGCAAATGATAAAGGTGTTTCCCCAGAAGCGACCTCATCCTTAAAGAACTTTTATCATGAGGCTAAATTTCATCACTTTATGGAAGGAGGGCATATGCCATTGCTAGCTAAGCCCAATGAATATGTACAATTAGTGAAAGCATTCTTTCGGTCTTAATTCTTTTATCAAACTAAATTACTTATTCTTTTAAAATAAGAGAATAATTTGGCTCTGAATGTCAATTATTTCTCCAAGAATTTCACAATTACAAAAACTCATCCAGTTTCTTTACTTTAGAATTATCCTCCGCAACAGTATTTCTCCATCTCTTCGATAAATTTTCTAGCTGCTTTGATGTGTCTCTACCTTTGATAATTTGCGATTGTGCAAAACTTTTCCATAAGTCCTCATAATTTTTCTCATTTAAACCATCAAGTAGTGGATTTGCAGGAAGCTTTTCTTCAAGTTGTGATAAAACTGATTTTAAAGGCAAATTAATGGATATAATAGATGAATTATGATCTAGTGTAAAAACCCCTCTATGCGATTCAAACACTATAATTAAATTTGGAAACCTAGTTTGAAAGAATCTAAGTAGCGATTCTTCATTATAATGTTTCATCTTATCCGATTTTGCATATAATATACCATGTGGTGATACAGACAATCGTAAAAACGCTTTATGGGCATGAAGATCGCTGTCAACTTCTTGACTCATTCTTATAGCTTTCTTTGCTAGATCTGTTCCGAGATTTTCAAGAATTTCTTTTGGAATACGTTCGATCTGCCTTAAAAAATCTGAAGTGACATCTTTGTGTCTTGATAATGAATCAAGAACCATTTTCTTTTCAATTTTCTTGAACATCAATGCTCACAACATTCATTTATTTAAAGAATTCCTTTATTCTCGTTTGTCTTTGGCCATTAATGGTTATAAAGGATTTAGCACGTTTTAATACGACTCCTAATCTTTGTAGATCCTTATAGTTGTTAACCTTCTTGTTAACCTTTCGTAAATTGACAATTCTTCTTGCTGATGTCTCCCCAATTCCAGGAACTCGTAGCAACTCCTTGAGAGAAGCTTCATTGATATCTAAAGGAAAAATATCATCATTCAATGCAAGAGAGAATTTCGGATCGACGTTTAATGGAACCATTCCATTTTCATCTAAAATTGAAAAAAGATCTTCCATATCATATCTGTATCGTCGATACAACCAATCTATTCTATAAAGGAAGTTTTCTCTTTTCCTTGGAGACTCATCTAAAACTTTTCTGTCTGCTAATGGTGTACCTTTAATTGGCGTAAATCTAGAAAAATACGTTCGTTTTAATTCGAGATTTATATATTCCCAATGAACTCTTTCAAGAATTTCACGATCGGATTCCCCTGCCGTACCAATAATGAACTGGGTTGTCTGACCTGCAGGAACTAAACCTTCTTTGATAAAATGACGAATGTGGTCTTGACAACCTATGATGTCTGTGTCATAATTTTTCATGCTAGTTACTTCAGAAAGACGGGAAGCGTTAGGTAGCTCCACATTAAGACTAACACGGTCAGCTATCTCCATTATTTGACGAATATATTCTTTTCCTGTTCCAGGAAGAATTTTAACGTGTAAGTATCCCTGAAATTGATATTTTCTGCGAATTAACGAAAGTGCTTCAATTATTTTCTCTGTTGTTTCTGTTGCACTTCTCCAAACTCCAGAAGATAAGAATAGTCCCTCAACGTAATTTCTAATATAAAGACCTATAAAAGTTCTAGCCAATTCAACAGGTTCAAACATAACCTTATTTCTGGCCTTACCACAACTATTCACGCAATATCTGCAATCATAGATACAATGATTAGTCATTAGCACTTTAAAAAGACTAATGCACCGCCCATCAGGAGCAAAGGCATGACATATACCAGCTCTATCTGGATTACCCATTCGATCGGTTCCAGATACACTTCGCGGTGAGGCCATTGATGCACAGACGTCAAACTTACTGGCATCACCTAGAATTTCTATTTTTCTTTCTAAAGAACCCATTTAATGCGGCCTAACCCTATAATATTTGTTCCTGCGTTATCCTTCAATGCTAAGGATACGCTCTTCTTGTGAATATCCATTTATTATTATAATATCACTTTCAAAAGCTTTTAGAAGGGATTAATCAAATTAATTCCTTTTTTATTAAATACCTAGACTCCCTTATCGGTAGTAGTTCTCATTTCCTTACTTCTACTTCCTTGAGGTAAAGGGTATCTCCCAAATTTCCCTCAGTTAGAAGAATAGGACAGATTTTCTTTTGAATATCTTGCTTAATTGCTTAATTCTTGATATTTACTCTCAATCCATCCCAAAGAAATCCCTCCAATAAGACCAAACAAGTGGGCAATGAAATTGATATCTTGACCGATTGTAATTAGAAAAAAGATCACAAGGAAATATAGCGCTTTTCGTCTTTCATGTTTCGTTTTTCCACGAACAATGAAGTATACCGCTCCAAGAAGTCCAAAAACAGCTCCAGATGCTCCAACTGAGTTTATTGGAAAGGCGATGAAGAACCAAATTAGTGAGGCTAAGTTAGCTATCAATCCACTAACAATAAAGACTAAAATTACCATAGTTGAAGACTTTAATTCTTCTAATCGAAAACCAAAAATGATAAGGAAAAGAATATTTGATGCAAGATGGACAACATTTGCATGAATGAAGATAGAGCTAAAAAATCGATAGATTTCCCCTTCTAGTACTCTATCATTCTCACCAAAGAGCTGTAAAACCTCTGGTGATTGAATAAGAAGGTTATACGGATAGAGTAACATACATACAACATAGATTAGGATTAAACAGGTTACTAAGAATAGGGTTCCTATTGAAGAGGGTTGTCTCTCTAAGAAGTCTCTTTTTAGGTTTTTTAGTAGCAAATTTTGTCACATTTACCTCTTAGATTTATTCTTTTCTAAGAATACCTTACGATTAGTGTTTAGAGTTCTAGGAGTAAAAGAAAATGTTGGATATTTATATTGCATTACCAAATCTGTAGATGCAAGAAGATGCTCATTAACATTATTTGTATAAACTAGAAAAGATTTTTGTTGGAAATAATAGAGGTGATATTTATAGGAAACTCAGAGTATAATTACTGTCTGTTTCCCTCAAAGTTTGATATGAAACGGGATATTATTCTTGAAAATACAAGATAAATGGTCAAATGAAGAAACATCAAAATGCTGCTGAAAATCGTTACAGTTATAGTTTTAAAGGAAGACATCTAAGTACTAATCGGAGTATATTAAGCTTCGAATCTTAAATCATGATGCAATTGGTGAATATGACTTATTGCTTAGATTTTCAACTAGGTTTTTGGAAAATTCCGAGTTGATTTAGAGTAATAAGAGTAGAAAATTAATGATAGGAATTAAAGATCAGAAAGATAAATATGAAATAAATAGTATTCTTGAATTGGATGACCCTGAGAAACTCAAAGAAAAAATCTATATATTTCTTAAAGAGCTACTAGATCAGATTGGAAAATACAAGGCAAAACGGAATCTATGGGAGGTTAAGCTTAAAGGTAACGATGATCCTCGAAGACCAGACTTTTATGCGATTATGGGCCGATTAGCAATGTTAGATTTGATTGTTGAGGATTTAGAGTATTTGATTCGACTTCTGTCAAAGATGACGGATCAATTTCAATGAATATGGTTAAATCAGTATGAACTTTGGATTTGGTAATATGACATTCGAGAAAGGTATTTTTGCTTTAGAGGTCTTATTGTTGTCCATATCGTAAAGTTATTTGTAATTATTCATCTAAATAACTGATATTTTATTAATTCTTATCTTTCAAACTTTTATTGCTTTTTAATCCCCTGTTTATCATTCAAAAGATAGTAATACATCCATTTTAAAGGATAAAGTCTAATATTCACGCTCTAGATCAACGACATTAATAAAAGTCCTTTCTCCGCGATTAAATCTCAAAATATTTTCAATGACTTCATTCCATCTTTCAAGATCACCTAATGGGGATGCTCCACGATGTGGAGACAGAACTATATTTTCTAGGGTATGGAACGGATATTTATACGGGAATCTTCGTCCTTTCTCATCGGGATCAGGATTATAATTGTACCATACATCGATGGCTGCTCCTGCTATCTCCTTATTTTGTAATGCATGAAAAAGACTCGTTTCATCTATAATAGAACCTCTACTCACATTTACCAAAAGCCCCTTGGGTCCTAAGCACTTTAATTCTTTTTGTTTGATCATTCCAATTGTTTGAGTAGTCTCAGGAATTGCAATAATCAAAATGTCGATAGCTTCTAAAAACCTTGTTAGATCGTTAGGTAGATACTTTTTTGCATTAGTTGGTAGATCCTCTTCTTCTTTAGGCCAATGACGACGTAAAATTGAGAATTCAACATTAAAGCCTTGAAGAAACCGATGAACCTTTTTGTTAATCGCTCCATACCCTAATAAGCCAATATTTCGATATCTTAAGGGAAGTGATGCTGCGTCTTCGTCTCGTTTTCGCCACTGCCCTGAAATCATCCAGTTATGATGAGGAATGGTTTTGTTCATTAATGCAAGGAGCATTGCCACAACGTGTTGAGCTGTGAAATAGCTATTCCCATGTCCATTTATGAGAAGTACTTTACGAGTCTTGTTCAATTGTCTAAAGAAATCAATATGGTGTTTAATACCAACTCCAGGGTTAATAAAGAGTTGCATTTTTGTAGCAGCAAGTTTCACATCGTCTGGAACCCTCCATCCAACCATGATGTTTGCTTTGGGAGCAAATTCTAGAAGAATTTCCTCTGACACATCTTCAGGAAAAATAAGGTCAAGGTTTGGTATGCTATCCAGAGAATTCATTAAATAGGCTTTAAGACGATCATTAACAACCCAGGTAAATAAAACAACAGTATTACGATGCCCATGTGGCACAAATATCTCTTCCTAAATATTGTTTTCAGTTTTGAGATGATTTCTGTTTTATTTCTCGTAATTTTGTCTTAATAAAAGAATTAAAAATATTTGAAAAGCGGAAAGACTTTCAATATTATAATTTAAAGAGACACCGAGCATTCTCAGCTAGAATTTTTTTCTTAGCTTCAAGGGATATAGGAGCTTGTGTCACTTTTGTTTTTTCCCAACTGATATTTCGGGCACCCCATGGATAATCAGACCCGAAAAGAATTTTCTCTGCGCCAACAATATCCACTGCTTCTGCTAAACGTCGTGGATGAGGAATATAAGAACATTCTAATAGTACATTAGTATGTCGATAAGCTATTTCAATATGAGAAAAGCGGTCGTTTAAACCAAATTCTTCTTTCATATGGCAACAAACGAATGTCGCGTCAGGATAGTCTTCAGCTAGTTTCCCAATGTCTTGTACTTTCCCTTCGGGACCCCAGCCTGAGTGGATCAGGACTGGTATTCCCAATTCTACCGCTTTTTCAATTAATGGTTTCGTAACTACATCAATTAAACTATATTGATTTAAGACAGGATGTAGTTTTAATCCACGAAAATTTCTTATTTCTACTAAAGCTTGTAGATCCTCTGCCGAGTCAAATTTGGGATTCAACCATGCAACGAATAAAAATCGATGCTTTAGGACGCTAAATCGTTCTGCTAATAGTTCATTCTCCTGCACCATGGATTCCTTTTTCGGGCCACAGAGTAAAACTGCTTCTGCTACCCTAGCATCATCAAGTGCTTTCAAATAGCTTTCAAGAGGAGGAAGATCCTTTGCATCTGGAATAAAAGATGTAACAGAGCTTAGGGGAAAATGGGTATGAATGTCAATTGTGGGAAGATTCTTATACGAATTATTAATCAACTATCTCAACTCATATCAATTTTTTAACAGTATTCAACAAATTAGGACTTATAGCTCTTATGACTTTTAATACTATACTTATAACCAATTATTTTCTTACATGAAAAAATTCTCGAATTTTCCCGAAAAATTGTAGTTAAAGTGAAACATAATTCTAAAGGATTAAATTTTGAATCAACCTTTAATTACAATCTTGAATCAATTAACAGTTTATTTCTTGAATAATTTGTACAAATAAAGATATTTGGGGTAATAGGATTTCATCTCAGAATTAATAAAGATTGACAAAAAAGAAATCGTTCAATTAAAAGTCCATCGGGGTGTAATTAGGAGTACTAGGCATCTTAAAGCTTTGAAATAGGATTTCAACACCACCTTTCGCAAATAGTTCAAGGTCAACCACTTCCCCTGATTCCACTATAGAACTAAAACTTTTTTCGAATGAGTTTGTGAATCGTTCTAAAGAGTCTCTTAAATATGTACTTCCTGCTGGTGAGAATATGAGGGCAATAAAAGATGGCTTCGACTCCAATATCAATCTATATTTATTTTTCATCAAAACTTCTGCAATAGGGGCCGGAGATTTAATTGACTCACTCATTAAAAGTGTAATTGCTACTATCGCACCAGAAAAAAGCGTCGCATCAATACGGTGAACTTCGATTTTAAAATCATACATGAATAGAGGGATCCCATTCTGACTTGTAACAACAATTTTGTCAGCTTTGCGTCTATTAAGAAGACTGATAAAATCTGAAGTATTAAATGAAATAAAGAAAACAATGAAAATAACAGTGAAGAATGATTCTAACATAAAATTAAGAATAATCGAGGTAGAAACATCAAAGCCTAATAGAATCGATTTATACACCAACGGGAATAATAATCCTACTAAAATACCTACCATCATAAGAATCAATTGTCTTCTTTGAGCAATCCAAGAATCTTGAAGACCTTTTCGTAAATTTAACATCATAAATATTCCTATAATGCCTGTTAATGCCATCATTAAGAGATTACTAAGATCAAAGGAATAAGAAAACATGTTTTCATTGTCTAACCTGTAGGAGTAAAAATCTCCGCCAAAGATTATATAAATAGTTATAGTTAAGATAATAGTTGTAATCATTTGTTGGCGAGTGAAAATGGTGTCATATTCAAATACTTCTGAAAATAATAGCAAAAAATATACTGCTATAATAAAACTAATGGCTGATACTTTTTGAATATCAATAATTAAATTTCCAAATACGTGAATTTCTGTTTGATTAATAAGTATCCCAATTAATTCTGAACTACCTGAGATAATAGTGGTTAATAAGGAAAAAATGATTGCTGCTAAAGTTTTTGGATAACCTGAAGTGAAATATCTATTTAAAAGTCGAAGAATTAAATAGCATTGGATAATTAAATTTAATATAACAATTCCAATGGATATATTTAGATCAGGAGTGAAAATAGTCATTAAAATCTTCCCTATCAGATAACGAAATAAATATTAATCGAAATATTCAAATTTATCCTTTCTTAAGTGCAATTATGGGAATTAAGACGCGATTGATTAAAGTTCTCATGGATCGTATTGGAGTAAATCAATATCGTAAGATAATAAATAAAGAATCTCAGTTATCAGAATCAACTAAGGTTCTTAAAAGTGTTGAGGATTCGCCAGTACGATTTGAGATTCCTTTAGAAATGATGAAGTACCCTCATGATCAGATAAAGCTTTTTAATTTTCGTACAATGCGGATACTACCATCGAATATGAAGAATATCAGTAAATCATTAACTTCTGTAGATCAAAACCCATTTCTACCCAAAACTGAAATAACAGATGATATAATTCAAGACTTCGAAGAATATGCTGCGTTGTTGGGAGTCTCATCAGTAGGATATGCAAAACTTTCTAAGAAGTTGATCTTTACGAATAAAGCAGTTTTGCATGAAAATGCTATAGTCCTTGCAATGGAAATGGATAAAGAAAAGATTGAGCAAGCACCAAGTTCTAACACTGCAGTCATGATTATGAGAACATATGATGATCTTGGTAAAGCGTCAATTCAATTAACTGACTTTCTTAGAGAGTACGGTTTTTCTGCTCAAGCAGGTCATCCTTTAGGGGGCCTAGTATTGTATCCAGCTCTTGCGGAACTAGCTGGAATTGGTTACCATGGAAAACATGGCTTGATAATTACCCCAGAACACGGCCCCCGCGTAAGACTTGCAGCAATATACACGAATATTGAGAATTTACCCTTTGTAGAAACAAATGACCATGAATGGATTAATTTATTTTGTCAAAAATGCGGCCGATGTATGAGGAAATGCCCTGGATTTGCTTTTTATGACCAACCAATTTTAAACGAAAATGGATTATTGACTCATATAAAAAATGAATTTTGCTTTCCGATTTTTTTGAAGTATCATGGCTGTTCTATCTGTATTAAAGAATGTCCATTTAGTCGCGTGGATTATCAAAAGCTAAAAAGACATTTCACCGCTCAAAGTGTGGATCCAGAAATAATTTAAATTCAAGAAATTAAGAAGTTCTAAGTGGGTGGCATGGGAATATCGAAGTAGAAAATTGTCCCCTTTCCTTCTTCACTTTCAAGCCATATTGAACCACCATGAGTCTCTATAATTTTTTTAACATTAGCGAGTCCAATTCCACTACCTGAAACTTCTTCATTAAGAGGACTAGGAATTCTAGAAAACAGTTGAAACAGTTTCGGGAAATAATCTTTCTTAATTCCAATACCCGTATCTTGTACAAAAACGGTAACGTAATCTCCTTTCTTTTCTTTGAGTCCTATGTTGATTTCCTTCTTTTTTGCCTCATTTCCCATGTATTTAATAGCATTATCAATTAAATTCTCAAAAACCTGGGTAAATCTCTTTTTCACAATATAAATATAAGGTAATCTTTTCTCCACATTAATGGATATGCTAGATTGCTTTAAACGAGGTTGGAATCTACCAATGACATCATTGATAATCTCATTTAGTGAATATACTTCCTTTTCTTCTGAAATCCTCCCTATCTTCGAATACTCAAGAATATCAGTTATTAATTTTCCCATCTGTTCTACATTTTTTTCAATACGTTCAATGTAATAATTAAAATCCTCGGGAAAAGTATCTTTATATTCTGCATGGATTAAATTAATGAAACCTAGTATAGAGACAAGGGGTGATTTTAAATCATGAGAAATTGTATAAATGAATTCTTCCATTTCTAAAGACTTGTTTCGTAGTTCTTCATTTGAATGGATTAAAGCCTGTTCTGATCGTTTTTGTTTAATGATCCTCCATAGACTATTCATAAATAAGGTAAACTGACGAGTATCAGATTCATCATATGGATTCTTCTTGTTACCTACTCCTGCTACAGCAACTATCTTATCACCGTCAAAAACTGGAACGCTCATATGTCTAAGAACTGGAAAATGCCCCTCTGGGTAACCCATTTTTTCAGAAAGATTCGGATAATCATTGTGAATGACTGGCTTTCTGTTTCGGACACAATCTGCCCATATCCCTGCATTTTCTAATGGATAATGAGCAACTTTTTCCGCAGTGCATTTTTGTAAAGTATCTTTGGACCAATTAAATAATTGAATAGTATTCGCATCTTCATGAAAAAAATGGAGATACCCCACTTCACTTTGGGTTAATTTCACACACTCTTCAAGTGCATAATCTGCGAGCTCATTCTCAGAAACAACTACTAATTGACTGAGCTTTAATAATGCTTTAAGACGATCTTCATCAAGTCTTAACCTTTCCTCAGCTCTCTTACGATCAGTGATATCTAGCATTACACCTATAATGTGTGTTGCAAGACCGTTTTCATCCCGTTTGGTAGCTTTTGAAAGACCATGAACCCAAATCCAATCTCCAGTTTTTCTTTTCATTCTGATCTCAATATCATATTTTGTTTTGGGATTTTGAATAAAATTAGAGTACATTTTTTCTATTTTAGGGAGATCTTCAGGGTGAATTTGTTGGGTTAACCACTCCATGAATTGTTCTACTGAAGGGAGTTCATCAATTTTATAGCCTAGTATCTCTGCCCATCTGTCACTATGATATGTATTTTGATCGAGAGGTACTGCATGGTCATAAACACCAGCTCCACTGGCTTCGACAGCTATTGTTAATCGTTCAATGACTTTCTTTAAATCCGCAGTATGTTTCTCAATTAATTCGTCAAGTTTTTTCTGGTAGTCTGGTGATTTAGTATCGTTGTTAAGAACCATAAAACGATCCTCTTGACTAGCTAATCTGATTTTATTAATGTCTATTAGTGTTGAAGATAATACTTCAACACTTAGGTTCGAATCTACTTCCTTATCAAACCTTCAAACAATGGTTAGTATTTTTCGCAAAGATCTATACATAATTAGTATAAAAATAGGTTCTTTCGAATAAAATCAATTCTCAATACAAGATAAAGCAATCAAACGTTTTGAAATTGTTATTCAACTACACGTAGAGCTGATGGTAAATCCATTTTAATTAGCTTACGAATGGATAAGAGAGGGGTTAACGCAACAAGCACTACTCCGATGAAAAGAATGATTAAGATGCTATCTAGAAACAAAAATCCCTCTAAACTGACTTCTGGCATCGATATTCGAATTTGAATCTGAAAAATCTCCATAACAATGATTCCGAGAGGATAGAATCCAAGTAAAGTTCCAAAAATTCCAATTATAATACTTTCAACCATCAACATCCAGGTAGATGTGAAAATTGGGGTACCAAACGCGCCCATTGTACCAAATTCTCTAATACGTTCATTAAAATTAATAGTGGCTGTATTGAAAGCCATGAGGAAAGCTAATCCCATAACTGCATATTGAATTACTGTGAGAACCGATGTAAACAGATCAATCAGCTCTTCATAAGTTTCTACAAGTTTTATGATTGTTTGGACTCCGCTATAGCCTGGAATTCTGAAAAGATCTTCCTGAATCGAATCAATAGAAACTCCAGTTTTTGGATCTAATATTAATGAATTGATGAATCCTGTACAATTTAAGAGTTCACTATCTGACAAATCCATAAAAGCCCAGAATCGTACTTGGCTTCCATAAATCCCGATTACCTCTACGGTAGAATTTATTACTGAATATTGATTCGCATTTTTGCGGAATAAATGTTCAAATACTAAAGTATCACCAACTATGACATCTAAATCCCTTGCAGTTTTCTTCGATAATATCATTCCAGGATTTGATGATTCTGTACTTATATCTCCATCTATTAATTCAGGAGTCCAGATTTCATTATGGAAATCAAAGAAATGGATAGTTAGTGAATATGAATCTTCTGCCCCATAGATCAATCCAGGAATTTGAATAGCTAAGGCAGCTTTTTCAATTTTCGTATTTTGAGTCATATTAACGACAGAAGCGTCAGATACATTATAAAAATTGTTTAAAGCAACGTGGAGTCTATTAGGTGACTCTCCTTCCATCAAAATTTGCTCACGATCAAGAAGATAGGTACCACCATCAAGAAGTGCAAGAATAGCCACAAGAACAGAAAGTGCTAACGCAACTCCCATTATAGTTGAAAAAGTTCTTCGTGGATTTCTAGCAAAATTTCGAAAGGGGAGTTGGATGAATATAGATCCAGGAAAATGGATACGTTCAAGTAAAGGGGCTGCTCCTTTTCCTGTTGCTAACGTATAACCAGTATGAATTGCTTGTATGGGATGAACCCGAGTTGCACGCCAGATAGGAATTATTGTGGCAGAGAATGGAATAAATACTCCTAAGAGTGCACCTTGAACAAAAAGCTCAACAACCAGCCATTCCTCCCATACGGGAAAGGGAATTACATCAGAGAATACAGTGCCAAGTCTTTCACCTATAAATTGTGATAGAAATAACCCAAAAATTACCCCACCTATGGCAATCTCAAATGAAAAAATAAGGTAACGAACTGCGAGTTGTAATGGGGGAACTCCTAAAGCCATATTGATTCCAATCTGTCGGCGATGAGAGTTAATCACTCTGGAGACAAGATTGAATGTACCAAAAGCAGCAGCTAACAGCGTGATGAAAGAAATAATGAAATACATTTTTTGATCATTTGGGATATCTTCTTTCTGCATCCTATAGACTGGGTAGTCGTCTTTTTCAATGAATTTGACATCAATTAAAGGAAAATTATCGTCAAAAGCATCTGTAATTTCTGTTTTCAGAACAGCAATATCAGCATCGGAAGACAGCAAGAATATGGCTTCGTTGATGTGTCCTTTTGGTAAGAAAATCAGCTGCTGTATTATTGCCTGTGCAGTTTGTATCGGAATGAAAAGGGCACAAAAAACGGATTCTGCCATGATGGAGTTTCCCTCGATCACCATAAAATACTCGGGACTTAACCCAGTGCCAATAAACGATAAATTAATCCCACCCGAAAGGGTTAAGATCTGATTATTCGGTTTAAGGTTGTAATATTCAGCAAAATTATATTCAACGATACAAACTGAAGCATCACTTTCTGAGGGCTCAATATTTCTTCCATCAACGACTTCAATTCCATTTACTGCAAGATTCTCTGATCCAGATGAGACATTTACACCTATCAATCTACCATTTACTAAAATTGTTTGATTCTCAGTTGAAGCATTAATTGAAATTGGAAAAATGACACGGTATTCTTTCGCTTGGATCCATTCCGCATGTGGTAAGTCATTAAGTACTGTTTGTAGATGTGTCTCATTTACCCAACTTCCTCCTAAATCCAATTTAAGATCGAACATATGTAGTTTTTCATTACTTTGGTCAAATGCGTATTGTCTCCAAGGTGTTGTACTGCTTAGGCCAACATAAGCACCAGTCCCTAAACCAATAATTAGTGAAATAGCAATAACTTGAAATTTTCGCTCTCGTAAATCTCGAAGCGACCATAGAAGAAGAAATTTCAAGCGTACCAGCTCTATCACCATTTAAGAAGATCAATATTGACAGTACCACCCGCTGGAGGACCATCAGAGTCAATTCGACCAGATTGAAGTTCAATAACACGATGAGACAATCGGGAAATTTCACGATTGTGTGTGACTAAGAGGACAGTTTTTTGTTTTTCCTTCTGGTCCACAAGGAGCTTTAAAATCTGTCTTCCCGTTTTAAAATCCAATTCACCAGTTGGTTCATCTGCTAGAATAATAGGAGCCTCTTTTACTAACGCACGTGCAATAGCTACTCTTTGTTGTTCTCCTCCACTAAGTTGGTGAGGAAAATGACGAATACGGTCACCTAATCCCACAGTTTGCAATGCTTCTATTGCTTTTTGTTTACTTCTTTTTAACCTGGCCAAATCAGCTACATATTGGACATTTTCTAGCGCTGATAATGTTGGAAATAAGTTAAAAGTTTGGAATATGAATCCAATCGTGTTACGTCGATAAGTAAATTGTTGGCGTCGATTAAAACGTGTTATATCAGTTCCATCAAT
>JBHLKC010000037.1:0-21267 GCA_048887065.1 Candidatus Hodarchaeota archaeon
TTTAGTAGGGAATATAACTCAAAAAATTAAAAATAGGAAGCCCCTAGTCATTTTAGCTCTCATATTATATCCACTTCTTCCCCTTGGTGTTCTTATATTAATCAATCCAATCTTCGTGTTTATTCTCTATTGTATCCCAGTTTATTCTATTTTTTTCGTTCTAATACCAGTTATTTTATCTGAGAACAGCCCAAACTCAGAACGAGGAAGACTAATGGGGTATTATAGCGCGTCCCAGAATGTCGCTTTTTCAATTGGTACCTTCTTTGGGGCAATTTTTGCGTCGATTAACGGGGTTATCAGACCTAATTTCTTGGTAGCAGTTCTTTTTGGACTCTTTGGTCTAATAATTGGAGTTTTCTTCTTTGAAGATCCCTCCTCAGAAAAGAGTCAAGTATGACAGGTGATTGTACTAGTAATCTTTCGCTTTATAACTTTAGCTTACAGCTATCTACAAATTCCTTGCCAATGAACACTATTCAAGAAGATTAATTTAGAACTTTTCTCTATTACGGTCGGTGTTACGCCTTTGCTATATGTAATACATTTGATTCTACTTCGTCCAGATCCTTATCACCTGGGAATAGCATTCGTGCTTCCTGAAGCAATCTTCTCGCCTCTCGGATCATTTTAGCCTTAGCGCTTGCTTCAATCCAAGTTATCCAGTCAATTTTTTCCATATGTAGAGGATACAAAACATTCATCTGTTTGAATAGGTTCTCAGCTTTCACATAGTACTCAAACTCGCCCTTATCGCCCGCTTGAAGGTATTTCTTGGATAGTTTTCTAATAACTGAAATATGATTTGGAGGTGTACTTCTGGTCTCTGGAGTATTTAGTTGATTTTCTAGAAGCGTGATTTCTCCTTTTATACTGATGGTTTGACGACCTTTCACAACAGGTTTTCCTACAACTGGTGAATCTTTACGTGTATCCATTCCTTTTTGTAAAGATAGTTCAGATTCAGCACGAACTTGTTTTACTTTTTGTTTTGCACGAAATCTTCTTAAAAAGCTCATTTTTTTCACCCTTTCAACTTAGTAGGATTTTTTTAACCTGATAACACTATCCTTATCCAGATTTTCTGACCTAATAATATTAGTATAATGGCAGATTTAAAAGTTTGTTTCTATTTTTGAGTCTGAAGAATAAGAAGAGTTTGTGATTTCAAAATTAAAATGCCTTTCATTATAACCAAGCTCTATTGAAAGGCCGTTTCTCCCTCAAAATTATAATTGATAATGTTGTATTAATCTGATTACTTATGAGAAGAAACCCAGTAGCAAAATCATCATTCTTCTTAATTAATTTTATCCGTTACAAAAACATCTCTTGGGTCTAAAAATTGTGTGAGTTCAGTTGATTTTCTCGTTTCAAGAATCTCAAAAATAATTGTTAAAAGATCATTAGTTAAATTAAATTGTTTTAATAATTCAGTTTTGCTCAAACTGCTAATATCCTTTGGATAAGATTCGATTATGGTAGCAGTTTTAGAAAAAGGAGCAACATAATGCCAACTTTGCTCTGAAACCCATTGATAATAATAGGCAAGGTTATATAGGATGGTACTGACTAAATAATTAATATTATAGACTCCAGGTGGGATATACCGTGGAATTCTATCAGGAATACCGATTTTACGGCAAATTTCATGAGCTAATTTTGTTACATTGATTGATTTTTCACTAATCTTTGGTGTTCCATATTTGTTATTATTTCCATATAATTCTCTGTATAAGGGGAGTATTTCGGGATAATACAGCTGAATAACATCAAGATATTCTTTTTTATTTCTTCCAGGTTTTAATGTTAACCCTGCAGGTAATACATACTCAGCACCCACTTCTTTAGAGCTATATATAATTTCTTTAATGTTTTCTTCAGTATCAGCGATACCAGGTAATATCGGCATAAACATAACACCGCCACGAAGATTCACCTCACGAATAGCTTTTAATGCTTTGAATCTTTGGCTAGTAGATGCTGAATTGGGTTCAAAAACCTTCCTAATCCTGTCTTCAAATAGAGTAATCGAAAAAGAAACATTTGCATAACTAAGATCGTGTATTTGAGTTAATAAATCCAAGTCACGAAGAACTAGCTTAGATTTTGTCAAAATCGTTGTTGGAATACCAAAATCGAGATTTTTATTCAGTAATTGTCGAGTTACTTTAAATTTTTTCTCAGCGGGTTGATATACATCACAAACTCCACCACCAACGGCGATTATCAATTGAGGAATTTTTCTTCGCTTCTTTTTCTTAAAATTTTCTTGATTATCTGGATAATCGGGAAAAAATTTGGTTAAATTGGATTTTCGGTATTTGGGTTTAAGTCCTAACTTAAGGAGTTCTTTTTCATATTTTTCGGGAGCATTGATCTTTATACGGATATTTGTACTAAAATCCGTTATTTTATACCATTCTGCTTTTCCATCACAATATTTACAATCATGCTCGCAACCACGATAAGGATTAATGCTCCCACTAGTCCAAAACCAAGGGTCTGGATTATTATATAAATTTAAGATTTTGGAAGAACTTTGAATAGCTTCATACTTTACCACCTAACAAACACCACAAACTTCATCTAGATTGGTCTTAGGACCAATTTTATTCCTCTAATGATAGGATTATAATCTAAAAGTTCCATATAATAAAAAAGTAGTCTAAATTCATAAAAGAATCCATATGTATACGTTTAAGTGCAGAAAGGTTAAGATTTTCTGTTCTTACATAGAAATTTTTTGATTTAATTTCATCATATATCCATATGTAGCTGCCTTAGTAGCTAATAGATAGCAGCTTTCACGTAAGTCCTGTAAATTCGCTTTTTTTACAACCAATGAATTTTCTCTTAGTTGTCGAAGGGCATAATGGATGGTTCGTTCAGAGTACGGAAGTTCTTCTTTAATCTCTCTTACTGCAAGAGGAGTCCTTTTATTGGAAAGGAGATCGAGAACTGCTTGTGCACTCCGAGAAACTCGGATTCTTTCTTTTGAATTTGTACTTGAGACTAAATAAGCCATTTTCAGCAACCAATATAGTACTGAGAGTCAAACTTGACCGAGGAGTTATATTAGTATAATAGCAAATTTGTGACCTCTAATGAAAAGCATATTTAAAAATGCCAAGATAGATGCAAAAGTATTACATTACTTCATTTGTGTCATAAAATAGTATATTCTAATCGCCATCTGAGCTTTTACGGAAGTATGAAAGAAGCTCATTAACTCTATTTATGTATAATTCCTTTTTATCTAGAATTTTAGAATCTCCAAAAATTTTTGCTTTTAAGAATATTAGAGGAAGAATATCTTCGCTTGTATTTATTCCAGTTCGTCTGACCCAATGTTTAAGTTCATTTGATTGAAGATCAAAAGGGAAAGTAATCCAAGACTGATATAAGCGATTGAGGATCTCCCTTTGTTTTTGCGATAAATTGAGATTATTCCCTATCTGAAGCCAACTATCTTGGGATAAAGCAGATTCATCGGCAAAGAGGATCAATAATCCAAATAACCTAATTAAAATTTGCCGATGAGGGATCTCATTAAATTGGTTAATTCCTTCATCAAGTATTGGAAACAGATTTTGTAATTTCGAAAAAGGAAATTTTGAAAAGATTGTGTAGAATATCTCATTCTTCCATAATAGTTTAAGACCAGAGGAAGGGTTAGGCAGATCTAGCATTTTGAAGAGTTCAATTCTTAAAGCATCAGGATTACGAAACCGAGCTGTATTCCCTATTTTTGCAATTGCATTTAAAGATACTAAATCAGGAGTTAAGTTAAATTGAGACATGAAACGAGCAAAGCGAATAATACGTAACCCGTCTTCATTAAACCGAATGAAAGCATCACCAATTACTCTTAAACGATAATTATTGATATCATCAATGCCTCCATATTTATCTATGAATATTTTGTTTTTTGGATCGAATGCAATCGCGTTAATTGTAAAGTCTCTTCTAGTTAAGTCCTCATCCAAGGATTCAACAAAATCTACTTGAGGGGGTTCTCCTGAAATTTTGAAGTGTTCATGGCGAAACGTGCTTATATCAAATGCCCTTTTACCAATTATAGCGAGTACGGTACCAAATTTCTTGCCTATTGGTTTTGTTTTTGCTCCAACTTCATCTATTAATTTAGTTATTTGTTTTGGCAGCGCATTCGTTGCTAAATCGAAATCACCAATGGTTTCTCTAAACAAAAAATCTCGAACTGCGCCTCCTATAATATATATGTCTTTTTGATGTTTTAAAAAGATTTTTATGATAATGTGAAGTTCTGAGGGTAAAAGATCAAAGAAGACTCTACCCTTTTCTTTCAAATCGCGTTTGTGATTAGTATCTCCACACATTATCAATCTTTAAGAAGATAATGTTAGTATTTTAAATAATTTGTCAAATTATACTGAATTATTAAAAGAAGATAAAGAACAAAATCGTAAAAGTATGAAGGGGGGAGGGAGGGTGTTGCTGGTCTCTACATCCGAGAATGTAGAACTTGAGAGAAGACCAAGAAAAATTATCCCAGCAACACCGTGTTAAAGTAACATCCTTGATTTAAATACATTGCTTTTTATAAATCGATATTATGAAATAAAGGAGCAGAAATATAAAGGCGTGGATAGAATTCTGTAAGGGCCGTTTTCATTTTAGATCTTTGTGCTTCCGCGGTTTCAAGGGTTTTATAATATCCTAGATGAACCAGTTTTCTTCCCTCAAGAATCAGCTGATACGTACCTGTTTGAGTATCTCTTACAATAACTAGACTCAAGTCTCGGTTTGGATTAATTCCCGTATCATGGAGTTTGGGAGAACGAATCAAGTTTTTTGTGCTTAAATAAATATGATGGGAACTTAAAACAAGAATTGGTCTTTGAAATAAACCTACGTTAATAATCCCATATCCCCCAATAACTATTCCTATGATAAATAGGCCAAAAATAAGAAAAATTACTATTTCGCTATATATTAATTGAAACTCTGAATTGTCCATTAGAATAATAAGAGAAAAGGAAGAGATAAGAAGTAATATTGCATATTGGGCGAAATGTATCCAATTTAACTTCTTCTTTGATAAATAAATGACTGATTTTTTCCCAATTAGTTCATTGAAGCTCAATACCATTCTAGTCATCGCCAGTTAAACGATCACAGAATAATGCATATAAAGCAATGAGGGTCTTACCGTCCTTAATGATCCCTTTTTTAACATTTTTACAGATTTCCTCAAGCGTTAGAATTACAACATTAGAAATTTCGTCTGAAAGGATCATACTACTGTTTAAAGGTCTAATTCCTGTTCCTTTATAAATATACAATACTTCTGAAGAATAACCAATTGCTGGTACATAATCTAAAATAAATTCAAGGTTTTTTACTCTAAATCCGGTTTCCTCTTCGAATTCCCGTCGGATACAGGTTTCAGGATCCTCACCTGGATCAATCTTTCCAGCAGGTATTTCTAATGTCTCCTCTTGAATTGAATACCTGAACTGTTTCACGAGCATTATGCGACCATCATCTAAAATTGGGACAAGAGCTGATGCATCAGGATGTTCTACTCTGATACGTTCCGTTGTGCGTCCAGAGGGAAGTTTTACTTCATCAAGATTGACTGAGAAAGATCGCGCATTAATTGATGCAATTGTTCTGAATTTTTTTTCTTTCACCATCTTGATCAATGTCCTTTAGGAAAAAGAATTATTATGTGTGAGGAAGTGTAGGATAAATGATTAGAATTTAGTATTGTTTTCCTACATAAACGTAACATTTAGCCTGTTTTCCACAGATAAAGCAAGTTTCTTTTTTATTAGGAGTCTCTGTTTCTTGTACGTCAATACCTCTAACTTGAGCTCCTGCAAATCGGTCTTTAACCTCTTCCGCACATTCTTCCCCATCAAGATCAATAGAACACCAGGGGATCTTCACCATTTTTTGTGCTTCAAGATGCTTAACTAGCTCATCAACTGTTTCTGCTTTAGCAATATGATCGTTAAAGAACTTAAAAGCCTTTTCTGTTATATTCTTTGACAGCGCGTCACCTTGACCCTGTATAGCTTCCTTTAGGTCATCTAAATCAATAGTAATTTTATCACGAGTGTCTCGTCGAAATAAGGTTATTTTGGAGTCTCTTGCTTCCCGTTGTCCTAGCTCAAGTCTGATTGGTACCCCCTTCATTTCCCAAAAGTAATACTTATCACCTGGTCTTCTATCACTATCATCAAGTTCTACTCTGAAACCAAACTCTTGAACTAGTTTGAATACTTTTTCAGAATACTTTTTAACTTTCTCGACCTCATTTTTAGCTAAGATTGGTATAATTGTGACTTGAACTGGTGCAACTTCAAATGGAAATATAAGTCCATTGTTATCTCCATGAATAGCAATCATTGCTCCAAAAATTCGGCTAATGGCTGGCCCATAACAAGTTTGGTATCCATAGTGCATATCTCCAGCTTCATCCATATATTCAATATTAAATGCCTTTGCAAAATTATCTCCTAACAGGTGAGTTGATGGGAGTTGGAGGAAACGTCCATCAGGCATAAGAGTATCAGCAGCATAAGTGTGGATTGCACCTGCAAACTTGTCCCATTCAGGGCGTTGAAATCCTATAAAAGGAATACCAAAACGATCCTCAAGAACATTATGAGAGATCTGCATATCTTCTTTGGTTTGGGCAATGGCCTCTTCTAATGTTGCAAAAACATCATGACCTTCTATCCAAATAAATTCACGACCTCGTAAGAATGGTCGTGTGGATTTTCCTTCATATCTCCAAACTTTTCCACTTTGGTACAATTTTAGTGGTAAATCACGCCAACTTCTAATCCAAAGGCTATATAAAGGATACATTGCGGTTTCGGAGGTAGGCCGTAGAGCTAAACGTTCTTCTAATGATCCACTTGAACCTACGGAAGTTATCCAGAATACTTCTGGGGCGAATCCTTCAACATGATCAGCTTCCACCTGAAAATTAGACTCAGGTATTACAGAGGGAAAAATGACAGGTTTATGACCAAATTTGTTCATTTCAGCTTCGTAAATATCAAACATGCGTTTCATGCTAATAGTAGACCATGGCGGATACACAATGAAACCTTTGACATTATATCTCATGTCAGCTAACTCTGCTCGCTTTACAATCTCTGAGAACCATTCAGAGAAATTCTTATTCTTCTCGATATTGAAAGTTTCAAACAGATCTTCTTGTTGAGTATTTTCTCTAGCTTTAGATTTACGCTTTGTCATTTTTCAGAGTCTCCGTAAAAAAACCTCAAACATTATTTGTATAAAAAAGTCAGTTTTATTTAAAACAGATATTAGGGGAGCTGTAAACATATTTAGCATATTAAAAAAGAAATTATTGCTTTTGTCATTACTTAAAGTAAGGAAAATGATCCATCCTTTCCAACAACTCCAAACATCCCCATTTCGCATGAATTTTTAAAATCATCACTATGATAGTTAGTGTTTGTAGAATGATCAATTATTAGAATAATATTAAGTTTTGAAGAAGATTTTTTTAGATGAAATTATCGACCAACGGTCTGTTGATTAATATGCCTTTTCGTAAAGTCCTTCAAGGTATTCGTGTCTTAGATTTAACTAGTAATCTCCCTGGGCCTCTAGCTACTCAAATGCTAGGTGATTTTGGAGCTGATGTTATTAAAGTTGAATCGCTCCAAGGAGATAACACAAGACATTATCCACCATTTATTAAAACTGAATCTGTACTCAATTTATTATTAAATCGTAATAAGCGATCAATTGCGCTAAATATTAAATCAAAAAAGGGATTAGAGATTTTCTATAACTTAGTAAGAACATGTGACGTAATAATTGAAAGCTTTAGGCCTGGTACAACCAAGAAATTAAAAATTGATTTTGATCGTATCAAGGAATTACGTCCCGACATAATTTATTGCTCAATAACTGGGTATGGCCCAGATGATCTAAGATCAGGACATGATTTGAACTATGTTGCATCAACTGGAATAATACACATAACTGGTCCTAAAGAATTACCAACCCCAATTGGAGTTCCTATAGCAGATATTGGTGGAGGCAGTTTACCAGCTGTTATCTCCATACTAGCTGCTTTATTACAGCGGAATAAGGAAGCACAGCATCTCAATGTAGCCATAACAGAACAATTAATTCCGTGGACAGCTATTGCAGCTTCAACATATCTTGCAGGACTAGACCCCCCCAAGAGAGAAGATCATATTCTTTCTGGTTATAACCCATTTTATCGTCTCTTTCGAACAAAGGATGAAGATGATCGTTATATATCATTTGCTCCTCTTGAAGCTAAATTCTGGGGAAATTTCTGTAAAGCTATTGGTCGGGAAGATCTTATAGGAAAACAGTTTAATTTTGAAGTTCTCAATTCAGAATTACCAGCAATATTCATTCAAAAAACTCAATTAGAATGGGAAATTTGGTTCTCTGAAAATGATGTCCCTGGTGCTTCTGTTCTTACTATTGAGGAGGCCCTAGAAAAGAAGTCACGCTTAAAATTAACAGATCATCCTTTAATAGGAGAATTCCCTTTAATCGCGTCACCATTTCTAGACGAAGATGTCACATTCCAACCTGCCCCTAGATTAGGTGAACATACTAAAGAGATTTTAGAAGAACTTGGATATCAAGAAGAAATTGATCATTTAAAAGATTTAGGGGTAATTGGTTTATTAGTATAACTAAAGATTTCTATATTGGATCAATTCCTGAAATTAATTCTCCCTCACTTGAAATAAGAGCATAAGCCATTCTTGTTGTATTAAAACTAAAACCTATTTGACCATCTTTAGCTATGACAATAATGCCTCCATAACCTTGAATCTGCTCAACTTTTTCAATTACTATCTGAGCAGCATTTTGAGGGGGATAACCTTCACCTACAAGGTCTACAACCATTTTAGCTACAGTCAACTTCATAAATGATTCGCCATGACCAGTCGATGAAGCAGCAGCAACATCGTTAGCGTAACCTCCACTCCCAATTATCGGTGTGTCACCCAACCTACCTATCATCTTGAAAGGAGAACCACCAGTTGATGTTGCAGATGCTAGATTTCTTTTTGAGTCGATTGCTACAGCTCCAACGGTTCCTCTCTTATTTGGAGTGAAGATGTCTAATTTTCCTTTTTCCCAACGTTTCTTTTCGCGAGAGGTTATCAATTCCATCGGATCACAAGTTAGATTCATTTTCTTTGCGAATAAGTCAGCACCTCTTCCTACCACCATTATTGTTGATGTTTCTTCTAATAAAAATCGAGCTAGAGTTATTGGATTCCGACAATTTTTTACTGCACCTATAGCTCCAGCATTTAGAGTAGCTCCATCCATTATTAAGGCATCAAGCTCAACTTCTCCTTCCTCGTTCAGAAATGATCCTATACCAGCATCAAAAACAGCGTTATCTTCCATACAAACAACAGCTTTTTCAACAGCCTCCAGAGCTTGTCCATTTTGAGAAAGTATTTTATAACCTTTCTTAACTGCCTCTTCTACTCCCCGAATATGTTCTTCCTTTAAGTTATCAGGAATACTCCAGGCACCTCCATGAACAATAATTGCAGGTTGGATTTGGTTTTCATGTTTTGTTATATTAAATGAAGGATCTTGATTTCTCATTTAGTTATTTTCACCATCTTATTGGAATTCTTACTAGTTGAACCATCAAAATATTTATTTCGATTAAAGAATATTTCTTGAAAATCTAAAGCGATAATTAAAAATTATTTCTTCGTAATTAATTATCCAGAAGAGTAATTCTCGTTAATTCACTAAAACTACAAAGATTTTCCCTAGATAATATTAAATCGAATTAATGTTGTTTTAGGTCTATTACTGCTCATTTTCAGAATTTATGACAGATTTAATACTTGAATCGTTTTGCTTTACATCTAGATCAGGAATATAAGTCATTTTAGGATTTTCAGATATGATAGGATTGCTTTGATTTTTGAATTGGACAAGCTGGAATATGGTCAATAAAAGAAAAAATCCTACTTCAATAGCTGATAAAACTAAAAATACTATGGGATCCATAGCGACCAAGGTAGATTCAGAAGAAATAGAAGAAAGTCCTGGGGAAGTTTCTGTTGGTATTGGTTGAGAAAGAATGAATAGAATTGACTGGATTATGATATGTAACAATATTACCACAATGAATTTATCCTGTCCTTTTGAGCCAGTTTTCACTATCCAGGCAATTCGTTGCCTTAATGACCAACCAGGGGTTAATCCACAGAGAATAAGGTAAGCCCAAACTCTTTGAACACATAAAAATTCAAATAAGATTCCAAGTATGAATAAAATTAATACCAGAGCTGCAATAAAAATACCTAAATCGGGGTAAACAACAAATGGTCCTAATAGCAATAGTACAAAACCCATAATTATGAAGTACAATAATCCAATGAGAATGCTGAATATTACTCCAACAATTCCTCTAACAAGACTCTTACCTATTTCATGAATTGGATAGTCAGGTGTCGCTTTATGGATAAGATAATAAGAGACAGGACCAATGACTGCTAATCCACTAAGAAAGAGGAGTGGATTAATAATGGTAAAATCATTGAGATTGTCAAATCTACCTAAATCCAGATTAGTGAAAGAAACAAAAAATATTCGCCAAATGAGATCAGATGGTAATAAACCCCGAATAAGAAGATATCCATCAAATATGTAATTAAATGTTATCAAAGCCATTAAAACGAGGAAAACAGTCTGAATTTGAAGCTTGTTATCCTTAATAAATTGCCATAGGGTTATTGTAGAAGAACGTTCTTCTTTCACGCTAGATAATCTACTTCTATCTTCATGGAGATAAGGTAATGAAGCTATTTGTTGGTCATAATCAGGATAAAAAGCTTGGTAGACTCCGTACATCAGAACTGGGGCATAATGTCTACTCATCGGTCTCCCAGAGATAGTAGCAACTATATTTTTCTGACTTGATCTAAAGGAGGGAACATATGTACTAGCTAGGGTTACCAAGAAAGAAGCTATGACCCATAAAATAATACGCTCTAATGGAAATGTGATTGTGATGGGAATTGAACGCGAAATATACCATACAAGAAGAACAGAGCCAAGTATGCCATCAATTACTCCAATAAAAAGAGCTGAAAAACCTAATGCTATAGATTCTGCCATAAATATGCCAAAAACTCCTCGTTTGTGTAATCCAATACTGCGCATAACCCCCATCTCTCTTTCCATACGATATGTAGATACTAAAATACAAATAAATTGAGCAATTGCTGCTAGACAGAATGATTCAATGAAAAGAATTTGAAAAATTGCTGATTGGAATTCTAGGCTTCTCTCTATGGCTTTTTTATAGAAATCAACTCCAATTACATCTTTTAATTGAGGAAAATGGGTTTCAATGAAAAATTGAGCAGCACCAACTTCTCCGTGAACATCACAAACGAACCATTTGGCAAGAGAAGAATTAAAGAATTCCTGGTATCTAATTGTTCCAATATAAAGATACTCTCCATTCCCCAAGAAAATGTTAGATTTGATTACTGAAGCGATAGTTACATTTACACTCTGATTCTCCGCTATTCTTATAGAGACATTTGATCCGAGAGGTTTAAGGAATCTTTCAAAAAGAAGATCTGAAACTAGAGCATACGTTCCATCAGTTGAATGATTGCCATTCGTTTGATTTATGAAAAATGAAGAGGGATAGTCTAGAATCGAATCAATAACCTCCTCTTCAAAATAACTATATCTTAAAGGATCAACACCAAATACATAACCATCAACACTCTCAATTTGAGTGCGAGTTTCTTGAATAAAAGATGAATAAGTTATTTGATAATTGCTTTCGAGTTCATATGTAAAATCAGTAGAAAATAGTTGGCTATCTTGAGCTTCTATAACTAGTTCAATCGAACCCCATTGGTTTTCAAAGTAAACAGGAACACCAGCTATTACAGCTGCACTCACCAAACCGACAACAATTATGAATGTTAGAGCAAGGGCAGATGTCATTATCGTAAATAATGATTTCTGAAACTCTCTTGCTATATTTCGTGTTGAGATAGTACGTGTGATAATTCCAAACCAGAATAAAAGTTTTCTCGCAATTTTGGGCAGGAAAAAAAGAATACCTACTTCTACTAGTAATGTCCCAATAAATATGAGTAAGATTATGATAAAATGCATCGAGAGGATTTCAAAATCTAAAAATCGAGATGGACCAATGAAGAATTGTAAAGAGAACCCTGTTATAGCTAGAAGAACTCCCATACTAATAGTATATTTCCAATAGGAAAAATATTCGGAAGAATATCTTCTAGTTCGCATACGTGAATGAATATTTTGGATTACTGGCATAGATAATGCTAAAAAAATAGGATATAAACCTGATATTAAAGCTACAATAATTCCAGACGCAAATGTGGCAATGAGGGATGTCATCTTGAGTGATAGAGCCTGAAACATTAAGGTAGGGTAAAAAAGTTGCATCATCCCAACAAGTAAGAAAGCAAAGCCTATGCCTAAGATCAATCCAAAGATCCCCCCAATAACCGAATAAATTAGTATTTCTATTGCTATAGCTTTGATCAGCTGTGAAGAATTGCAACCAACGGCACGTAGTATTCCAAACTCCTTAGAACGATCACGAATAGCAATCGCAAGAACGTTCGTAATGAAAAGAAATTCTACAACAAAGGAGGCAAGAATAACCAGATTCATTGCTGTTTGATAGGCACGAATCCCAGTTGCTTCTATTTCAGAGACTTTTTTCTCAACCCAAACAAAATACTCGATTCCAACTTTATCTTTAATTTTCTCACTTGTTTTCTTGATATCTAGTATATTATTAACAGAAACATCTATTTTAGGTCTTAGAAATTCATTTTTCTGTGCGTCTGGAGTAATTTCATATAGGGTTTCAATATCAATAAGAACAAACTGATATCCAATATTATTTCCGAAAAAACTAGAATCACTCATCGCACCCCCAATTCTTAAAATTCTTGGTTCTACTCCTAATACTGTTTCTTCTGTATTAATAGTATCCCCAATATCATAACCAGATTGAGAGAGTAGACTGCTAGAAACAACTACAGTATTTTCTGAAACTTTTCTCTCCCCTGCAGTTATATTCAATGTACGGAAATCAGGATGATTTTTAGTATCAATACCATAAATCAAAATGTTTGTATCAGGAATTGGACCATATAATCCCCCATTAATAAGAATAGAATATACTGGGCTCGCTCTAGACACCCCTGATACTGATTTAACTGTTTTAGCAAGATCCGTTAAATTAGATATATCTGGCCATACTTGAGGAATTACTGAAATATCTGTAAAATTTTGATTTCGATTATCAAAAATAAAATCATCATAGAGAGTATCCACTGAAACAACAATGCCAGTTTCCAAAGCAATAGTTAACAGAATTCCCAAGATTATTAAGAGACTACGATATTTTGACCTTGTTACATTTCGTCTAGCTATTTTACTAGAGAGTTTTGTTTCTTTTATAGAATTCTTAAAAGATTCTTTGAATGCTTGTCTAACTGAAATATCTCGTATCTTATAACTTTTCAAACGTATTTTATATTGCATTCTTTGTTTCTGTTTTAATAACGAGTTTTTAAAATTTCGACTACGGACTGATTCGAGGAACCCATCTTTCAATGCCAAAATTGCCTGCATCGGGTTTTGATCTTGAAAAGATTCCCTTGAAGATCCCTTCATTTAAAAAAACTCTCTTAACAATCTTATTAGTTTTCATAAATACAAATTAATTAAAACTTCTCGATTAATGCATTCAGAAATCAAGTGTACAAAATATTCTTGGTAAAAACTTTACATTTCTTACATTTATAATAAATCCTCTAAAGGTCATATTTACTCACTACATAAGAATTCAATTAATAAAAGTTGAGTCAAAAAGTAACAATTCCCCTCAGTTAGAATTTTTCTGTCAGAATATTATTGTTAGACCATCCAAACAATATAAAATTATTTAAGAAAAGTTAATACAATAAAGATTTAGAAGGTTTCGCCTTCATCAAAAATGTCCTTAAATTTATTATATTTAGAGTTTGGAGGTCTAAAATTGGATGATTCAACAAAAGACGAACTGCGTACCATTCTCCTAGAAGTATTTCAAAAAAACTCGCAAGTTCTTATGATATCTCTAACAACACCCGAGGGCCTCCCTATTTTGACTTTAAACCGTGAATCAACTAGATCAGAAATATTAGAGATTTCTGATACAAGTATAACGAATAGGTATGCAGCGCTTGCGGGTGCAAGTACATCACTAGGTGATCGAACCCTTTCGACACTTTCCCAAGAACAGGTGAGGTTAATACATGTTCAAGGAAAAGATCGTGACGTAGCCATTGCAGTTTCTCCTTATTTAATATCTCTAGTAGTAACAGAACCAAGTGGTAGCCCAAATCTTATTGCAGAGAAGTTGAATACTGGCCTAAAGGCAAAAATCTAATTTAAAACTGTGATAAGCTGATGGATTCTCGTCAATGGTTTGAAATAATTAAAAAAGCTCTTGATCAGATAAAAATCGAACTCGAAACTCCACAGATTGAACATATACTTCTCATCAAATTTGAAGACAAAACTCAAGTATATCCACTTCTTGATCAAAATATTAATGAACAAGCTTCTGCTTTATTAGCCCAAGCTTGGAAAATTTTAGTTCAAATTCTGAAAAACGAATTAATGTTGCTAGAATGGAATAGTTTATCAGTCGTCGGCCGAAAAAAAACTCTAACTATTTACTCGTTAGGTATTGATTATTTTAATCCCATTTTTCTCCTCATATTTCATGATACAAATTTTAATCCAATGGATGTACTCAAATTAATATTAAAATCTGTTTTTCAAATAGGATATAAGTCAAAATACGAAACTGTAGGTCTTATAGCATCAGAAGGATATCCAGTTTGGGTATCATTCCCAGAGGGGAAAGAAATGGATGATTTCCTATTTGCTATCTCTGTTACTTCCCTTCTAACTCTTGTTGAACGAATTGACATGGAAGTATCAGCAGGAGGGATTTTTTCTTGTATAATTCAAGGAAATGAGAATTTATTACTAAATGTCTTTTTCAATCCATCTCAAGATCTTGCTTTAGCAATTACACAAAAGGGAAAGGATATTTATGAAGCAATCTTAGATCCAGAGCTCTCAGATATGTACCAAAAGATCGTTGATCCAGTGGTTTTTTCAGCTATTGTACCAGAAATAAAAGATGAAGACCGAGAACGGATATTAGATGAAATTCGCCAAGAATTTGAAGGAGAAATAACTGAAGAAGAAATACAAACATTAAATGTCTTCGATTCAGATACATTGAAATCTCTTGAAGATGAAATAAAGAATATTGCAAAGAAATATGGAGCAAATGAAATATCTATTGGTTATTTACGCAAACGTATGAAACTTCCCCCTGAAGTATTATCCATGGCCTTAGAATATCTCATTTCTACAAATTCTATAATAGGAAGAATCGGAAAAGATAGGAGTTCTGGTCGTGAGATTTTAGTTATGGAATTGTTAACCGAGAGAAGTAGAGAGGAACAGGAACAGATAGAATATGTTCAAAACCAAATACAAGATTTATTCCTCCCTCTAAATCCGTTTTTATCTCAATATCCAATCAAAAAATGGGAGGTCAAACCAGCTATTACAGACGAAATCACTGAGGCTTTGTCAGAATTTCAAGTAATGATATCTCTGTCTGATATGGAACCACTTTTCATGTTAACAAACGATTTTCGTTTCTTAGGGTCTCAATTAGAGAGTTCCATTAAAACATTGCTCATGTTGAAATCTCAACTAACTGAAACGCAGGAAGATGATATTCTTCAATCTGAGCTGAATCTTAGATATCTTAATTTAGAGAATAAAATTATAGATCAACGAAGAACGATCATAGGTAAAGTAAAAAAATTTCGAGAAGACATTTTGAACTCTTATCGTTTACTCTTGCGCTTGATCCCTCCTCCATCAGAATTTTTTCTATCTAAAGATGACAATGAAGCATTAGTAGTATTCAAGTGTCCCGCTTATAATTGCTATAAAACTGTTAAAATTAAAGATGATCCATTTATATGGGGAAAGTTAGGTTTTTTCTCAAAAATTCTTGGAATTTATGAGGAACTTCCAGAAGCTACTCCTCAAATTAACGATTATATAGATAACATGGAGAAGATCTATCAGAATTTAATAAATTTAGCAGAAGAAACTACTATAGATGCAAAATTAGAATTTCTACCGATTCTCAGACATCTCGAAGAACTGTTGATTACCAATCATCAAAGGGATGAAGCAATCAACAAATTGCACTACAGTATAAGGGAAGAAACTGGAAATAAAGGAGATTTTTATTCTTTGTACAGTCAATGCAATACTTGTCAACGTTGGTATTGTGAAAAACATAAACAAACGGGCTCTAAGTGTATCTATTGTTAAAAGACATTTGAGGATTAAGGCTATGACACTTGTTGCAGGAGTAGATATTGGATCTCTAACTGCAAAAATTGTAGTTTTATCATTTCAAAATAATTCAATTGAACAAAAATATTCTTATCTTCATCGTGTTGGATATAATCCATCAGGAATAGCCAATAAGATTATAAATGATGCTAAAGAATCATTAAATGCCCAAAACTTTGAATTTATTGTTGCAACTGGATACGGTAGAAAATTAGTACACCAAGCTAACAAAAGCGTTACTGAAATTACCTGTCATGCACGGGGAGCTTTTTTTATAAACCCGGATATTCGAACAGTCATAGATGTAGGAGGCCAAGACTCGAAGGTCATTAGAATAGATGCTAATGGAAATGTACAAGACTTTGAAATGAATGATAAATGTAGCGCTGGAACAGGCCGATTTCTGGAAGTTTTTGCTAATGTATTAGAAGTAGAAGACTTATCAGAATTTGGCAGTTTAGCTCTAAACTCGACGAATCCAGCGAGTATATCTAATACCTGCACAGTATTCGCAGAATCTGAAGTCATTTCACGACTTAACCAAGGTGCCAATCGGCTTGATATTATTGCGGGTATTCACAAATCAATTGCAAATAAGATTGCTGCTCTTGTAGCACGAGTAGGTGTAAAACTCAATGTAGCTTTAACAGGAGGAGTAGCATTAAATCCTGGTGTTAAAACTATGTTAGAAGAAGTATTGAATATACCCATAGAAATACCTAATAAGCCACAAATGATCGGAGCACTCGGTGCTGCTCTTCTCGCCTCAGATAATCAAAAATAAGTTTATACGATTGAGAATCTCTAAATTATTTATCAAAAATCATACCAGAGGAAGTCCAGTGTCAGGGGTCTTTAAAGGATTGACTTTATTGGAAGTTAAGGACACGTTCAAACAAATTCGTCCATACATTGTTAAGACACCATTAATTCGTGCTTTTCAGATAGAAAATGTTATTGATAAAGAGGTATATTTGAAGCTTGAGTTTTTACAACCAACAAGAAGTTTTAAAGTTAGGGGAGCACTATCAAAAGCTCACTCGCTTATAAACGATAGGTTAGATGGATTTGTAACCGCCTCTGGGGGAAATCATGGTTTAGGACTTTGTTACGCTGGCAGAGAAATGAATGTACCAGTTATTGTATATCTACCCAAGGATACAGCGAAAGATAAGGTGGAAAAAATCAAATACTGGGGAGGAAATCCTGTTTTATTTGGAGAAGCCTGGGATGAGGCTAATCTTGAAGCTCAGAAACATGCTCGAAATCTGGGGTTAACTTATGTACACCCGTTTGATGATATTGCTGTTGTAAGAGGACAAGGAACTATTGCACTTGAAATGCTTGAAGAAAAACCAGATCTTGATGCTATAGTTGTATCTGTTGGAGGGGGAGGCTTAATAAGCGGAGTTGGAGTTGTAGCTCGCCAAATGAAACCAGAAATTAAAATATTCGGAGTAGAGACTGTTGGTTGTGATGCAGTCACCCAAAGTTTCAGATTAGGTCGTATAGTAACTTTACCAGCCATTACAAGCATTGCTAAGACGCTTGGAGCAAAACAGACTACTAAAACTACCCTAGCAAGGATAAAAGCAGTTGTTAATGATATGCAAACAGTTACAGATCAAGAAGCTCTTGAAGCTTTGCAATTTCTCTTAGAGAAGGAGAAGATTCTTGTAGAACCAGCCACTTCATGTTCTCTTGCAGCATTATTGCACAATAAATTTGACCTTACTAGTACCTTAAAGATTGGCATTGTCCTTTGCGGTGCAAACGTTTCCATTAAAGAATTGAAAAAATGGGGTGTATTAAGTATGGGGAAAAAGAAGTTAGGTTAGTAAAAGTAATTTTGAGATATGAGGAAGCAGTATATAGTACATTACAGAAAAACTTCTTATTTGAAATAACTGTTTGTTAAATTAAATTCAAATGGAAGATAGAAAATGGATGCATTAGATCTTCTTAAAAGTCGTCGAAGCATTCGACGATACAAATCGATTGATGTTGATTCCGAAAAAATCGAAAAATGCCTCGAAGCTGCGCGATGGGCTCCCTCTGCTTCGAATAAACAACCATGGGAATTTTTAATCGTCACAGACAAGGAAAAACGTCAAAAACTCGCAGAATTACATCCGTATGCAAAATTTGTGAAAGAAAGTCCAGTTGTATTTATCCCCCTTTCAAATCCAAAGATTCACAAAAAATATCATCACTCAGACACTGCACTAGCAACAATGCAATTTATGATAGAAGCACATTCACTTGGATTAGGTACATGCTGGGCAGGAGCTATCGATACAGATTTTGAACCTGAAATTAAAAAATTATTAGAAATTCCAGACCATCTACAAGTTGTGGCACTTGTAGCTGTTGGTTACCCTAATCAAATTCGTTCTTCCACTCGTAAACCTCTCAATAGTTTAGTTCATCGAGAAACATATGGTTTAAAATAAAAACCCTAGGTCATTGTCTTGAACCTCTGTGATCTAAAGGCATATGTCTGAACAGATGATGACTGAATTCGTTTGGATTAAGGGGTTCATTTATTCATTTCTTCAATAGGATGTATTCTACACTCTGAGGTTTGATTCAGCGTAATGTTTGAGGGAATGATTGATCTTCTTGTATTAATTTATCAAATCCGATAAAATCTGCTTGACCTCTTCTTAAAGCAGTTTCCGCACTTTTCACATTGAAGTCACCATGAACAACCAAAGGCAGAGTCGAGACACTCTTTCTTAAACTCTCGCAAAGGTCATCAAACCCGTCTCTACGTGACCAAGCACCCGAATAACCTATACTAAGCAAGTTTATCCCTGCTTTTACAAAGGATTTAACAGTTTCTAGAAGGTCATCATTAGATAATCCTTGAATAGGAAGAGTGATGTGAAATGATAACATGGTTTCTGGAGGAATATGAGCCTTGATTGCTTTGATCAATTCAACAGGAAATCGAGTTCTATTCTCTAGAATTCCACCGTATTCATCTGTACGAAAATTAAAATCTGTAGAAATAAATTGACCTAGTAAATTGGAATATGTTTGTGGATATGTACAGGCGGAAATTTCGACAATGTCAAACCCAGCTATGACCGCGCGTTCTGCACTTTTGATATAAAACATTTGAATATCTGCAATTTCGTCCTTAGTTAAGGCTCGAGCTTGGTCACCATCATTAATGATAACAGCAGAAGGAGCTAAAACCTGATTTCCAGTTAGAAAGTTAGTTGTAGAGGCGCCAGCATGTTTTAATCTAATTCCCGCAAGAGAACCACTTTGATGGATCTTTTTGACTGCATCCAATAAACGGGGAATAACATAATCTTCGTGAACCCCTAATTGATAACCATGCCCTTTACCTGAATCAGAAATATAAGCAGGTTCTAGATATACTAATCCAGCACCTCCCTCAGCAATTTCGGTATAGTATGAGATTGCTGAAGGTGTTAATTGGCCAGATATATCTGCAAATCTTAATTCATTTGTAATGGTTGCTGATGGTAGCACTACTCGATTCCTGGTCTTCAATTTTCCAAGTTGATATGTATGGGCTAAGATAGATTCTTTAGGAACGCGATTTCGGATTAATAATAAAATCAATGTAGCAATTGTGTACAATGTAGCAGTGAATAAGAAGACATAGATAAAACCGAACGTGTCAATAATAAATCCTCCAATACTTGCCGATACAGACCAAAACATTCCCCAAGCTAAGGTTTCAAGAGAATTCCATTTCGCACGATCATAAGGAGGAACGATATCCATCACTATAGAACGTGAAATAGGACCGCTTGCGTTCATTAATGCATTTCGAGTTATATAAAACACAACTAACAATGTAACCGAAACTGAGAAGGATATTAACATATTTTGGAATAGTATAAGATTGAACATTAGTCCTAATAAACAAATTATTGCTAGGATTTGCACTAAGAACATTGAAACAACACGGCCGAAATAATAAATCATTCTTTGGGCCATTAGACCTGCCAAACCAGTAAATATGTTTGTAATTCCAAAAACAATATAAGTAAACTGAGGACGAATAGAATATTCAACAGCAAATAGTATAGAAAAGAAAGCAACAGTAGCTCCTGCTCCAAATCCGATGATAATTCCTGAAATTACGATTATTGTGGGAACAACCCAATCATATGAAGGTAGAGTGATTTTTTTCCCTAAGATAAAGGCTGATTCTCTCTCAATTATTTCGTCTTTTAGAGTTTCGTCAAGAGATAGATCTTTTTTATCTTTGTCCTTTACTGATACCAAAGCTTTATCATCGGATACAAAAATAACAGCAATATAAGCAATGGAAGTTGCTAAAATACCTACAATAATGATAGGTCGTAGAACAGCAACTTCCCATCTATCACCTAGAACAGATGAAAGAGCTGCAGCCAAAAAAGGTCCGAAAGCTGCAGCTATTAAATTAGCAAAATGCATTCGAGCGAAAACTTTGCTTCGATTTCCAGCTTCAATGCTATCAGCAAGTAATGCTTGTGCAGCAGGGCCAGAAAGACCCCAACCTAAACCTCCGAGAAATTGTACAATAAAAAATATGGTTAAAACTAAATCTGAAGGGGGTAGGGTGATAGCAATGAATAGAGTAGCTTGGGAGAGTAATCCGAAGAAAACAGAAATCTTAATTAAGGTATCTCTCCTATATTTGTCTGCTGCCCATCCTGAGGGAAATACAAAAATTGTACTGGCTAATCCACTAACTGTAAAAAGATTTCCAAGCAC
>JBHLKC010000038.1:0-20992 GCA_048887065.1 Candidatus Hodarchaeota archaeon
CAGCGAAAGTTGATCTTCATGAGCAAGGATACTTCATCAATCTCCCCCAAGTTCTGTGGTTCTTGCGGGAAAGAATTATTAAAAGGTGCTACGTTTTGCGCTTACTGTGGAGCCCCTGTTCCGACAATACATACTTCTCAAGCAACAAGTGCGAAACCCTCATCAGAACCAATCATTTCTCCCACCACTGTTAGTACGGGACACCCCCCCTATCCTTATCAATACACTCCTACACAAAGAATAACGGAGCCTCCATTTCCGTTTATACAACATTTCCAAGGAGTTTTACTTTCTCCTCAAAATGAAATGCCTCAAATCGTAAAGAGACCAAATTTAAGGCAACCATTATGGATTGTATTTTTAGCAGGAGCTTTAGCAGGAATCGCAATGTATATTGTAATGTCAAGGGTATTACCTAGAATTGAATTTACAAACGAATTCTTTGCGAGTTTTGGTGTTTCTCCTGAAATGCTGCAAGGTTTTGGTATGGATGAATTTATGAGAATGACATTAACGCTTACTGCATTGCTTTCTCCGCTTGAATTTATTATTAGTTGGATTTTTAGCAGTTTAATCCTGTGGATCATTCTCACAATCATTGGATCCCAAATTCCTTCCTACGAGAGGAATTTTAAGACATCTGCTACAATTGTTGGCTGGTCTTTTCTTCCTCGAATTTTTGAGGAAACTATTAATATTATCTATAACTTTATTTTTGTACCCATCCCGAGCTCGACTGTAACTATTTCTAATATGACTGAATTTACCGCTATCACGACTGCTACTTCTTCTGAGATCATCAGTCTCGCTTTTCTTGTCGTAGGTCTCCTTTTCCTGATTTGGAGTGCTATTATCATTTATTTCGCAATTAAGTCTTTTAACTTAGAAGGATCACGTGCAGTTATAGTTGTAATAATCTATATGCTTGTAAGCTATTTTCTACCATACCTCCTAACCATTCCATTTTTTTGAACTAATTACCTTGAGATAATAATACGATATTTCCTCAGATTTATAACCTCAGAATACTACTTTTATCTAATATATGAGATTACAACACTATTGACTATTTAATCTGGCGAGATTTATAATGAACTGACATTTGAAGCCATATCATATCGTCTAATTGGTCATAAGTTATAATATCAAAAAAAGGGGACGTGGAAAACTTAGGAATCGGATCTTGTAGATTAAAAAGGGGAACTCCACTACCACAAATTACTGGGGCAAGAGCAAGATGAACTTCATCAATTAAACATTGATTTAACATTTCTCCATTCAATCTACTCCCTCCTTCAAGCATTAATCTATTGATATCATAATCCTTCTTTAAAATCCCTAGAAGCTGTTCAAGATTAACCAAAGAACCATCTCCACATTCTACCAGTTCACACCCCTTTTCTTCAAGCTTTAATCGTTTTTTAGAAGGACATTGAGAAGTAATAGCAATTAAGGTTGGGATTTCAGGTCGATACGTAATCACTCTAGCATTTATGGGGATATTTCCTTTTGAACTTACTACAATCCTAATAGGATGATTAATGGCCTCTTTCTTCAGTTTTTTTTCATTAACAGTTAATTTAGAGTCATCTGCCCGAATAGTTCCTCCCCCTACCATTATCGCGTCAGAATCCATCCTTAATTGATGGACTCGAGCCCAATCTTTTGAATTCGAAAGATTGTTATCTCCTTTAATTGTAGCTATAAAACCATCAAGACTGATAGCAGCTGATAAAGTTACAAAAGGACGCTGAAAATGAGGTTCAATTGAAGTCATTTGAAATTATCTCTCCATGGAATAGATTAAGGTCGCAATCACTTTGAATATGGGAACGAAATAGTAAAGTTAAAATTGGGTCTTTTCCAAAAGAAGTTCGGCAGCTTTTGAGATCAAGCATTAAAAGATCAGCCCAAAACCCTTTTTTAATGCACCCTGTCGACAATTTTAAAGCTTTTGAAGGATTTGTAGTAATGAATCGGAGCGCTTGAGAGGGAGTGACAAGGATTTTCTGCTCTTTTAAACGAAGAATTAGCCATCGTAACTCTTCTAGTAGATTAGGGGGTGTTATCATAACATTATCAGTCCCTAATCCCACTAATTGTTTTTTATCCAAAAAATAATTAACAGGAGGAAATCCTAACCCGAAATAGGCATTTGACCGTGGACAAAAAACGATGAATTTGGAGGATGGAATATCTTTCAGGTCCTTTTCTTTTAACACTGTTAAATGGATTAAAATATTAGGATCTAGATATTTTAAGGCAAGTTGAAGATCAGAAAGACCATATTTCGCTAATGCTTCTTCAATAACTTGAGGTTCTTCTCCTATATGTGTGGCGATTACCGCTTTTCTAAGAGAAATTATTTTTCGAGTTTGAATCATGTCTTCCTTAGACAATATTAATGGGGTTGCTAGTCCTAAACCATCACAATTATCTAATATAGAGTCTAGGTCAGTTGTCTTATTTGGCCTACCCAGTATGTGTAATTCAATTGGTAGATTTGTTGCAGCTTTTTTTAGTTCACGAATACCGCTTAATCCATCTTCTCTAAAGTCATAAAACGCTGATATACCATTTTCAATCATTTCAATCATTGAAAGTCTCATTGCCATAATACGTTGGTTTTTAGTCAAATTTTTAATTTGATATTTATGACCTGCGGTACCTACAGCCTGATTAAGAGACATTTCAAAAGCTTGATCTTTTAATGCCGCGTCACCGATGTGTGTATGAGAATTGATAAACTTTGGCAGTAGAAGATGATGAGGAAAGGTATATTCCTTCTCAATATTGCTTTTTGCGGCATTAATCTCAATTTTCGCGATTTTCCCATATTCAATCGTTACGCAAACATTCTCTTCTAAACGAAGATCTGGTCCTATTAACGCGAATCTGCTGAAAAGCTGTTTAGGGGATGTCATAACTTAAACACATTCTAAAAATGATTCAAAAAACCTATAAAGAGGTGAATTTTTCTATTGATTTGAATTAAAGCATTGAAGCTTCGTTATCAAGACTTTCATGATGTGTAAAATAATTATGAACATAAAAACAAATAGCTTAGCTATCATTAAGATTGAGAAGTCTAACTCAATATTAGAAATTGTGTATAAAATTACAGTTTTACATCACGTAACATAACATTTTTATAAGTTTAAAAGGAAGTTCACTTCCACGAGCTAGAAACTCTATCATTGCACCCCCATGCAAGAAAGTTTCACCGATCAAAAAATCGGTGTGATACAGCCCCGCTGTATCGGAAAACAAGTCCAAAATGGAAGTTTTCCACCCCTAAATTGAAATAAGGAGGTTAAAAAAGTGACAGTTGAGATTGAAGAAAATGTGGATCTCCATCATCAAGCAGAGATGGAGCTTGTGTGTCCATTTTGCCACACGCACAGCATTACTGCGATAGTTAATCATGGTACACTTCGTATGAAATGTGGCGAGTGTAGTATGGATGCTTTTGTAACTCGAATGCCCCGAACAAAGAAACTATCTGAATATATTTCTCGTCGATTAATTGCTTAATATCGGGATCTGGGAGCTTTACAAGAAGTAAATCAGGTTTCTTAGAGGACTATTATTAAGGAGAGCACTCTCTCTCCCCCAGCATTCTCAATTTATAATTCTATACGATTTTTGCTAGTGTTGTAAGAACCTGCATAAGAGAAAAAATAGAATTCAGATTTAAAAGGAACTACAGCGTTTTATGCTCTATCAGGCTGTTTTTTTAAGCCCAAAACATCAGAATAACCGTCCATATCCATGAAACCGTGACCACTGATGTTGAATAATATAACCTTTTTCTCATTTTCTTCCTTACATTTTATAGCTTCATCTATCGCGCAAACAACACTGTAAGCTGACTCTGGCGCTGGTAAAAATCCTTCAGATTGCACGAATTCTCTAGTTCTCTCAAAAACGTACTTCTCATCTGTAGGGTACGCTACAGTGTCAATATAATTGTGATGGCGTAGTAGGCTAAGGATTGGTGAACATCCATGATATCTAAGACCATCACCTCTAATTGGAACCATTGTTACCTGATGACCAAGTGTGTACATTTTCAACATTGGTGTCATTTCTGCATGATCTGCAAAGTCATACTTGTACTCACCCTGTAAGTTAGGGGCTGCTTGACTTTGGGAGGCAATAAATTTTATGTCACTCTTCTTATTAAGGACATCTTGCATGAAAGGAAGAGCGAGACCTCCGAAGTTACTTCCCCCACCAAGGCAGGATATTACTAAGTCAGGATATTCACCAGCAAGCTCCATTTGTTTCTTAGCTTCAAGACCGATTATACTTTGATGCATTAAAACATGATTCAACACTGATCCAAGGCTATATACCGCTTTCGGATCTTTTTTTGCTTCTTCCAAGCCTTCTGAGATAGCTATACCTAATGATCCGTTGTGATCTGGGTTTTCGTTATAGAGTTTCTTTCCAAATTCTGTTTTATTACTAGGCGAAGCATATACATCTGCACCGTACATTTGCATGAACTTTAGTCTCTGTTCTTTCCAACGATAAACCGCGCGAACCCAAAAGACTGTACAATCTAATCCATTTAAGCTTGCTGCATACGCAAGTGCGTTTCCCCATTGTCCTGCTCCTGTTTCCGTAGTTAAGCGTTCAAAACCTTCTTGTTTTGCATAATAAGCTTGAGCAAGAGCGGTGTTAACTTTATGACTTCCTGTAGGACTGTAAAATTCAGATTTGAAAAACATCTTTGCTGGGGTTCCTAACTTTTTCTCTAGGTTTTTAGCTCTAAAGAGTGGTCTAGGTCTTCCTGCAGCTAGAAATAACTCACGAATTCCCTCTGGAATCTCTATCCATCTCTGAGCTGAATTTTCCTGTTCTAGACATTTATGTATAAGCATATTGGGAAGATCATCAACTCTAGAATATCCTTCCGACGGATCTTTGGGAGCTGGTAAAGGTTCAGGTAAATCTGGAATGATATTATACCATTTATCTGGTAATTCATCAGCTGTTAGAATGATTACTCGATCTGATTTCATGTTTTGCACCTTGAGTTCATTTGATAGTAGTGTTGGGTTGTTAGAGATGTAAATTTCGATTTTTCAAACTTAAATGTTCATTAACAGAAGTAAATTGCTATTTATAATACGATATAGATTTCACTAATGTTCACATTACTCGGAGACGTTTTTAATGTGTAATTATTATAATTGTTTTGAAAAGCTATTGGCGAAGTTCTAACTGAAAAGTTTATTTGAATCCATTCAACTGAATTAAGAAAAGAACCTGTTAATACGTTCTCCAGCCTCTCGAATATCTGATTGTTCTAAGAATCCATACGAAATTCGAACATGATCATTTGTAGTAGTTCCAAACTCTTCCCCTGGCACGACTACTACTTGACAATTCTCTAGGACATATTCAGAGAATTCGGTTCCATTCATACCAGTTCCTCCCACATTTGGATAAATATAAAAAGCCCCTGAGGGATTATAATTCAGTTTGATTCCATTAACAGATGTAAATGCCTTTATAGTTTCATTTCGTCTCTCAGAAAGCTCTTTCATCATATTATCCCGAATGGAGTGAGGCATTTGAAGAGCAATCTTAGCAGCGATTTGAGACGAAGTACTAGCACAAGCAGTATTTTGTTGATGAACTAGAAAAATGGGTGAAAGTAGTTCAGGAGACCCAATAACATAACCTATACGAAAACCAGTCATACAGAAAGTTTTAGAAAATGATGAGAGAATTAATACGTTATCATAGTCAAATTCAGCAGCACAAGTGTGTTTAGCTCCTCCATAGATAATTTTTTCATATGATTCATCAGATATTACAATAATTCCTTTATCTGAGGCCGTCTCTACAATATCACGAGTCTGTTCTCGACTTATCACAGATCCTGTAGGATTACTAGGAAAATTAAGTACAATAGCTTTTGTTTTTGATGAAATGGACTCGTTGACAGCTTCTGCTTCTAGTTCAAATTTTTCGTTTAATGGAATAGGTATTGCTTTGCCTTCACTAAGACGAATTTGGTTTGCGTAGTACCCAAATGTAGGATCTTGAATTAAAATTTCCTCGCCAGGGTTGATAAGAGCGAGGAAGGTATCCATTAGTGCTTCTAAGCAACCTGAAGTTACGATAATATGATCTGGTGAATAATCAAGGTTGTACTCAGTTTTGTATTTGGTAGCTAAAGCTTCCCGTAACTCGAGCAGTCCTGCGTTGGGTGAATAGCGATGTGATATAGGATTATCTAGCTCTTTTTTTAATTGGTGAATGATTTCGGGCATGACAGGGATATTTAAGTTTCCTAAGCCAAATGAGAGTATTTTTTGCGAAGACGATTTAGAAATTTTATGTTCTAAATCAAATAGTTTTCGTAATCCAGATGGCCTGATTTGAGACATACGTTGAGCAGTTCGTCCAGAAATTTTAGAATTTGATTGTTGATTATGTGTAGACATCCTAATTAAACCTTTTTCCTTCCAAGGAGAGATATATCTTCCTGATGACGGAAAGATGAGTATACATACAGGATTTTTGATGATGGTCGATCACCCAAAAAAAAGATTAGTCCTTAATACCTTTTTGTATATTGAAAAAAAAAAGGAAAAAAGATGTCAATGCCTCCAAAAATTATTCTTGCCTCCCGTTCACCTGCGCGTGAGGCGATATTACGTCAGATTAGATTACCATTCATTGCAATCCCAAGTGGTGTCAACGAGGATTTGAGAACAGATCCTAAATCCACCGTCCTTCAAATTTCAGCAAAGAAAGCAGAAAAAGTAGGTATACAGCTCCAATCGGTCTATAAGAGCTATATTGTAATTGGATGTGATACAATAGTTCTTGATCCAAACCAAAATATAATGGGAAAGCCTAAAGATCGAAATGATGCTCAACATATGTTGAAAACTCTATCTGGGCATTCTCACAAGGTTTTATCTGGATGTTCCATTATACACTATCCTAATCAATCAAAATATCAGACTGTAATAACTACAGTGGTGAAATTTCGGAAGCTTTCGGAAAAGGAAATAGATTTTTATCTTTCAATGGAAGAATGGAAAAATAGGGCTGGAGGTTATGCAATTCAAGGATTGGGAGCGTTCCTAATTGAAGAAATTCAAGGTGATTATTATAATGTTGTTGGTTTACCTATTAATTGGATCTGGAAAACCCTTTGGGAATATTTTTGTGATTCTCTTATTTCCAAGTATTCTAAAGAAAAGGGGGAAGAGGCTTGATTGACGAAACTTAACTATGCAGCATTTGGATTAAGAGCGTGGAACAAGGAAGTTCTCATATCGTTAAAATTAGCAACTTTTCTAACAAGGCCGATTCGTATTAGCCTTTTCAAGGCATTTCTAATTGTACGGTCAGAGTAGGCACATCTTTCCTCAAGGTCCCCTGATGTTAAAGGCCCGTCTCGACTCAATATCTCAAAAATTCTCTTGGCACTTTGGGGGATTGAAATTCCCCTAATTGGATTTAATTCTTCTCTTTCTATCTCATCTTCCTCTATCTGAACTTGTAACAACCTTTTTTTTCCTCATTTGTCCTTTTTCTTGTTGAAGCAATTCATGACAATTTTTCATCTTTCATGTTGCTTCTGTTGTTGGTGTTGTTGCCAATGTTTATAAACTTTTTTATCAAAAATTTTTGAAGATAATTTGAAAAAGGTTAGAAATTCGTCTTTGACATTTATCAATAAACATAGTAGGCTTATATTCCAGTCAAAATCAGGTATTATTAAAAAAACTCAATAATTGTGGAACAGACCGAACGTCGAAATTTCCACACTGATTAAAGTTATTCCTGAACGTGCTCACAACCCGAAATCCGCCAAGCGTAATCCCTCGGCCTTAGGGCTGCTCATTCCCATGTCTCACCCGGTTTGACCTTTTGTTCTTATTCTTCTCTCCAGAAGAATCTCAATTAGAGACCACCTAGACGGGAGATTGCTCATTACAGAAGAACAGGAAACTCTAACCAAGTTTCTATCCCTCAGTTCGGGATTAAGCTCGTCATATAGCGTTACGATATAGCTGAGCCGCTATCCTCAGCCGCCTACTGTTCCATGAGCTTTATCTCACTATCCTTTATAAAGACCTTCGCAAAGATATTGGATTTCTTTCAAATTTTCTATTTTGAATGGTATTTATCTAGTGTATATCTCTTACTTTTAGATTACAATCAGCATCTATAAGAAAAGTTAAATAGATACTTAAGAACAGTACAAATGATTCTCCTTGTCTCTTTCTAATGGCAACTCTCGAAATTCAAAGACCTTAAAAGAGGTATTGACTGATATCGTCAATTCTTTGGATGGTATTTACTCTGGTTTCTGTGTTGACACTGATGGATTATTAATCGAAGAAGTTAATTTAGAAGGTACCCTAGGAAAGGAAAGTAGTCTTATTCTTTGCTCATTAGTTGCAGGGATTCAATCGAATATGACAACCATTGGACGAGAAATTGGATCTTCTCCTTGGGTTTCTTTTACTTCTGAAAGTGACAACTTCAAACTATTTTTAAGAGCTGCAGGACGAATTGCATTCGTTGGGGTTTTAACAGATCCATATGTAGATCTAGAACTTCTAAAATTAGTAATTGGACCCGGAGTAGATACAATATTAACGATATTACAGCAATCTCCTTCTTTAAAACATTCCACTGCTCAGATTTCAGCTTTGAACATTACTCAAAAGGAAATTGATGCTTTGTTAAGAATGGATAAGTGATCTAATTGTCGAAACCACCCATACGTGATTCTAGGATACCTTGTCATAACTGCAATAAAGGTACTCTTTTTTGGAATCCTGATGAGAGTGTATATGTTTGCATAAAATGTGGTATTCAGGAAGAAGCATTAAAGACTTGGATAGGAGCAGCTCAATTTCGGCAAGAAAAAAAGAAAAAAAAACAAGAAAAAGAACGTCAGTGGGCATTGGACATCTTAGGTATTAAGGATCGTCTAAAATCTCCGAAAAAGTCGAAACAGGAAGAAGAATGGGCGGAAATTATTAAATCAATAAAAAATAAAGAATCTGGATCATAGAGAGACAATTTTTAGAAAGCGAAATCTCTAAAAATGCTACTATTACAGAGGATCAAAACATCTCAAGTTGATTATAAAGATAGAAATCCTATAAAATCCACAAGAGTCTTTTATTTGTAAAATTAGCTAATATAACCTCCAAAATAAATTCTAATGCAATTCTAACATATATAAAGAGAGTCAAAACCAGTGGAAACATACATGTCTGATGATCCTAGCCCAACACAGTTTTTTTTAGCCCACATTATATTTGACGAGGAACATGGTCCAGTTTTGAAGTCTTATCTAGCCCATGAATTAGAAATACCGCGAATCATTCTTCAAGGAGTCACCACTACATTATTTACAATGGCCATTGGTGTTGGGGAGCCTACAGGGGAACCTGATACAGCCATCATTCCAATAAATGTCACTGGGATTCAAGGTAGAGTATTGATACATTCGTTTACAATTGATGATCCAGAAGCAAGAGGTAGAAATCGAATTGAAAGTTTTATGCTTTTTATCCCTCGTGCTCATCAGGATAAGTTGTTACAACATTCTCTAGCTTTCTCAAATATTTTGCAGAAAGCAATAAGTGATATAAAGATTCAAAATAATGGAAAGAATGATACATTTCACCTAGAACAGGTTTTTGGGAATATTAAGAAAGTATTATTAACTAGAATTGATAATACTATCCAAAATTTAATCAGTGAGATATGCACTGATCAGGAAACAGTTGTTGTCTCGGATGGTACAACAATACGGGCTGTTCACAATATTGTTTTGTCTCCGGATTTCATTTCGTTGATCAATGAAATACCTTCTTTACTGCGTGATTATGGGGAGGAGCTCAAAGCATTTGGTACATTTTTTGATGCACTTCCAATAGAAATTTATGGTAAAACTGGTAATCAGCAGTTTTATCTCATTACAATTGAAAACAATTTTGTACTTGCATTCAGTTCAGGAAAAGGGCGTCTAGGCAGCCTTTTTCGATTTTTTAGGGAAATACTATGGGATTTAAATATACAAAATGTATCATTTCCAGATTCTCATATTTCAAAATATAGGACAATTATAACAGACAAGAGCCATTTGTTTCCCGAAAATCAATATTTAGATATTAGTTTTGAATTGCTTAAAAGTTATAGACCAATTATTATAGATGCATCCATTTTACGTTGCAGTAGTGAGCAGAAAAAAGTTGAAGTATTACGGACCACTTCATCTCAAATTACTAAAAAGCATGCTTTTATCTGTCAGGTTTTTAATTTAATTGATCAGTTGTGTATACGGTTATTTCGGACTTCGTTAATACAGATTGTATTGTCTCAACATGGATCAAATACCATTGCATTATTGTGGGGGGTAAATAGTGAAAAGAATGTGTCGCTTTTTATGGTGGCTGACTCTCCTAAAGGAGTAGGTCTATTGAAACTTGTCAGTGAACAAATCTTAGAATATAGAAGTGGTTTTACTACAATTGTTAACCAAGATGAGTGATTATGAGGAGATAAGCTTGTTAGAGGTGCCTATCGATCTGCATGCACATTCTATTTTTGCTGGTGGAACTCAAAGGCTTATGATTTCTCCTGAAAGAAGCGCTCTAAATCGTAAAAAAGCAATTTCGCATCTGAATAATACAAACGAAACAATGCCATTAAAAGGTATAAAATTAATTGGTACAGGAGACTGTCAATTTGCAGCATGGATGGATATTCTTCGTGAGACTCTTATTGAAGAAACGAATGGGATTTATTATTTAAAAGACGTTAAACAGGTAGGTTATATTTTACAAACAGAACTCATATTTACTGTACCTATTGGAAGACGATCTAAAGTTGTTCATATCGTTTTTTTATTTCCAGACTTTACTTCAATAGAAACATTTCAAGGACTCCTAGACCAATGGGAAGTAAAGCATGAAAAAATGGCCAGACCTTTTGTAAAGTGTACCTCACCGAGTCAGGTTTCAGATCGTATTTTTGCTATTTTAGACATTGATCCATGGATTGAGGTCATTCCCGCTCATATTATGACTCCACAGGGAATTTTCGGCTCAAATATTCGTATCAATCATTTAAATGAGTTCTTTGGATCAGTAGCTTCTGAGCTACGAGTTTTTGAAACAGGATTGTCAGCTGATCCAGAATTTCTGGCCATTATTCCCGAACTAGATAATAATGTTCTGATTTCTAGTTCTGATGCTCATTCAGGTGCGTTACATCGAATGGGACGCGAATATACTGTTCTTTCAGTATCGAAGATCGACTACCCGAGTATTATATCCGCCTTACGGAATAACCAAGTTATTTTGACTGCTGAATTTCCCCCAGAAGAAGGTCGTTTTTTCTTGACTGGGCACCGTTCAGGAAGAAAAGCTCCTGGAATACATGGAATAAATGACTATTGTTATTTTTCTCCTCAACATGTTCCAGCTCAGGATATCTGTCCGATTTGCAGCAAACCTCTTACTATAGGCGTTTTCCAAAGATGTGTTGAAATTAGTCGAGCCCAAGGTGTAGATAGAAAGATTGGAGATGTAGAACCTCTAAAAAAGTTCATCCGAATGGTTCCATTGATTGATATAATTGCTCATGTCCAAGGAATCAAAACAAAAACATCGAAATCAATAATTGCGAAATACTATCATATAACAAGTTTTACTGGCCCAGAGAGAAATATTTGGCAGCTCTCTTCTGAAGAAGTGGAATGTAAATTAGAAGGAAAAATTGAAACACGTTTGCTAGAAGCTATTCTTCATGTAAAGGCAGGTAATTTTACTTTTCACCCATATGGTTTTGATGGAGTCTATGGTACATTGAAAATTGGTCAAACGGGAAACTATAAAGATGTAAAGGTGATCAATTCTTCAAAGCCAATCCAAAAAACTTTATAGGTAAAATCACTCGATAGAGTCGTAAGAGCATACTTAAATTTTTAATGTGGACAAAAGGATGGTTTCAGTCCCTGCAACAACAGCAGATTGTTTACGTTGTAAAGGGGGGAAATTTCTATGCGGACTTCCTTATTGTCCAATAGTTCTGAAAACGAAGGCATTAATTCCAGTTAGAAGGCTCTTACCTAGGTTAAAAAATGAATATTATGGACCAAGCCCACCAAGTTTGTTTGTAGGACGTTATGGATACCCAAAAGTCAGATTAGGCCCAATGGCGTCATTTGATACAGAGAAAATACAGATAATCGATGAACCTGATCAATGGCAAACAAATATGTCACTGGAAGACATTATAGGATTTCGTGCAAGACTATTTCGATTCATGGGGGAACCACATAGAGTTAACGATTTATCTTCACTATCTAAAATTGTTGAAATTACTCAGGAACAAGTTCAATCATCATTACCAGTTGATCTTGAGATCAAATTCTCCAAGAAACCACAAATAGATCTGAAGTTTGATCGTTTTACACAACCAATGGGAGCTCGTTTCAAGATTGATTCTGTTCAAATAGCTTCAACTCCAAAAATTGATCATAATATTGATCGGGTTGTAACCGATACTGATTTAAATGCGATTAATGGAGTTACTAGATTATATAATGGTCGAGCTTCTGTTACTCAGATTGCACGGATTTTTTCTGCAGGACTTCTTGGAGAAACTAAGAATCGACGGTTTGTACCTACTAGGTGGAGTATTACAGCCGTGGATGATATATCCGGAAATAATCTTAGAAAGAGAATCCTCGACTATCCTGAAATTCAAGATTATCTTGTTTTTCATAATTCTTATTTGGATAATGATTTCTGGATACTCTTCATTCCTAGAAGAACTTGGGCGTTTGATTACCATGAAACTTGGAAAAGGCTAAGTGCTTGGAATTTAAGTGGGGACATTCCAAGAATTTTGACTGATTATGAGGGCCCTCAAGGAAGAAAAACTTATGCAACTAATACTGTAGGTGGTTATTATGCTGCAAGGTTGGCTGTACAAGAAAAACTTGTTAATATGAGGAGGAAAGCTGCTGTTGTTGCCTTCAGAGAGGTTGGAAAGGGTTATGCGATACCGTTGGGTGTTTGGCAAGTCCGAGAAAACATGAGAAGAGCTCTTAATAAGGCCCACCGACGTTTTACGGATCTGAATGAAGCCTTATCATTTATAGCAGAAAGATTATCTATTCCAATGCGATTCTATTTCAAAAAGAGCCCTATATTGAGTCACAAGACTTTAGATGAATTTTTAAATGTGTCAAGTACAATGATATGATTGAAAAGTGATCTAAGATATTTTAGTTTTGCGATAAAACTGATTACTCAATTGAAAATTGATTTATTAAAGGAGATATCGAATCTAAATACATGAATGTGAGCTTTGATGGTCTACCGTGAATCAATAACAGCTGCTATCACTCGCTATTATGTCTTTAATGGTCTATTTCGAGAAGGAGAGGATGATATGACCTTTGAAGCCGCAGATGCAAGCTTAATAGAAGTAGGACAGGTCGTAGAAAAAGAGTTTGCAGGAACTGCACGGGCTTTTACAGTGGAACTAGAAAGTTTCGATGAGGAGAATCATTACGTGGAAATCATTGTTGGGTTTACAATTTGGCCGTATGAGGATGATGAATCAGAGGAAAAGCTTATTTTAGACACAGTACGGGAAGAATTGGAAAAAGTTGGTTTCATAGAAGATGATGCATATTATCTAGGTGATGGACCAGATATTCGATAACAATTTTAGTTGTATAGACAATAGTATGAAATCCTCCATATTTTAAGTTAGATTCCCTTCCACAACAATAGTTAGATACATAGATATTACGTGAATTTACGTGGATTTAGTCTCAAATATTGTGAAATTCTTGAATTTTCTTGCCATAAAGACGTTGAAATACCAACGAAATTGTTTGAGGGGGGATTAATCCAACTTCAGTGATATAAGCGGAAATATTAGCTCTATCGATTGTTTCAAAAGCAGGATTTAGTACATTAATACCTGGAGGTACATCTTCTCTCCATATTTCGAAAGGATGGCGCATTTCAATTTCACTTAGCCTTCCAATACTCGTAGCTGAGTCATATTTCAAGAGAGGGGTACAAACATAGAGGGGAATGTGTTCTTCTTCTGATGCAAGAGCACACAATCGGGATCCGATTTTATTAAGAGCAACTCCTTCAACAGTAATAGCATCTGCTCCTAGAAAGATCATATGAGGATTAAACCGTTTCATTGCCCATCTCATAGCGGAATCAACAATGTGAGTGACGCGAATATTATTCTCTAGAAGACGCTTTGCTGTTTTTCTTCCTTGAAAAAGTGGTCGTGTCTCAGTATTGATAACTTCGAAATCTTTTCCTTGTTTAGCTGCCTGTATAAATATCCCCACCGTAATAGAAGAATGACAATGAGTGAAAACCCTTGAACCATCTTGAATTCTTTCTGCCCCTATTTGAAAAATTTTCTTTTTAGCCCTGTTTATTAAATCAATGTACTCTTCACCATGAATAATTGCACTTTCCTGACCATCAATACGGATTCCAGTAAGCACATATCTTAATCCATTTCTTAACGCGGGTTCTGTAACTCTTACATTGCTTAGCTGATAGAAAACAGTTTCTAGATGTTTCTGAAGCTCCTGATTTTTTAAGGGAACTGTTTGTGCATGTTTTGCAAATGCTCGAACTCCAAAAATAGCTACATTAGTTGCTCCTTGGATTGTTAAATTCTTAATATTTTTCATTGTAGTTTTCAGTTCACGGTACTCTGGAGTCTCTGGAAATGTATCCTTCATTACTTGCTTACTCCTTTAAAATCGCTTGGCAGCTGAATATGATTATTCTTATCTACTTAAACGTTTTTATAATAAACTCGTAACTTATTTTGTATAATTCTACTAAATCATTCACGATCACTGATAAATAAGAAGTTCCAGCGCTATGGTTCATCATTTAAGATATGTTGATATCTCATATCTTCTTTAGGACAGGATGAATAATATTAATTCTCTAATTACTTTTAAAAGAATCAATGATGATTCTTGGTACAAATGCAGTATTTATTTAAGTAAGCAATTTAGCAAAGTTAAATAGACTAAAAAAAATAACATCTATGAATTCGATCGATCATATTTCTACCGGTGATTATGAGTGTCTAGTATTCTCCGAAGGCTTTTCAAAGGAAAAGAAGAAGCTAAGTATCAGATCGTAATAATTGGACTGGATGGAGCAGGAAAAACGACGATAGTAAACAGACTTTTACGATCAGAATTCGTTCCAACGACACGAACCTTAGGAGTTAACTACAGAACAGTGAAATACAGGGAGATAGAATTTAACCTTGTTGATTTGGGAGGACAACAGATATATCGGAATCTCCTTTGGCAACCAGCTCTTGAAAAATCAAGTGCAATCGTCTTTGTGCTTGATAGTGCTGACATCCGTCTTCAAGAAGCATCAGATGCTTTTTGGGATTCAATAAAACGTAATGAAAAAGCCCCAGTTCTTTTTGTTGCTAATAAAATTGATTTAGCTGGAGCACGTTCGTTCGATCTAATTGTTCGAGATCTAGATTTAACAAGAGCAACACGATCAGCTAGAGCTGTTGGACTGTTTCGAGTGTCAGCAAAAACAGGTGAAAATTTCTATGATGCCTTTGACTGGTTAGCTGATGTCATTGTAGGAAAAGAATCGGTATTTAAATGTAAAGTACGAGTAGTAATTATGATAAATTTAGAATCACATCAGATTTGGACAACAAAGTTCACATCCATTAATAATGTGATATTGGATCAATTAAATGCGGGGATATCTGAGACTATGAGCGAATTGAAGAAATATTCAGTAGGAATGGAAGTGATAACTGCTTCAGATTTACAGCTTGTGGTCGTTAAAGATCATCCTCTCGTAACTGGACTAATAATTGGCTATTCGGACTCTGTTGTACGAGCAAAACTAATTGCAGAAAGGATAATGAAAACAGCGTCGAATCCTATTGAAATTGGTCAGTTTTCTTCGAGAATTTTAATGAGATTAATAGAGAAACAGTGGCCTTTGGATATTTATCGTCCTAAAAATAATTTATGACTCTTTTACTAAAATAAATAATTTCCAAGTATATATGAGACAAGAATAACTAGAGGTAATCCTTCAATCCTAATACATCTTTTCTACCGATCTCCGATTTACCAAGAAGCTTTCTCTCCAATTCTTCAAATTCCCTCATGATCCTTTCATTGGAACTTGGATGAACTACTTTTTTTGCTTCTCTAAAATGCTTCATTTCTATGAATTCCGTTTTTAGATCAATACGAAGCGCAATCATGACAGCTTCACGGCAAATCGCGGCAATGTCTGCACCTACGTACCCCTGAAGTTCCTCAGCTAATTGAGGCAAGTTAACGTCAGGTCCTAGCTTCATACCTTTAGTATGAATTTGTAAAATTTTTTCTCGTGCTTGATTGTCTGGAGCCTTTACTAGTACTAACCGATCAAATCGGCCAGGTCTGAGAAGAGCTGGATCGATCATGTCAGGCCTATTGCTTGCGCCTAAAACTACAACATCTTTTAGATTCTCTAATCCATCAAGCAAAGTTAATATCTGGTTAACTACGCCTTCCATGACATGACTACCACCACTAAACATACCTCGACGAGGAGCAATGGCATCAAGTTCATCTAAAAAGATTATTGATGGCGATGCTTGTTTTGCTTTCCGAAATACGTCTCTTACTGCTTTTTCACTTTCTCCTACCCATTTGGATAGTAATTCAGGGCCACGAATTGCAATGAAATTTGCTTGACTTTCCGTTGCAACTGCTCTAGCTAATAGAGTCTTTCCTGTCCCTGGGGGACCATAAAGAAGTATTCCATGAGGCGGAGTAACACCATGTTTTCGGAACATCTCTGGATTAGTAATGGGCCATTCAACTGCTTCAATTAGCTGCTGTTTCACATCCTCAAGTCCTCCAATGTCATTCCATCTTACATTTGGAATTTCAAGTAATACTTCTCTCATAGCTGAAGGTTCTGTGACTTTTAGAGCTTCATCAAAGTTCTCTTTTGATACGACCAGCTTTGAGAGGATTTCTGGAGTGAGAGGTTTATCAAAATCAATTTTCGGTAATACTTTCCTAAGTGTATGCATTGCTGCCTCTTTGGTTAAAGCTGCGATATCTGCACCCACAAAACCATGTGTTCTTGCAGCATAATCTTCAAGATCAACATCTTCCGCAAGAGGCATACCACGAGTATGAACCAATAGAACTTCATAACGTCCGTTCCTGTCTGGAACTCCAATCTCAATTTCTCGATCAAAGCGTCCAGGTCTTCTTAAAGCAGGATCAAGAGCATTCGGGCGATTTGTCGCTCCAATAACAATGACCTTTCCTCGGCTTTTTAGACCATCCATCAAAGCGAGAAGTTGGGCAACAACCCGTCTTTCCACTTCTCCAGTAACCTCCTCCCGTTTTGCAGCAATAGAGTCTAGCTCATCAATGAAAATAATACTGGGTGCCTCTTTTTCAGATTGTTGAAATATTTCACGAATTCGTTGCTCACTCTCTCCATAGAATTTTGACATGATTTCAGGACCAGCAATTGAAACAAAATTAACACCTGATTCGTTGGCAACCGCTTTCGCAAGTAATGTCTTTCCAGTTCCAGGAGGACCATGGAGTAACACTCCTTTTGGGGGGTCTATTCCTAAACGTTCAAAAAGTTCAGGATGTTTCATTGGGAGCTCTATCATTTCTCTGACACGCTTTATTTCTTCTGAAAGCCCCCCTATATCCTCATAGGTGACTCTTGGTAGCACTCGAAGGTCTTTTGGAGCTTCTTCAATGATATTCACTTCAGTCGTGTCTCCGACTGTGACAATTCCCTCTGGATCAGTGGAAACTACAACAACCTTAATTTCGCCTAAACTTACTGGACTAGAAGCACCAAAGAACCGAGAAATAAAATCATCCATTCCTGTTCCACTTGGTCCTCCTGAGGGTGGAACTTTTCTGATTTGGCCTGTGATGACTAATAAGTCTCCACGAGATATTGGATGATTCTGTAAGCGTTCCCGAATAATGTCGGACCTTACTAATAAACGAATGCGTTCTTCTGCAGGAGCTATCGTTATCCGTTTTGCTTCTCGTTTTTTAATTGGTCTTATAAGAACAGTTTCTCCCAAACTTGTTCCAACATTACCTCGAATTAGTCCATCCATCCTAATAATTCGTTTTCCTCGGTCTTCTCTTCTACCTGGTATGACTAAAGCCCCTGTTCTTCTTCCTCCCGCCCTTTCAGTAGAAATTTCTATAATATCTCCTGTTTCTAAGTCATGTTGACGCATTATAGAATAATCAATTCGAACAAGTCCTCGCCCAACGTCTCCTTGATTTGCTTCTGCAACCTTTAACATCAATTCCTTTTTATCGTCAGACAACGGCATTACTTACCCTAATACTGCTTTTTCTCCAATTTCATTCGGGTTTAAATTTACTTAAATATACTAATATTTTGACACCTAATTAATACTATCTATAATGTTTCTTAAACGAATTTTTATTGGACAAATTACAACATTCCCAGTATACCCTTTAAATGTTCATTCGACACTTATGTTGAATAAAAGGAATGTTCACATTGGTTCAGTCCCAAATTCATATTTAAGGATATTTAAAGTGCTTATTTACCAGAATAAGAAGAGTTCATGATTTTCTGAAGATATAATTTTGCAGCTAGAACTTCTTCCTTGGCATTTACAGAGTTTGACGCCTTGGAAATAATTATGTGAATTTTTTTTTCTTCCTGATATGTTTCTGGTAAAGATTTAATCCATACATCATGTTTTTTCCGCACTTTATCTAGTAAGGGGGCAAGTAAAGATTCATCAGTAAATGGTGTGTAGAATTCTATTTCATGATAGTTCGTTTTTTTCTCATTAATTAAAGAGATAATTTTAGGTTCTACCAGATGATACATTTCCTCCATTTCACGGGGAACCCCTGGAAAACAAATAACCCAAGTATTTGAGGTTTTATGATTATAGAAAATTCCTGGAGCAGTCCCAACTGGATTATCAATTGGTTTTGCATTGATAGGTAGAAAAGCCATTTTCTCGCGCGAAGGAGTGATTTCTGCTGTGTCAACTAGTTTTTCCTTAAATAAATCTGCATATCGTCGTGTTACAATTGATAAAGCTTCAGAATTTAGCTCAAGTTCAGTATTCAATGCTTTCGCTAAAAAAGACGATGTTGAATCATCCCAAGTCGGGCCTAAGCCACCTGTTATAAGGATAAGCCGATAATTAACATCTGATAACGCCCGAGAAATTTCTTCCGAAACGATTTTTTGGTCATCAGGGATCGTCAGAATTTTATGAATAAGAAAACCTAATTTTGTAAGTTTCTTTGCTAAAAATGTCGCATTTGTATTTATTGTTTTCCCAGATAACAGCTCATTCCCTATACTTATCAACAGAGCTTTTTCCATAATCTACCTCACATTTAAAGGTGTTTTACAGTGTTTACAGGGAGCAACTTCCCCCTCAAGTATTTCATTCGTTTTATTACAGACATAACAGTTTACATAGATCATTTTTGGTTCAAAAATGCCTAAAGTACCTCTCCCAGCTAATACAGATTTATCTGCTAACTTTCTCATCTTTGTAAATAGTGAGTTGTCAGATTCTTCCAATTTAATTAGAGACTCTTTCAGGTTTTTGAAATTAACTTCTTGTTCTTTTTCCCGCTTCTTTTTTGCAAAGTATTCTTTTCTTTGCTTAGGTGTCATTTGTTTTATCAATTGTAATTCTTTCAAGCGGCTATTGTACTGATTTCTTTTACTAAGTGGTAGTGATTCTAAAAATTCAGGTGCAAATTCTTTTAATTCAGAAAGCTTCATTTTAGAAAAATCAATTTCGAAATGTAATTGTTTTTTGTCAGCTACAAATGATTCTGAAGGCGGAGGTGGGGGGGTTGGGCTAACACTTTTGGAAATCTGAGTATTTTGGCCAAATGATAGGTTATTTCTCATCGTGTTGAACTCTGTTTGAATATCTCTACGGATAGTTATGAGGATTTCATCAACAATTTCACTCATGAAATCTTGAGGTGTTGAATTAAATCTTTGATATTTCGACTTCATATCTTCAACTTGGGCTTCTAATTTCCCAACGCGACTTTTTAAGGGAATTAGATCATTTTCCTCTCCAACTCTATCTCTTTTTCCATTCTCAAAACTTACTTGTTCTCGTATATGATAGCATTTGATACAAACACCTGAAATTAGCTCTTCTTGACTAGTTCCCGTACCACAAATTTGACAAACCCTGAACATTTTACCTAGTTCGGCCAAAATCCCACTTAAACTCTCAATAGGGGTATCAAACACGCTTTCAATAGAAATAGACTCCCTTCTTGCCCCCACGGTATTCTGATCTACAAAATTTCTTTTTTCTTCCCCCCTTTCTATATCTTGTTTCGATTCTCTGTTTATTTTTCCCAGTTGAGTTAAGACGTCCTCTAAATTTTTAAAGGGGTTTTTTAACACGCTCTCAACAGAGGTAAGCTTATTAATCGTTTCTTGTTCTATTGAATCGGGCACATTGCTTACCTCATAATAAGTCTAGTGAGCGAGCTTTTCTAATAAAAGAACGAGCAATTGTACGATCAATTGAATCTTGCTCTTTTTGGCTTTCATTCACAACGACTGATACGATTTTTGTTATTAAATGGAAATTTGGATCAGTTATCTGAGGAATTCCTGTTTCTAATAATTCCGCTGGAGAAACACCACGTTGTCTAGCAGAACTTGAAATCATATCTGAATACTTCTCAATAATTCTTGTTATAGAAGGGTCAAGTTGTGAATTACTACTATCCGAAACCTGTTGTTCAAGTTGCAAAATCCTGTTGTTTTTTTCCTCAAGGTTCCGATAAAGAATATCAACAGTATTTTGGAGTTTTTCAATTTGCATGGCATTGGAGAGTCCATTT